>CAVFWQ010000088.1:0-8542 GCA_963626285.1 bacterium | reverse complement strand
CGGTGATGCCTTCAAGCCAATGAGCCGGGATTTATTTCAAGGCATGCCCGAACGCCGTTTGGAAACGGCTGCCCTGTCATGCTCTGAAATGCAGAAAGAATTTTTTCGCTGTCGGGATGCCTGAGCAGCTTCATCAGCACCTGTGCCCGGTATCGTCCCTGAATAAACGCAATGGGCGCTTCGTCCGTGCGCATGAACAGCAGCCGCTTTTTGAATGCCGGATGCTCCTCAAAATACTGCCTTACGCTCTTTGAAAGCATCTGCGCCCCCTGCATGGCCGAGTCCGCATCATCGCCCTCGCACAGAAAGCGGGCTATGGTCGTAAAGGGCGGATAGAGGCTTGCTCTGCGGCGGGAAAATTCCTCCTCAAAATAGGCTCTGTAATCCTGCGAGGCTGCGGCACGGATGGCATAATGCTCCGGCTTGTAGCTTTGAATGACGACCTCTCCCGGAATATCGGCGCGTCCGGCGCGCCCCGCCACCTGAACAAGGAGTTGAAACGTGCGCTCCGCCGAACGGTAGTCCGGCAGATTCAGCGATAAATCCGCCAGCACCGCCCCGACCAGCGTGACCTGCGGAAAGTCCAAGCCCTTTGCAATCATCTGCGTCCCAATCAGCACCTGCGCCTGACGCGCCCTGAATGCGTTCAGCAGCTCATAATGCGCGTTCTTGGTGCGGGTGGTGTCCAAGTCCATGCGGATGACCTTCGTACCGGGAAATGATTTAAGCAGCTCCTCCTCGACCTTCTGTGTCCCGACCCCGACCGTGCGAATGCTGGCCGAGCCGCAGACGGGGCATTTGAGCGGAAGCGGACGCTGCGCTCCGCAATAATGGCAGTGCAGGCTGTTGTCGCTGCGGTGATACGCCATTGCGACATCGCATTGGCTGCATTTGACCGTTGTTCCGCACATTCGGCAGGTGACGGAGGGCGAATAGCCGCGCCGGTTAATAAAAAGCATCGCCTGCTGACCGTTTGCAAGGCAGATCCTCAGCTTTTCATGCAGCAGGCTTGAAAAAATACCGCGGTTTCCGTTCTGCAGTTCTTTGCGCATATCAACAACGAAAATCTGCGGAAGAGGATGTTGATTGACTCTTTCCGGCATTTCCAGCAGCGTATAATCGCCGCGCCGCGCCATCGCAAAGGAATAAATGCTGGGGGTCGCGCTGGCGAGGAGCAGAATGCCGCCCTCCCGCGTCACGCGGCTTTTAGCGATTTCCCGTGCGTCATACTGCGGAAAGCTCTCCGATTGGTAGCTCTGCTCATGCTCCTCATCGATGATGATTGCGCCGAGCTTATCGACCGGCGCAAACACGGCAGACCGAGCGCCGATGACGAGACGGGCATCGCCGCGGCGGATTCGCCGCCACTCATCAAACCGTTCCCCTGCCGAAAGCCGTGAATGCAGCACGGCAGCCTGTGCGCCGAAGCGGGAACGAAACCAATCGACCATCTGCGGGGTCAGCGCAATCTCCGGCACCAGCACAATCGCGCCGCGTCCGCTCTTCAGGCATTCCCGAACGAGCCGAATATAAATCTCGGTCTTGCCGGAGCCGGTCACGCCAAAGAGCAGAAAACAAAGACGGCGTTCAAGCGCCGGATTGTTCCTGCGCTCATCGGGGGTGAGCCGTCCAGCAAGCTGCAACGCATTCCTCAGCTCATCCAGCGTCTCCTGCTGTGCCAAGGTCAGTGCAGGCTCCCGCACCTGCGGGCGCGAAGCGGCATACGGGCTGCGAAGCATCTCTGTTTCCGACAGGGAAATAATATGCGCCTGCTCCAATTCTTTCAGAGCAGGCAGCGGCGTCCGCACCATCGCCTTCAGGTCGGCGACGAGATGCGGCTGACCGTCCGCCAATATCCTAAGCAGTGTCCGCTTTTTGACCTGCTTTTTTGAAAGCGTATTGACATATTGCTCAAGCTCCGCCGTGTCCGAAAGCAGCTTGGCCGTCGATTCCGTTTTGACCTTGACCCTCGCCCCGCGCATTTGGGCAGGCAGCATCAGGCGAAGCGCCTCACAAAGCGGGCAGCGCATTTTTGCGCTGATTTCCTGCGCCAGCTCCATCAGAGACGGCAGCAGGGCGGGATAGTCCTCCAGCGGCGCGATGATGTCCTTGACCTTTTCGGGCGCATAGGTGCATTCGCTCGTGACCTGAACGACATAGCCCTCCTTGGTGCGTGAGCCGAACGGCACAAGCACACGATAGCCGCAGGATACGGAAACATTCTCAGGTATCCTGTAAGTGAACAGGCGGTCCACCTGCTCTGCGGCAATATCCACAATAACCTGTGCGTACAACGGCTGACCTCCGATGAATCATTCGTTCTTCTTCCGTAAAATCAGAATTCGGTCTAAAATTGCGTGGGCGACCTCGGGTTTCGGCAACATGGGATATTCGTGCAAGCCTTGGGTGTCCAGCATGCTCACGATGTTCGTGTCCACATCAAAGCCCGCCCCCGCACGGCTGACATCATTTGCAACAAGCAGGTCCGCGTTTTTCCTGCGCAGCTTTTCCACTGCATGCTCCAGCGCATCATCGGTCTCGGCGGCAAAGCATACGACGGTCTGATTCGGCTTCTTGATTTTTCCGACCGCCGCGGCGACATCCTGCGTCTGGGTCAATTGAAGCGTCAGTGTGTCCGTATCGTTTTTCTTTTTAATCTTCCGTGCGGAAACAGACTCCGGTTTGAAATCTGCCGGTGCAGCGGCCTGAATGATGATGTCGTGTGCGGGCGCTTCAGCCATCATGACATCATACAGGTCTTCCGTTGTTTCGACCGAGCGCAGGGTCACATTCGCCGGCCTTTCCAATGCCGTCGGGCCGGAAACGAGCGTCACCCTTGCTCCGCGCTCCTCGGCAGCCTTGGCGATGGCATAGCCCATTTTCCCGCTGGATTTGTTGGTCAAAAAGCGCACGGGGTCAATGGCCTCCCGCGTTGGGCCAGCCGTCACCAGTACGCTCAGCCCTTCCAAATCGCGGCGGGCATTCAGAATGCCAATGCAGGCATCCATGACAGCGCTCGGCTCGCTCATCCGCCCCACGCCGCTGTCTCCGCAGGCCAGTCTGCCGCCGTCCGGCCCTACAAAATGAATGCCGCGTTCCTTTAAGGTGCGCACATTCGCCTGTGTCGCCGGATTGTTCCACATCCCCGTGTTCATGGCCGGCGCTATCAGGATGGGCGCGGCGGTCGCCATAACGGTGGTGGACAGCATATCATCCGCCAGCCCGTGCGCCATTTTCGCCATGATGTTGGCAGTCGCCGGAGCAATCAAAAACAGCTCCGCACGCTTGGCAAGCGAGATGTGCTCCACCTCCCACTTGTTGGGCGTGGCGAAGGTGTCTGTGACCACGGGATTTTTTGACAGCGTTTGGAAGGTAAGCGGCGCGACGAACTGACACGCATTGTGCGTCATGACGACAAACACCTTTGCGCCGAGCTTGGTCAGCCCCGACACAACCTCGCAGGCTTTATAGGCGGCAATGCCGCCTGTCACGCCCATGACCACCGTTCGTCCATCCAGCGTCCCCATTTTAATCTTCCTCGTCCTCTAAGTTGCGGTGATAGGTCAAAAGGCCGCGGTTGATTTCGTCAACGGCGATGGAAACGGGCTTTCGGTCTTTGGGGTCGATCAGCGGCTGCGCTCCGGCAATCAGCTCACGCGCACGCTTGGCCGATTCGACGACCAGCGTATAGCGGCAGTCCACTTTCTTGGTCAAAACATCAATGGCAGGCTTGTTCACAGGCATGATCAAAATCCTCCTTTTTATTCGACAACGGGGAAATACCGCGTCGTTCGCTGCTTTTCCGCCGCGACAATGGCGGCTAATTGGGTGTACGCCAGCTCCAGATCATCATTGACGACAACATACTGATACAGGTGCATCTGCTCGATTTCGCCCTTTGCATTGCCGAGCCGCCGTGCGATCTCCACGGGGTCATCCGTGTTGCGGGTATGCAGCCGAACCCGAAGCGCCTCATAGCTGGGCGGCAGGATGAAGACGGAAACGCAGTCTGGGCGCTTCTGCATGACCGCCCTCGCGCCCTGCGGGTCAATATCCAGCACGACATTTTTTCCCTCGGCCATCATGCTGTCCACCTGACTTTTGAGCGTCCCGTAGCGGTGCGCGTGCACCGTGGCATGCTCGATAAAGGCATCCTCCTTTATCAGCCGGTCATACTGTTCATCGTCAATGAAAAAATAATGCACGCCGTCAATTTCCGTGTCCCGCGGCGCTCTCGTCGTCACGCTGACCGAAAACGCAAGGGACGGGTCGTCGCGCATCAGCCGCTCGCACAGCGTTCCCTTGCCCGTTCCGGAAGGGCCGGAAAGCACCAGCAGCATTCCCTTTCGCTGCTCCTTCATTGAATTCCTCCTTCATCCTTCTCAGTTTTCAGCCGTCCGGCGATGGTCTCCGGCTGAATGGCGGACAGCACCACATGACCGCTGTCCATTTGAATGACCGTTCGCGTTTTCCTGCCCGCCGTGCCGTCGATCAGCCGTCCGGCATCCCGCGCCTCCTGAATCAGCCGCTTTACCGGCGCGGAATCGGAAGCAATGACGGCAATGACGCGCTGAGAGGAGACCGAGTTGCCAAAGCCGATGTTGATCAAACGCATACCGTGTCACTCCACATTCTGCACCTGCTCGCGCAGCTTCTCGATTTCGCCCTTGGCGCTCAAGACGAGGTTGGTAATCTGCACATCGGATGCCTTTGAGCCGATGGTGTTCACTTCTCGGTTCAGCTCCTGCGTCAAAAAGTCCAATCTTCGTCCTGTTTCGCCGTCCTTGCCGATGGTGTCCCGCATCTGCGCAATGTGCGAGCTTAAACGGGAAAGCTCCTCATCGATGGCGCATTTATCCGCAAACAGCGCCACCTCCTGCGCCAGCCGCTGCGGTTCGACATCGGAAACCGCTGCCTCCCTGAGCCTTGCGGTCAGCCTCTCCCTGTATAAGGCGGGCACAGCGGGCGCACGTTCGGCTATCTGCAGGGTCAAGCGCTCCAGCTCATTCAGATGCACCGTCAAATCGGCTGCCAGCGCCTTTCCCTCACGCTCCCGCATGGCGATGATATCATCCAGCGCCAGCGAAACGGTCTGCTTTGTCAGCGCAATCAGCGCCTCCTGATTTTCCTCCCGCTCCGTCTCCGTCAGCACATTGGGAAGCGCTGCATAAAAGGAGGCATCCGCTTTGCATTCGCAGTTCAGTGCGGCGGAAAGCTGCTCCAGCGCGGAACGATACTGCGCGGCCAGCGGCAGATCCGCCCGCACCTCCCGCGCATCCTCACGGTTGTTGACATAGGTCAAAAATACATCCACATGGCCGCGGAACAGCCGCTCGGACAGCTCGTGACGCAGGATTTCCTCCAAAAAAGCGCATCGCTTCGGAAGCCTGAAGGAAATATCCAGAAAGCGATGATTGACCGTGCGAAGCTCCAGCGTCATTTCCCGCCCGTCAGCCGACACCTGCCGCCGACCATACCCCGTCATACTGCGCATACCAATATCCCCCTTAACTTATTGATTATAGCACAGGTTTGAAAAGCTGAAAAGACCGGAACGATCAAAAATCACGGCGTGCGCATGAAAAATCTCCATCCATTTATATTCATGCGCAGGCCGCAATCGTAATTTCTCACTATGACAGCTATTATGCTTTAGCCTATCGAACGAAATGATTATGTGTAAATTTAATTGATATCTTTTATTACTTCTTCAAATACATCGAAGCAATTATCTCTGTCCTAAAATCGAGCTCAAAAAAAGATAGACAACCGTCTTAAACTTATGTTATAATAAATAAACAGTGCGGGCGGCTATCTGCCACAATTTATGCAGGAGGTTTCACCATGTATCCGACAGAAAAGGCTTTGAAGCAATTCATAGAGTATATGGAACAGCATGAAAATGAAATCACCGATGAAAGCAGTCAGCAGCTGCTTACCAAACAGTTCATGGAAGAATATAAAGCAAAAATTCAAGCAAAAAACGCAACCGGCGCAACGCCGTTGGAGAGTGGTGAGCCCGCGGATGCGGACTATTATATGGAGCTTGCGGAACATACGACCTCCAAGAAGAAAAAACTGGAATATCTGAAAAAGGCGCTTGAGTTGGAGCCGGATAACGTGGATATCGAGCACGAATATATCCTTTACAGCTTAAAAGGAAAGCCGCATGAGCGCCTGAATGCACTGCAAGCGCTGCTTCAAAAAGAGACAGAGCATCTGCGGGATGAAGGCTGTTTTACAGAGAATGCCGGCGACTTCTGGGCCGTTCTGGAGACCAGACCGTATATGCGCCTTCGTGACGACTACATGGACGCCCTCATTCATTTGGGCATGATTCACCGTGCCATTGATGAGGGAAGGGACATGCTGCGGCTTTGCGAAAATGATAATCTCGGTATTCGCTACCGGCTGATGCACCTGTATGCGTACATGGAAGACGAACAGAATGCAACCGCTCTGCACAAAAAGTTTTGCGATTACGATGAAACACAGATGCTGCTCCCGCTGGCGATTTTATATTACAAGCTCGGCGACGAGGAAAAGGCCGAGCATTATTTGACGCGGCTGGCGGCGTGCAATAAAGATATCAGAAAATTTTTGAAGGCTCTTGACAAGAACGATACGGAAGATATTTTATATATGCCAAGTTTCGGATATTGCCCCAATACTTATGAAGAGCTTCAAAGCGAGCTGAGAGAGAACGTCTTTCTGTTCATGTCCGTTCAGGCCTTTCCGCACTGGGCATCGGAGCATTTGCCGAAGCGAACGAGCAAGGCAAAAAAATAATTCAATCTTACGGTTTTTCATCCGTCTGCCTTTGTTTCCTTGCCTGCTCCAGCACTTTATGATACGGCATCAGCATGCCCTCCGTCATGGCGCTGCCCATTTTCTTTTGAATTTTTTTGCCGGACAGCATCGCGCCGACGATGTACATGGCGAGCATTCTGCCCGTATGCTTCTGCGGGAAGTCGTACAGGCCGTGTGCCTTATAGAATTTGTGGTCGGCCTTCATCATGCCCTGCATCTGCCAAATCAGGTCGCGGAATATTTTCATCCCGCCGACGCCGTAAAAGTTCTGCGGCGGCAGGTATTTTGTCTTCATCGCATAGGTCAGCCTTTGACTGAGCCGCGTAATCTCTCCATCGGGGTCTTTTTCATCGGTGGCGATGCCCGCAAGGAAATTTGAACCGACCTGCGCCCGTGCCTCGATGATGGTGCGCAGGTTTTCCTCCCGCTCCAAATGGCCGCTGATGAGGTAGCCGATGCTCATGCCGGTGGTCACGGTGCGGTGACCGTTGCAGAACTGGCGGTCGTCATACATTTTGAAGCGAGCGCCCATGCTGTGGTCTTGGATGGTAAAGGCGTAGACGATGGCGTCCGCCGTCTGAATGCGGCCGCGCAGATAATCGTCAAAGCCGTCCGTGTAGACGCACTTGCCGGAAACGGCGCAGCGGAAGCAGCCGAGGCAGCCGCCCTTAAACGGATATTCCCGAATGTTCACGACCGTGGTTTTCTGCGGACAGATTGCACGAAAGCGGTCAATCATTGCCTGCAGGCGGACGTCCTCCTTCCGCACATCAGCCACGATGACCACATTGCCGGCCTTTTCGCCGTCTAAACAGGCGGGCACGGTGACGGACACGGGAAAATACGCATCATCCGCCGCAGAGGGACGCTCGCAAAGCCCCTGCTCAACAGACCAAATCAGGAAGCGGAAGAAAGCCTCCGCTTCTTTTTGTCCCTTTTTATGGGTCAGATCCTCCATGTCCGCAGAGAGTCCGCGCACATAGCGAAGCCCCAAATCGGCGCAGTTATCCTGAATATAGCGGTGCGCGGTCATATCGTAAAAATGCTTGGAGGTGGTGATTTGGGAGGCGTACTTGCCGGAAAGGTCAATGCCTCTGTGCTTGACCAGCTCGATGAATCGATGCAGCTGGCTCGGCGCGATGAAGGTATAGACAGGGTAGGAAAAGAGCAGCACATCGGCCGCTTGAAGAGCTGACAACGCGGGAGAAAAGTCCTTTTCCAGCGCTTTGACGATTTGTCCCGCGTGCAGAACGGAAAAATGATGCTCCGGATGCAGGATTTCCAAATAACTGACGGTTTGCAGGGTGACGGAATGCTTTCCCTTCGGGCTGCCGTTGATGACTAAAATATTCATAGAACGCCTCTTCCTGTTTGAAAATATCTGTCTTCTCCTTGGGCATCGCCGCACATTCGGCGGGGACGCTCGATGGAGCATTTGCGTCTTCCCGTTCGCTTTTTCGATGCGGCTTTTTATGCGCACGGCAGGCTGTCCGTTGTTTCAGGCCGCACGGTCAATTCCCCTACAATTCGTCATTGTACCTTAAAACGGCTGAGTTATCAAGCGTGAATGAAAGGCCGAAAAATCTTTTTCGTACATTGCGGGTATATTTTCTGCATTTATTTTCACGGAAATCAATTTTCAAGGATCAACGAAAGGCGGTCAGGTTCAAGGAGGCAATCCAGCATCAGTTTGGACATAGCTCTGCCGGAAGAGGTTCTTGCTTTGTATTGT
>CAVFWQ010000087.1:0-8661 GCA_963626285.1 bacterium | reverse complement strand
CAAGGTCAGGTCGTATTTGCTTCGCAAATCTCCACCTTTCCCTTGACTGCTCTCGCTAGGCTTTGTGTAACCTATGTTTGACACTCCGACACAGAAAAGCAGGGTTCGCGGTCATGGCTCCCGTTAAAAATCAAAAATTTCTTCCGGCCGCAAATAAAAACCGTCCCCTGTCTCGCAGTCAAAGGAGACAAGGGACAGTGAAACTTCGGGCGGTATTAGCCGGCGATTTCGTCCAGCAGACCCGCTTCTTCGACGATGGTCTTGAATTCCGCGGCGGAATCGGTCAGATACGTCGTGAAGGTCTCGGCATCCATGTAGTCCACGTCATAGCCGGCAGCCTTCATATCGGCGATGTAGCCTTCATCCGTGCAAATGCCCTGGAAGCCCTCGGCGAGTTTGACCTTGATTTCTTCCGGCACAGACTTCTGCACGCAGATGCCCTGAATGACCTTGACGTTGCAGCCATCCAGAACGGAGATGCCAAGTTCTTCGCCCTTGGTGCTGAGGATGTCTGTATCGGTGCAGGAGGCGAGAATCCGCAGGCTGCCTTCCTCGTGCTTGTTCAGCACTTCGCTCAGGCTGGCGACTTCAAAATCAACAGAGCCGTTGAGCAGGCCGGTGAGCGCATCCGTTCCTCCGTTAAAGGGAACATGGGTGAATTTGAGCCCGCTCTTGTACTGCCAGAGTTCGGCGGCCAAATGGGTGATAGAACCGGCGCCGGCCGATGCATACAGAAGCCCTTCTGGATCTTTTTGCGCGGCGGCCATCAGCTCATCAATGGTAGTATAGGGAGATTCAGCCGTGACGACCACGACGATGGGGGTGGTGATGACGCAGGCAAGGAAATCAAACGCTTCAAAATAGTCGAAGTCGGTTTGACCCAGCACGTTCTTGAGCAGAGGTGTCGTGTTGAAGGAGGAGACGGTGTAACCGTCAGCCGTACGGGTGTTGTAGTCAGTCAGTGCAGTGCAGCCGCCGGCGCCGCTGAGATTTTCAACGACCAATGCGGCACCCAGATATTTTTCGGCATAGGGCTGCATCAAACGCGCCTGCAGGTCAGAGCTTCCGCCGGCGCCGTAGCCGCACAGGTAGGTGATTTCCTTGGTCGGGAAATTCTCGGCCAGCGCACCGGCACAGAGGGACAGACACAGGGTCAGAGCAACAAGAACAGACAGCAGCTTTTTCATGGGGTTCTCCTTTCATTTCTTCAAGAAGTGATGTTGTTTCGCGCAGCGCCGGGCATATTCGGCTCTGCCTTATGAAAAAGGCGTATCAGCCTTTGACATACGAATCAGTCCTCTTTGCTGTTCAGCAGAATCTTTTTAACGGGCTTGAGGAGGGAGATGAGAAGCAGTAGCACGGCCAGACCGAGAATCATACAGGCGATAGGATAATTGGCCATGCGTGTGATGTCTCCGCGTGTCATAATCATCGTCTGTTGGAAGCGCTGCTCCAAGGTGGAGGCCATGCAGATGCCGACCGCCAAGGGTGCCATCGAATAGCCGTATTTGGAGATAATGTAAGCCGCGACACCCAGCACAATCAGCAGAAGGATGTCAAAGGTCGTTCCGTTGGTGGCAAATGCGCCGGTGTAAGTGATGACCATAACGATGGGCATCAGAATTTTAGCGGGACATTTCAAAATGGACGCAAATACGCCGACCAGCGGAAGGTTGATAATCATCAGGAAAACATTGCCGATGTACATGCTGGCAATCAATCCCCAGAATACGTCCGGATGCTGTGTAATCAGCGAAGGGCCTGGCTGGATGCCGTGGGTGATGAAGGCCGTAAGGAGCAGGGCAGACGGCGGCGCAAAGGGAAGACCCAGGGAAAGCAGCGGAACAAAGGCTGCGGAGGACGCCGCGTTGTTGGCGGATTCCGGTCCCGCGACACCCTCTATCGCCCCCTGCCCGAATTCCTCCGGATGCTTGGAGACTTTTTTCTCCGTTGCATAGGAGGAGAAGGAGGCCAGCGTTCCGGCAGGGCCTGGAATCAAGCCGATGAGGAAGCCGATGATGGTGCCGCGCAGAATGGGCATGACCGAGCGCTTCCATTCCTCTTTGCTCGGATACAGATCGCGGAGCTTGACCTTTTCGATTTTGATATCTTCGTCCTGCGGCTCAAGCAGCGTGCCGAACAGCTCGTTAATGCCGAACACGGCCATGGCCACAACGCCGAATTCAATGCCGCGTTTTAAGTACATATTGCCGAAATCAAAGCGGGAAACGCCGAATACGTCGTCCATGCCGACTGTGCCGAGCGCGAGTCCAAAGAAGACCATGAGCAGTGATTTCAGCGGATTTTTGCCCGTCAGGTTGGTTAAAATGACCAAGCCCAGCACACAAATGGCGAAATATTCGGGCGATTTGAATTTAAGGGCAAGATTGGCGATATCCTCCGCGATGAAGGTCAAAGCGATCAGACCAATCGTCCCCGCAATAAAGGAACCCCATGCGCTGATGGCCAATGCAGCGCCGGCGCGGCCTTTTTTCGCCATTTGGTTGCCGTCCAGACAGGTTACGACACTGGCTGCCTCGCCGGGCAGGTTGACCAAAATGGATGTGGTTGAGCCGCCGTACATGGCGCCGTAATAAATGCCGGCGAAGAGAATCAGCGCGGTTGTGGCGTCCATGCCGAAGCTGATGGGCAGCAGCAGCGCCATCGCGCCCGTCACGCCGATGCCGGGCAGAACGCCTGTCAGCGTGCCGACCAGAACGCCCGCAATGCAGGACAGCATTCTTTCCCATGTAAAGCACTGTGAAAAGCCGGATAAAAGCAGCGATAACGTATCCATACCGGCACCTCCTTAAAATCCCAAGAATCCGCCGGGCAGCATGACCCCCAGCGCCACCTTGAACAGGAAATAAAACGCAAGCGCACAAATCAGGGAAATCATCGTGATTTTCAGCCATCCCTCTACCTTGGCCAGCTTTAAAACCGCCATCAGGAACAGGAAGGAGCTGAACGTATAGCCGAGCGTATCCATCAGCAGCGCATAGGCCAGGGAAACGGCGGCCATCAGGCCGAACCGCGGCCATGAAATGTTAAACCTGACCTGCGCTGCGTCCCCCTTATCCAGCCATGACTGCACCGTCAGAAACGCCGACACGCAGACACCGCCCACGCCGATAATCAGCGGCAGGAAGCCCTCCTTGGGCTGACGAAGCGTGCCGATTTTATAATTCGTCAGGCTATACGCCAAATAGAACGCGGATAGAAGCAGCAGACAGAGATTCACGATTTTTTCGCCGGTCAGCTTAAATTTTTTCACAAGGCATCAGCTCCTTCTGGCAGAGAGTTTGTATCGTCGCGTGGAATGCGCACGGTGGAAAAACTCAGCATATCCTGATAGAATGCCACATACGGCGGCGTCAGCTTAAACGGCTTCTGCGTTCTGAGTAGCGCCTCCATTTTGGTAACGGCGCGCTCAAGCGCATCCTTCTGCGCCCCCTGCGGCACAATGCGCGTATAGGCAAGCGTTATATGATAGGTGTACTCCGCATGACCCGGCAGAAACAGCCCCAAAGCGGAAGCGGCTCTGTCGCGGAAAGCTCGAAGCTCCTTTTCCTGCTGCCCGTCAGCCGGTGCGACAAGCACGCGAAAATCCTCTTCGTTCACGCGCACGCCGCAAAAGCGCATACGGATTTTTTCGGGCAGTCCCGCACTCTCAAAGGCGTTTTGGACATAATCGTCCGCTTCTGTCATCGGCGCATCCTTGGGCAGCTTGTTTGGCCAATATGCATCGCTGCGCACCAAATCATTCAGGCCGCGGATAACGGTCATATGATAACTATCCTCCGGCATCAATATCAGGCTGTTTTCCAGACCCGCCGTCCGTGCAATGGCCTTGAGCGACATCATGGCGTCATATGCCGCGCAGTTCGGACGAACATCCGCAATCACCGTATTGCCGGGATATCGGCGCGGCGAGCCGTCCTCATTAAATTTCCGACCGATTTGGTTTCCGTATCGTATCACGGTCTCACCTCTTTTCTTTCCCGCGCAGCAAGAACGTGGGCGTTTAAAAATGCGCGAAAAGCACTATAATCAGGAACATCGGCTGTCCTCAGGACATAAATCTGCTCATCCTGCATGAAAAAGAACAGATAGCCGCTCATTTCCAAGATCCTGCAGAAAAAGCCGTAGCTGTACGTTTTCTGCATCTGCTCGGTGCGAATCCGCACCTCGTCCTCGCAAAACGCATATTCATTGACGGGCGTTTTGCTCTTTTTGTTGGATGCCATCATCATTCGGACGGCAATGCGCGGCGCGAACAGCCCGAACATGCACATGAGATTGCCTGCTATCAGGAATACAGCACCTATCAGGCTTACGCCCTGCATAAACATCATGGCAGCCGCGCCCGTCATGGAAACAAAGCCCGTCAGCAGGATGACCCTGCGCGGCCAGCGACGCAGCTTTTTCATCATGAGGTGCACAAGCGCCGTATAAGCCGCCTCGTCATAGACGGTTTTGCAGGTATAAAGCGGCATGCTCATGCCTGTTCCTCCCACGGCGGCTTTTGGGGGAGCAGACGTTCAAAAAGTAAAATTTCTTTTCTTTCCGCCTGTCCCGCATAGGTGAGCGAGAAAAACTTTTCGGCCGTTTCCGGCATCTCTTCCCAAGACCTTCCCTCTTCGCCGGGACGAATGGGATAAAAAAGAGCATCGGCCGCGTGCGCCGCCTCCATATCGCCGATTGCATCGCCTATCATCAGCGTATGGCCAAAGGGGTACTCCTTTTGAAGAAAAGAAATGATTTCCCGCTTGCCGCCC
The DNA here is from genome assembly GCA_963626285.1 of bacterium. Lineage (GTDB taxonomy): Bacteria > Bacillota > Clostridia > Christensenellales > Aristaeellaceae > CAVDRM01. The sequence continues at coordinate 3,883 of CAVFWQ010000087.1, read as the reverse complement.
AGTTCCTGCCCGCACAGCGCCGTCACATAGGGAGTCAGGCCATGCTCTGACCATTCGTCGGTGATGGCAGCCGTAGGGGTCGCGGAGACCACGGCAATATCCGCATATCGGCGCAGCATTTGAAGGCCGTCGCGGGCATGCGGAAACGGCGGGATACCATGCACCATCCGGGCAACGCGGGCATTGACGTCTTCCGACCATTCGACCGTCGTCCGAATATCCTCATCCTCCGGATGCTCCGTCAGATATTGCCGCAGCGCATCATTGCTCAGCTTCCCGCCGGAAAGGACATAAGTCTTCAAATGCGGGAGAGCGGACACCGTGAAGCGGCGCTCCAAGACTTCTTTTCGGACGCGCAGCAAATCCATTGAGCGGAGCAGCGAGCGCAAACGATGAATGCCGCGCTCATAGGAATACAGGTTTGAAAATTCCCACGCTTCGCGGGCATAGCGGGAAATGGGCTGGAGGCCGAAATGCTCAATATACGCAGGGCAAAAACATTCCTTATGCTTTAATTCCATCGTATCGAACATACAGCCGTCAGAATCAATGCATACCAAGAAATCTCGTGTTTTTTGAAAGGCGTTCATCAGCTTTTTCCTCAGGCGGTTACAGAATGTATTTCTCCAGCGCCAGCGCCACCCCGTCCGCTGTGTTGGCAGCCGTCGTGTCATTGGCAATGGTCTTGATTTCATCCGGCGCATTGCCCATTGCGATGCCCAGCGCGCAGGCGCGCAGAATGCCCGCATCGCTGCTGCTGTCGCCAAAGGCCATCGTTTCGGAATAATCGATGTTCAACCGCTTCAGCACCGCATCGACCGCCTTCAGTTTGTCCAGCGTGACATGGGAAAATTCCAGGTTCGGTCCTGCGCCTGGCCTTGTATGGCGGATAAAGCCAAGCGCCGTCAGCTGCTCGTAAAGTGTCTGCTGCTCATCTTCAGGAATGCCGTACAGGTTCATTTTTTCGACCCGTACATTGTGTTTTAAAAAGTATTCGCTCGGATGCCCGACGGCTGTATAGCAGCAGTCGCGCATATACCAGATGTGATGCTCCGGCACGGGCTGAGCGGGCAGGCTGTCCACAATGGCCTTCTCGAAAAAGATGGTGTTCTGCGCGGCAATTTCGTTGTAATAATTCTTCCCTGCCAAAATTTCCAGCAGGCGGGCGGACTCCGCCGCAGGGATGGTGTCTTCATAGATATTTTTTTTCTCCCGCCTATCATAAACAGCCGCGCCGTGGCAGGTGATGTAATAGCGAAGCCCTTCCTGCGTCAGTATTTGGGGCGGCATCATGTCAAAGACCCGCCCTGTGCAGGGAATCACCTCAATGCCCTTTTGCAGAACGCGCTGCACAGCTTCCATGTTTCTCATGGAAACAGCCACCTGACTTTTTCCCAGCAGCGTCCCGTCCATGTCCAAAAGAATTGCGCGAATACTCATGCATCGGCCTCCATTGTTTACTCGATTCTATTATATGCAAAAAATTAAAACGTGTCAATTATTTTTCGTGCCAAGTTTCCGCTCATTTTTTGGGATACATTTTGATTTGATTTTAACACGGTTGACGAATAATTTTTAAGGTGATATAGTTTAATGAAGAGCTTGCTCTGTAACGGGGAGGAAGAAAAAATGGCCACTATCAAGGATATCGCCCAATCTGTCGGCGTGTCGCATGCCACGGTATCCAACGTGCTGAATCACAAAGGCAATGTCAGCGCGAAAAAGGTCAAAATCGTCATGGATGCCGCGCATGCGCTGGGGTATCGGGTCAATGAAGCGGCCTCCTCTCTTCGAAGCGGAGCAACGCATACCTTGGCCGTCATCATGCCGGACGACCGCATCTGTGCGTACGGAGAAATGTATCAGGCGCTTGCGCAGACAGCGGAAGAAAGAGGCTACGGCACGCTGCTTCGATTGACGGACAACCTGTCCGGCAACGAGCAGAAAGCCGTGGCCGATGTGCTGTCCTCCCGCGCCCGCTGCGTCTTGGTGGTCACCAGCCTGCCGGAGCCAGCCAAATGCTACGCTCCGCTCGTTCAAGCCGACATGCGCGTGCTGTTTGCGCTGCGCGGCGCGCCGGACGGCTTTTTCCATGCCGGTTTTGATATGAAAAAGGCGGCCGAAGACATGGCCGCGCAAATCAAAAACGAAAAGCCGCTGCGGGTCGGCTTGATGACCGGCATGACCTGCTATCCGACAGAAAACACCTTTACACAGACATTCCTTGCGGCGATGCAAACAGCAGATATATCCGTTACCCATCTTCAGAGCATTCCCGCTCAATATACCAGGCAGGCCTTTGTCATGCTTGGGCAGGACACGCCGCCGGAAGTCGTCATGACAACATCCGCGGAAATGGCTGAAGCCGTTCGGCGTGTCGGACAGTATTTAAGCCGCCTGCCGCGCATATATACGCTGTCTCAGGCCCGTATGCCGGCCGATGCAGGTTATGCTGCCTATCAGCTGAATTTCAAACGCCTCGGCCGGGACGCCGCGCTCGCGCTCATCAACGATGCCGCGCCGCTTCAGAATATTAACGGACAGGTCATCGGTTTTCCTATGCCTTCGTCTACGGCCTTCAAAAGAAAAGCGGCTCTTTCAATGCTGTCGGCGGATACGCCCGTTACCCGCGCACTGCTTTGTATGCTCCCGCGCCTTGAAAAGGAAACGGGGATTTCTCTCCGTATGACCCTGAAACCCACGCAGGAGGTCAGCGGTGCATTCGCAGAGCCGCAGCTGCATCAAACATTCGACATCATCCGCATGGACATGGCACTGCTGAACCGCTGGGCGCGTCCTCTTTTGCTTCCTTTGGAGGAGACGAACTTTGCGCTTTCGGACTGTATCGGCCGCTTTCTGCCGAAGCTGGAGACGGAGTACTCTTTGATTGACGGGATGCATTATGCCCTGCCGTTTGACCCCGGCTGTTGCCTGCTGTTTTTCCGCGAAGACCTTATCAATGACCCGCATTTGCAGCGCGTATTTTATGAAAAAAAACGGCGGATGCTTCGCGTCCCTCAAACCAGAGAAGAATATTTAGAAGCAGCTGTCTTTATGGACAGCATCAGCAGGCAGGCATCGGAAGCATGGCGCGGCACGCTGGTGACACGGCGAGCCAGCGAATATATTTCCGATTTGCTCGCCTTTTCCTCAACAGGAAAATGGCCGCAGCTTTCCGGCGAAATGCTGCAAAGCTATATTGAACAGCGCAGAATGCTGGAACAGAGTGCCGCCATTGTGCCGGGCGGAAGCTGGAATCAAGCCGTCAACCGCTTTTCACACGGGGAAAGTGCGCTGATGGTCGCACATGGGAACTATGCGGGACGGCTTACGGAAGAGCCTCTTTCCCGTGTTTCCGGTCAGGTCGGCTATGCGCCTGCGCCGGGCGGAAGGCCGCTGCTGAGCGGCGGCGTACTGGGCATTCTGAAAAAAGGCGGGCATAAAGAGGCGGCAGTGGATTTTCTGTCATGGCTGTTTATGCCGAATACAGCGGAGCTGTTGGCGCTGCTGGGCGGCTGCTCTCCGCTTCGCTCCGCCTATGAAAACGAGGATATTCTCGCATTATATCCGTGGCTGAACGCCGTCCGAACGGGGCTTCAAAACGGCATCCGCAGGCAGCTTTTCCCTTGCCTTTCGGCCGATTTTGACCAACTGAGTGTTGAAAAGCAAATCGCGGGCATCTGCGCGAACGCCGTGCAGGGCAGTCTGCCGCCCGATGCGGCAGCCGAGGCAATCAACAGACAGGTTTGGATACAGAAGGAACGGTGAGCCGCATTTTATCATCGGCATGGCAGTTTCCCTGCCTTGCGGGATTGCGTACACCGCCGAAATAAACAGCACCCCGCCATCAGACAGCATGATATGCCGAATGATGCGGGGTGCC
>CAVFWQ010000086.1:0-8944 GCA_963626285.1 bacterium | reverse complement strand
CGCTTAATCCGTCCTTCAGCTCCTCCGCTCCGTCGCACAGCTGCGCCGCGCCGTCGTCCATTTCTTGTCCCGCGCTGATGATTTTATCAGTCTGCTCGGTCAGTTCGGACGAATCCACATCAATATCCAGCGAAAGCCGGATGCCGTTGATTGAAATCGCATCCATTTCAAAATCCGCTGCCTCGGTCACGATTGAAAACGTTTTTTCTGTGCCGGGCAGCACGATATAACTGAGTTGCCGGCTTGTACCGACATTTGCCTGTGTCGCGCCCTCTGCCATAATCCTGCGGCACCTGCCGGTGTCCAGCATCACGGTGATCTGCAGGGCGTGGCTCAGAAAAAAGTTGCCCTGCGCAGCCGGATTTTGGCGGATGCTCAGGAGAATCTCAACCCTGCCGCTCTGTCCCGCCAGCTCCTGCGCATGAACCGGCTGACCGTCCAGAAAGTAGGAAAGCTCGAACAGCCACGGCAGTTCCTTTGTCTTCAGATTTCCCTGATAATATACCCGCTCGGCATCGCTTTTCAGCGTGACCCTGCCGTTCGCATAGGCAATCGCATCCTCCGTATTCAGAAGATGCACCTGTGTATAATCGCCGTAGTCCTCGATCTCGCCGCCCGCAAAAATATTGACGGCATACAAGCCCTCGACTGTGCCCGATGAATCTAATGTCCCGTAAATCACTTCTTCCTTGCCGCCCTCGGCAGCGCTGCCGATGTTCATCAGCATCAGACAGACAGCCAGCATAAACACCAATCCCTTTTTAAAGCTCATGTTTGCTTCCTCCCTTTACAAAAGCCGCGCCCTTTGTCGTGCGCCGAATCAAGCCGTCCAGCAAATACAGCATGCCCGGTAGTGCAACCAGCACAATGCCCATCGACATGAGCGCGCCGCGCCCTATAAAAAAGCCGAGCTGGCTGAGCAGCCCATGGGTTGAAATGATGCCCATCAGAAAGCCGACCACGGTCATGGTTAAGCCCGACGTCAAAATCGAGGTCGTGACAGAGGCCACGGTCTGCGCAATCGCGGCCTTTTTCCCCATGTTCCGTCGGAATTCCGTATATCTGTCCGTAAATAGGATGGCGTAGTCCACCGTAGAGCCGAGCTGAATGGACGAAATGATTAAATACGAAATGTAAAAAACGGTTTGCCCCGTAAAATACGGAAGCGCCGTGTTTATCCAAATGCCCGTTTCGATAGCCAGCACCAGAATGACAGGCAGGGACAGGGACTTAAAGGACAGAAGCAAAACGATAAACACAGCGCCGATAGCGATCAGATTGACCTTGGCCATATCCGCCGTGACCGTTTCCTTCATGTCATTCGTGCTGACGCCCTCGCCCGCCAGATACCATGCGTTCGGATAATACCGCTCGGCAGTTTCGCACACGCGCTTCACCAAATCAAACGCCGCATCTCCCTCTAAATCCGCCTGAACGGACAGCACCATGCGGCTGTAATGCTCGGAAATCAGCTTGGAGAGCGTGTCCTTGTCCACATATTCCGTCGGGATGACGCTTCCCGCATTGTCCGTGTAGGAGATGACAGAGGTCACCTCCGGCAGCGCCCGAAGCGCCTCGGACAGCGCCTGCTCCCGCGCCGAATTGCCCTTTTTCACCATCAGCACATAGGTATCGCTCTTCCCGAACACCGCTTCGATTTCTTCAATGTCCGAGCCGAGCTTCGTTTCAGCGCCGAAAATATGCGATGCGCCGTAATAGAAGCTGTTCTTTTCCGCGCCCAGATAAGCGGGGACGCTGACCAAAAGCAGGAGAATCATCACGGGAATCATTATTTTGGTCACGCATTTTCCCAAGCCCACGAAAGACGGCATCAAGGAGCGGTGCCGCGTTTTTTCAAGCGCCGCATGGCAAAGGAGGATAAGCGACGGTGAAAAAAGAAAGACTGTCAGCAGGCTGATGACGATTCCCTTGCCCAGCACAAGCCCCATATCGGGGCCGATTTGAAACTGCATCAGGCACAGCGCCAAAAAGCCGATGACGGTGGTCAGCCCGCTGGACACGATCGACATGGTGGACTTGCACAGCGCCGAAACCATAGCCTCCCGCGAATCCTTCGTTTCCCTGCGGCACTCCTCAAAGCGATGCAGCAAAAAGATGGAATAATCCAGCGAAACGGCCAGCTGCAAAATGCTCCCCGCCGCATTGGACACAAAGGAGATCTCTCCGAATATCAGGTTTGAGCCGCTGTTGATGAGGATGGCCACGCCCAGACTGCCCAGCACAATCAGCGGCTCCAGCCATGAAGTGGTCGTCAGCAGCAGGATAAGCAGCACAAAGGCGACCGCACAGACGGAGATTGTCCGAACCTGCAACACCGTATCGGTGGTGGCGATGGCCGTAGACACAGCCGAGCCGCTCATGGCATTGTCATTGCCAATCAGTTTTCTGATATCATTGACCGCCGCGATGCGCTTATCCTCCTCAATGGTGACGGAAAACAGCGCAGCGCCGTCCCGATAATAGCCGTTCACCGTGTCCGCATCCAACATTTCCAGCGGCTGCATCACATCGGCGGCATCATCCAGCCATGTGACGCCGCTCACGCCGTCCACCTGCTCAAGCGCTTCCTTGTATTGAAGCGCCTCCGCAACGGTAACGTTTTTCACCATGACTCTGGCGTTCGGTACGCCGCCGTCATATTCCTCCTCCATGACCGTGAGCGCCTGCGAGGATGCGGTGTCCGGCGGCAGATAATCATTCATGTCATAATTGACGGAAATGAGCGGCTTGCACAGCGCGCAGAACACCGTCAGCAGCAGGAACAGCATGACAACCGTTTTAGGATGTCGTGTCGTTGCCCGATAAAACCTGTGCATGGGCTATTCCTCCCTCCTTTTTCCCTGAAGCGGCAGATACATTCCGGCACAATGCAAAAGCAGCTCCAGCCGCTCCGGAAAAAGCAGCCCTTTCCCTGTCATCGGGTAAGTGCTGACCCTTGTCCGAATGCTCCCGCTCAGGGTGCAGCGCCCATCTGCCGAAACCTGCCCCCGCACGGGATTATCCGAGCGCATCAGGCTGAGCATGCCCGAAAAGCAGCTGCTGCTCATGTGCAGCATCAGGCTGCCCGCCCGCCTGCCCAGCAGCGTCCAAAGCTCCACCCGATACATTCGGGTCTCCTCCAAGGGGCTTGGTCCCTCCTTGTCCGGCATCATCCCGCCTCCTTTCAAAGTTTCAATCTATTATAAGCGGCATTGCGAACACAAAAAACGGACAATTCCCGAAATCTGTCCCGTGTTTTGCGGAAAAATATCAGACAAATGCCCAACAATGCCTATTGATGACGCCCCGATAAGCTGATAAGATAAAGCGATTATGCCGAAAGGACGGTGCGGATGATGAAGCAGAAGGATATGTCCCTGACGACCAAAAAGGCGCTGGCGGAGGCGCTCAAAAAACTGATGGCCGGCAAATCCATCAATAAAATCACCGTTCACGAGCTTGTATCCGCCTGCGGCCTCAACCGCAATTCCTTTTACTACCATTTCGCGGATATTTATGACCTGTTCAAGTGGATGATAGAGGAGGAGGCGGTCGAGGTCGTCAAGCAGTATGACCTGATGCTCGACTACCATGAGGTCATTCTTTTTGTGCTGGACTATGTGGAAAACAACCAGTATCTTTTGACCAACGCCTATAACGCCGTCGGTCGGGCAGGACTGAAGCGCTTCCTGTTTCTGGATTTTAACGCCTGCCTTGACAGCCTGATTGAGCAGAGCGCCAATAAATCAGGCGTCGTCTTAGAGGCGGACTATCGGCAGTTTCTCTGCACCTTTTTCACGGAGGCGCTGGCCGGCACGCTGCTGGACTATATCGTCCATCCGCAAAAACGCAGCCGCGAAAAAACGGTCGCCTATGCGGAGCGCCTCCTGAAAAGCGCCCTCCCCGCGGCGATACAGTAGCTGCCTTTCGGAGCGATTGATACTTTTTCTCATCTGTCGTCTAATCGCGTTCATTGACGATTTTTCTTTTTTTCTGTACAATATATATGTTCGATTTTTCATTCTGCCGTTGTGTCGGCAGCGCCGCTTGGCGGCCGTGAAAGGAAAAGGAGCATTGGCTGTATGGAGAATATCAAGAAAAATTTCGGCTTTGGCTGTATGCGGCTGCCGATGCGGGGCGAAGATGTAGACCTTGATGAAACCAAACGCATGGTGGATGCATTCCTGGCTGCGGGCTTCAATTACTTTGACACCGCGCACGGCTACATTCGGGGAAAAAGCGAAACCGCCCTGCGCGAATGCCTGACGAGCCGCTATCCCCGCGAGCGCTATATTCTGACCGACAAGCTGACGGGCAATTTCTTCAAGACCGAGGCGGACATCCGCCCCTTCTTTAAAAGCCAGTTGACCGCCTGCGGCGTGGATTATTTCGATTTTTATCTGATGCATGCGCAGGGCGCCGGCAACTACGGGCATTACAGGGAATGCCGCGCCTATGAAACGGCGTTTGCGCTGAAGGCGGAGGGAAAAATCAGGCATGTCGGCATCTCCTTTCATGACCGCGCCGAGATGCTGGAGCGGATTTTGACGGACTATCCGCAAATCGAGGCCGTTCAAATTCAATTCAACTATGCGGATTATGACGACCCCGCCGTGCAGAGCCGCAAGTGCTACGATGTATGCGTAAAATACGGCAAGCCCGTCATCGTCATGGAGCCCGTCAAGGGCGGCAATCTGGTCAACCTGCCGGAAGAAGCCGCAAAGGTGCTGGATGCGCTGCACGGCGGCAGCCCCGCCAGCTATGCCATCCGTTTTGCTGCAAGCTTTCCCGGCGTCATGATGGTGCTGTCCGGCATGAGCAATATGCGGCAGATGGAGGACAATCTGTCCTTCATGAAGGATTTCAAACCGCTGAATGAGACCGAGCTTCAGGCCATCCAAAGGGTGCAGAAAATTTTCAAATCCATGAATCTCATCCCCTGCACCTCCTGCCGCTACTGCACGGACGGCTGCCCCAAGCACATCGCTATCCCCGACCTGTTTGCCATCATGAACACCAAGCAGCTGTATCACGACTGGAACGCGGATTACTACTACAATGTCGTGCATACCGCGCCCGGACGCAGGGCTTCGGACTGCATCAAATGCGGCAAGTGCGAAAAGGCGTGTCCGCAGCACCTGCCCATCCGCAGGCTGCTGGCCGGCATCGCGGCAGAATTTGAAAGGCGTTAAGACGACACCTCAGTGCCATCACCCTTTGTTCATTGTTGGATTGCCCGCTTGAGGGTGTGCTGCTCGGCGTGTCGGGTGCTTTTTGTGCGCTTGACAGCAGGGTTTCGGCTTGACTGTCATGGCGGCAGTTGGTTCAAGGAGATGATCGTATGTTTCGGCCTGTCCGAAGGAAGAAAAAAGAGATTGGTCTAGACGAGGCGCAGGCGCTTCTGCGCACGGAGCGGCGCGGGGTGCTTGCGATGCACGGCGACGGCGGCTATCCGTACGCGATTCCGCTGAATTTTTTATATGACGAGGCGCAGGAAAAGATTTATTTTCACGGGGCGGCGACCGGTCACAAGGCGGACGCCCTGCGCGCCGACGACAGGGTGTGCTTTACGGTCTACGGCCATGAGACCGTCAAAAAGGAGGCATGGGCGCCCTTCCTGCAAAGCGCCGCCGTGTTCGGGCGCTGTCATATGTTGCAGGAGCGCTGTGAAACGCAGGCGCTCGTCAAAAGGCTCGCCATGAAATATTTTCCCGATGAACAAACGGCCGATGCGGAAATCGCAGCGTCCGGCAAGGCCGTGCGCATCTATGTACTGGATATCGAGCATATCAGCGGCAAGGAAATTCAGGAACGGTGATTTGCCGTTCAAGGAGTAATGTCATGGAGCTCATCATCAGGCATTTCACCGAATTGAGCGCCGAGGAGCTGTACGAAATGTATCGCCTGCGCATAACGGTTTTTGTCGTGGAGCAGCGCTGCCCTTATCAGGAAATCGATGTCTTCGACAAGGCCGCCTATCACCTTTGGCTGAAGGATGCAGGCGGCATACAGGCGTATGCGCGGGTGCTGCCGCCGCACACGCGCTTTGAAGAAGCCTCCATCGGGCGGGTGATTGCCGTCAGGCGGCGGTGCGGCTTGGGCAGCCGAATCGTCCGTGCCGCCATTGCCGTTGCAAAAGACAGGTTTTCCGCCGGACTCATCACCATTGAGGCGCAGACCCAGGCCCGCGCCCTGTATGAAAAGGCGGGCTTCCGTGCGGTGTCCGATGTGTTTTCGGAGGACGGCATCCCGCATATCAAAATGCAGCTGACCGTATGATTCAAGCATCGAGAAATTCATTGAAAATTATGTGCGTCCGGCAAACGGGCACAAAAATTCTCCCTTCTTCATACGAAGAGGGAGAATTTTTATGCGAGGAGAGAATTCTGTCAATAGCTTTCCTGAAGCTCAATGTTCTTATAGCGCTTGAGACCGGTGCCGGCGGGAATCAGCTTGCCGATGATAACGTTCTCCTTGAGACCCAGCAGCGGGTCGACCTTGCCCTTGATGGCGGCCTCGGTCAGCACGCGGGTGGTCTCCTGGAAGGACGCGGCGGACAGGAAGCTCTCTGTCGCCAGAGAAGCCTTCGTGATGCCCAGCAGGATGCGCTTGGCGATGGCGGGGCGTCCGCCCTCCCGAATGGTCTTTTCGTTGGCGCTTTCGAAGGTGAAGATGTCCACAAGGCTGCCGGGCAGCAAATCGGTATCGGCGCTGTCCTCCACGCGCACCTTGCGCAGCATCTGACGGACAATGACCTCAATGTGCTTATCGGCGATATGCACGCCCTGAGAGTAGTACACGCTCAGAACTTCCTTGAGCAGATATTCCTGAACGGCCTTCACGCCGAGGATGCGCAGCAGGTCATGCGGGTTGACGGAGCCTTCAATCAGCTCGTCGCCGGCCTGTACCTCCTGCCCGTCCTGCACCTTGAGACGGGAGCCGTAGTTGATTTGATAGACCTTCTTTTCGCTTGCGTCCTCATCACTGGTGATGATGACCTCACGCTTTTTCTTGTTTTCGGAAATGCTCACGCGGCCGGAAATCTCCGCCAATGTCGCATCGCGCTTCGGCCGACGCGCCTCAAACAGCTCCTCGACGCGGGGAAGACCTTGGGTGATGTCCTCCGCGCTGGCCACGCCGCCGGTGTGGAAGGTACGCATGGTCAGCTGCGTGCCGGGCTCGCCGATGGACTGCGCGGCGATGATGCCGACCGCCTCGCCGATATCCACCACGCCGCCGTGCGCCAAATTCATGCCGTAGCAGCGGGTGCAGACGCCGTTCTGGCAGCGGCAGGTCAATACGCTGCGGACGACGGCCTTGGTCACGCCTGCCTTCTTGACAAGCTGCGCCTTTTCGTAATCAATCAGCTCATTGACGCGCACAAGCAGCTCACCCGTGATGGGGTGATAGATATCCTCGGCGGCAAACCGACCGCGGATACGGTCGTCAATGCCCTCAATCTCGCCGATGGGCTGCACGACGATGCCGCGCACCTTTTCGCCTCTGGACTCAAAGCAGTCCACCTCGCGGACAATGACCTCCTGCGCCACGTCCACCAGACGGCGGGTCAGGTAACCGGAGTCGGCGGTACGAAGGGCGGTATCAGCCAGAGACTTGCGGCTGCCGTGAGAGGACATGAAGAACTCCAGCACGTTCAGACCTTCGCGGAAGTTGGCGCGGATAGGCAACTCGATGGTTTTGCCCGAAGGAGAGGCCATCAGGCCGCGCATGCCGGCCAGCTGAGAGACCTGACCTGCGCTGCCGCGGGCGCCGGAGCCGGTCATCATGTTGATGGGGTTGAATTCCGGCAGCACCTGCATGCAGCGTTCCTTCAGGCGGGCGGTCACGCTGTTCCAAAGGTCGATGACATGGCGATAGCGCTCGTCCTCGCTGATGATGCCTCGGCGGTACATCCTGTTGTACTCGGCCACCTTGTCGTCCGTTTCCTTCAGCCACTGCTGCTTTTCGGCAGGGACGATGATATCGCTCACAGACACCGTAATCGCGCCGCGGGTCGAATACTTATAGCCCAAATTCTTGATGTTGTCCAGCACCTGAGCCGTTTCGCTCTCGCCGTGCTTGCGGAAGCAGCGCTCGACGATTGCGCCCAAGTCCTTCTTGACGACCTTGTGGTCGATTTCCAGCACAAACTGGTCATCCATCGTTTCACGCTTCTGGAAGCCCAAGTCCTGCGGAACAACGGAGTTGAAAATCAGACGACCCAGCGTCGTCTCCACCAGACGACGCTCGGTGACGCCCTTGAAGGTGCGGGTCAGGCGCACCTTGATGGGCGCCTGCAGGCTGATTTGATGGCAGTCATAGGCCATGTGCGCTTCGTTCTCATTGCAGAACATACGACCCGCGCCCTGCGCGTCCTTGTTGATGACGGTCAGGTAGTGGCAGCCGATGACCATGTCCTGCGTCGGAGAGATAACAGGCATGCCGTCCTGCGGCTTCATGATGTTGTTTGCGCACAGCATCAGGAAACGCGCTTCAGCCTGTGCCTCCATCGACAGCGGAACGTGAACGGCCATCTGGTCGCCGTCAAAGTCGGCGTTGAAGGCGGTGCAGGCGAGGGGATGCAGCTTAATGGCCTTGCCCTCGACCAACACAGGCTCAAACGCCTGAATGCCCAGGCGGTGCAGGGTGGGAGCGCGGTTCAGCAGGACGGGATGCTCTTTAATGACATCCTCCAGAATGTCCCACACCTCGGTCTTCGCTTTTTCCACCATGCGCTTGGCGGATTTCACATTGTGCGCATATTTATGGGCGACGAGCTGCTCCATAACGAAGGGCTTGAACAGCTCCAGCGCCATTTCCTTGGGCAGGCCGCACTGATAGAGCTTGAGCTCAGGGCCGACGACGATAACGGAACGGCCGGAATAGTCCACGCGCTTGCCCAGCAGGTTCTGACGGAAGCGTCCCTGCTTGCCGCGCAGCAGGT
>CAVFWQ010000085.1:0-9045 GCA_963626285.1 bacterium | reverse complement strand
GCTTTTCCCTCTCACCAGCTCTGCTGGTGGTTTTCTTTTTTCGCTGAAGCGACAACAAAAAAGGACTGCTTCACTCTAATCGAGTGAGGCAGTCCTTTCAGTTTTGTGATTAGTCACAAAAATCGATAAAAATATCAGGGTTTTTTACACAATAACAGTTGAGTTTTGCATTTTTTTATGATATATTTTAACTGAATAATCGAAGTCAGGAGGGAAGTGCCGTGGTTGATTGCATTATCGACGTATTGACTGATATCGCGGACTGCTTCTTCAATCTGTGGTTAGACAAACTGATGGGCAGGTTCACCAAAAAGAAAAAGGAAGGCGCAAACTTATCGAGCCGTGAAAAGTGAAAAGCAACAGAATCCTCAGAATCAGGTTGTTGGCTTGCGCCGTTTAGGCGCAAAGGCAGCAGTTTTTTAGAATTAAATAACAGACTGCCACAGTGGCCTTTCATTTTGCGGATTTCGTCCATCCGCGAGGGGCTTATGCGATTATCGGCGAAACGTTCCTGTTGAGGCAACTCGTTACGGTAAAATCGCCGGTGCTTTTTCTCCCGCCTCCGTCATCTTTCGAATCAGCAGGGCGGCGAGGTCATTGCGGACGTCGGCGTAGGCGGGGTCGCCGACCAAATTCCGAAGCTGGCATGGGTCGTTTTGCATATCATAGAGGAAATCGTCCCGATAAACGTCACTGTCCGCATATTCGCCGCCGTTTTTTCCGGGCGCACAGACGCTGTACAAATAGCGCGGAGTACGGACGCAGCGCCCCACGCGGCTCTCGCTGATCTGAGCGAAAATGCAGTTGTCGCGTTCTGGGCTGTTACCGCTGACGAGCATCCCCAAATCCTCGCCTATCATATCGGCGGAGATGCCGGCGATGGATAAAAGGGTCTTCGGCAGACCGGCTGTGGAAACAAGTTCCTTGATGCGTTTGCCGCCCCTGAAGCCAGCGCCGCGAATGACAAGCGGGACATGCAGGCTGGCGTCATGGCAGGAGCGCTTGTAATCATCCGCGCCGCATAAATGAGCGTCCGAATTGCGCGTCTTAAAGTGTGAGCCGTGGTCGGAGGCAAACACGATGACGGTGTTTTCGTAAAGCCCCATGTCGCGCAGGCGGCCCGTCAAACGGGCAAGATTGTCATCCAGACTTCGGCAGCAGCCCAAATAATCGGGATATTCCGCAGCCGCGTTTCCGCCGAGCGCCGTCAAATCCGGCGGCAGGACAAAGTCTGCAAAGCGCTCCTTGGAGCCGTTCGGCCCTTCGTAATGCCCGCTGTCGTTCTGGTGATGCGGCTCGATGTGCGAGACCGTCAGGAAAAAAGGTTTTTTCCCATCGTACTGCGCCAAAAATTCCAGCGCAAAATCAGTGATGCAGTCCGCACGGTAGCCGGAAAAGCTGTGCTTGCGCATATGTTCGTCAAAGACATAGCCGCCATAGCCGTGGGATGTGAATTCCAGCACATCGGCGGCGCGCCAGAAGCCGTGATAGCCGCCGCGCCGCTCCTGAGGAACGGCGGTCACGGTGTAATCCTCCCTTGGCGGCTTGTCCGCCTCTCCTGTGCTGGCCAAGTGCCATTTGCCGACATACGCCGTTTCATAGCCCGCTTCCTCAAAATAGTCCGCTATTGTTTTGACATTCTGCGGCAGGGCAATGTTGTTGCGGAAGCAGCCGAGCCTGGATGCCCATTGCCCAGTCTGAAACATGGCGCGGCACGGGCCGCAAACGGGCTGGGGGCTGTACGCCTGCTCAAAGCATACGCCGTCCGCAGCCATTTCATCCAGACAGGGCGTGACGGACAGCGGCTGCCCCATGCAGCCGAGCGTGTCAGCCCGCTGCTGGTCGGTCAAATAAAAAAGGATGTTCGGGCGCATGGCTTGTTCATTTCCCTCCTGTGACAACTTGAATCATTGCGCCGTTCGGCGAAGCGCTGCGGCGATTTCGTTGAGCGACGGAAGGGCAAAATGCAGAAAATCGGCGTAACCGCAGTACTTTTCGTCCTGTATGTACATTTCCCTGCGCATTCGTGGGCAGCCGCAACCGCAAAGCGGGCGACAGGCGCAGCGCTCGCAAAGACGCGGAGCGGGCAGACTGAGCCGCTCGACGATCGGGGGAGCGGCAAGGAGCGTGTCGGGCGAATCAGTCAAAAGACTGCCGGAGCAAAAATCATCCGTGCAGAAAAAATCGCAGGGGTAGACGCTGCCGTCCGCCTCGACGACAAGCTGTGTCCTGCATTTTCCGTCCAAGCCGCAGGCGCTTGTCCGCCCCGTTACGATTAGGTCGATTAAATCATCAAAGAGCTTGACGCTGCGCGGCCTTCCCCGGTGGATATCCTCCGCCCAGAGCGCGAAAACGGACTTGTAAAAGGCTGCGAAATGCGCGGGCGTCAGGGCATATCGGGAGGGGACGGACGCATCCAAAGTCCCTAAGCAGGGTGTAAACTGGACATACGGGATGTCCAAATCACGGATACTCCGCCAGACGGCACGCGGCCTTTCGGCGGCATCCCTTGTCAGGGTGCACAGGACATTAAAGGGAATGGCAGAGCGGCGAAGAAGGCGCATGGCACGAACAACGCGGCTGTATGTGCCGTTTCCAGCCGCATCCCTCCTCGCATCATCATGCGCGGTACGGGGCAGGTCAAGAGACAGCCCCATCAGCAGGTTTGGACGCCTGAACAGGCCGCACCAGTGTTCGTTCAAAAGCAGGCCGTTCGTCTGCACGGCATAGCGGACATAAAGCTCTTTTTCCCACGGAGCGGTCAATTCAAAAAAACGGCGGTAGAAATCAAGCCCTGCCAGCGTCGGCTCGCCGCCCTGCAACAAAAAGGACACGCTGTCCCCTTCGGATAAAAACGACCGAAGGCGCAGCAGGATTTTTTGCAGCTTCTCCTCCGACATGGACGGCAGACAGGGCACGGCGCGCCTGCTGCTGACATCGGCATAAAAACAGTAGGCGCAGCGCATATTGCACGCGGAGGAGACGGGCTTCAGGAGGATGGAAACGGCCTTCATGCTTCCTCATCCCCCGTATACTTGCCGGGGCTCGTGCCCGTGATGCGCTTGAATGTCCTTAAAAAATGAAAGTAATCATTAAAACCGACGCAGTCGCACACCTCGGCAATGGACATGTCGGAGGTCGCCAGCAGCTTTTTGGCCTTTTCCACGCGCAGCTCGGTCAAATAGCGCCGATAGGTCGTGCCGGATTCGCGGCTGAACAGGCGGCTGACATAGCTGGGGGTCATGTGCAGCACTTCGGCCAGCGCGTTCAGGGAAAGCGTATCGTCCGCATAATGCTGGTGGATATAGCGGATAAGGCGGAGAAAATTCGTGTTTTCGCTCTCGAAGCCGTTTTCGGACGGCGTTTCCGGCTCCTTCAGCAGGTGTATGAGGTCATCCAGCATCTCCTGCACATTGCGGTACATGGACACAAGGTGGCTCAGGTCGTAAGCATAGCCGCTTTCGTCCTCCTCAAACGAAAAATCCAACCGATAATTATGAATCATGTTGCTGATGCGAAGCGCACAGCCGATGCTGATGTCGGGCAGATTGTCCCGCATTTTTTGAAGCATCTGTTCAAGCTGCGCGTTGTCCCGTGCGCCGATGCCGGCCTGCAGACGGGACAGCACCTCGCGGTCATCCGCCCCGCAGCGGCAAACGGCGCGGCATTCGCCGGTGATAAAGCGGTGCATGGCCAAGGAAACGGCGGTGCGGAGAGCGGAGGGCAGGGAGGCGGCGCGGACGGTATCGGTCAAAAAGCCCAAGCCGTTCAGATGATAGGCGGAAGCCATTCCGTCCGCCTGATCCTGTGTCAATGCATTGTCTAAAAAGAGACAGAGCTGCCCCTTTTGCAGCCGCATCCGCGCCTTTTCGGAGGAAAGACGCGCCGAAGGATATGCCCCGTCCGTGACGGCGATGAAGAAGGCATCGGGGTTTAAGCCATAGCCAAGCAGGGCACGAACCAAAGCGTCGGGATTTTCCTCGGCGATGGCGTTGGTCAGCAGCATTTCCTGATTCGGCAGCGCATCGCGCTCCAGCCGGAGGACGGCCTTTTTGAGGTATGAGCATAGGTCCGCGGTATCGACGGGCTTGAGGCAATAGCCGATGATGCCGCATTGAAGCGCCTTCTGCGCATAGGCAAAGTCCGCATGGCCGCTGATGAGAATGCCCTGCGTGTTGGGCGCAAGCGCCGTCAGCTCTCTGAACAATTCCAAGCCGCTGCCGCCGGGCATTTTAATATCGGACACGACGATATGAAAGGGCTGCTGCTTAAAAAGCGCCAGCGCTTCGCTCATGTTTTCCGCCTCGCCCGCCGCCTCCAGATTGAGCGATGCCCACGGGATGCTTTTTTTCAGTGAGGCAATGACATTCTTTTCATCATCGACAATCAAGACTCTGTACATTCCTGCGCCTCCTTCGCCTCGGCTACCGGCAGCAGCACCGTCACCTTCGTGCCGCAGTGCAGGGCACTGTCAATGGTCAGCCCGTATTTTTCGCCGCAGGAAAGGCGGATGCGGCGATGAATGTTGAGAAGCCCTATCTGCCTGCTCTCGTCCGCGTCCGCACTTTCAAGCTGCTGCCGTATCCCGCTCAGCCTTTCCTCGCTCATGCCATCGCCGTCATCCTGCACGATGACGCGCAAATCGTCCTCCGTGCGGGAGGCGCAGATATAGAGCGTGCCGCCCTGACAGTTCTCCAGCCCGTGGCAGATGGCGTTTTCCGCCAGGGGCTGCAGCAGCATCTTCGGCACCATGAGCCGCCGGCAGCTTTCCGGAATGCTGACGATGGCCTCAAACCTGTTTTCAAACCGCATTTTCTGAATGCGGAGATAGGCATCGACAATCTCCATTTCCTTGGCCAAGGTCACGGTCACGGCGCCCTTGATGCTGTAGCGGGAGATTTTGCCGATGGCCGTCGCAATATCCGCAATTTCCGAAATGCCGTGCCGGATGGCGATGCCCTTGATGGATTCCAGCGTGTTGTAGAGAAAATGCGGGTTGATCTGGCTGCGCAGATGGGCGATTTCCGCCTTCTGCCGCTCGATGTCGGTATCATAGAGATTTTTCATCGTCGTGAAGAGCTGCTCCTCCAAGGACAAAATCTGCGTCAGCATCCCGCTGAACTCATCGCTCAGCTCCTCGATTTCGCGGCAGCCCTCCAGGCGGAGCGGCCTTCGCATGGCCTTTCTGTCGCCGCAGCGAATGGTCTTGATGCGCGTGCTGAAGACGCGCAGCGGCATGACGACGCCGCGGAGCAGGAGGAAAAATGTCAGCAGCAGGAAGACCATGAACAGCGCGATGGCCAGAATGACATAGCGGAGCGCGCCGTCCAAGTCCGTGAGCAGCGCCCGCTTGTCGATCGCGCTGATAATGAAAAAATCGGACTGGGGGAGAAGCAGACAGACATAATCGTACCGCTCCGTTGAAAGCGTGAGCGGGGCAGCAGCGGAACCCTTGAACAATTCGGCGTTTGCGTGAATGTCGGCGGCGGCCGTCTGCGCGGCGGCCGCATCGCCCCACAGGGTATAGAAATCGTCATTCAGGCCGATGCCTAAAAAATGCTGAACAATCTGCGCGGTCTGATAAGAGGAAATCAGGCTGCTGGCGGCAAAATGTGAAAAATTGACGGAAAAGAACAGGCAGCCGTTCGGCTCCTGCATACCGCTTGAAAAAAGATTGAAGCCGAAGACGAGGTAGGGGGTAGGGGTCTCATTCTGCGTGAAAAGCCGCGCATCGACCATGCCGAGGCATTGGATGCCGCGCCGGTAGTTCATCCGCGCCCACAGGCCTGACAGCATGGAGGTGGAATAAATGGTGGAGCGGTAGGACTGCCGGCCGACGATGGAAATATCGGCTATGTCAAGGTTTGTGGCGGTGTAGTTGAAAAAGACGTCGGACAGACGGCGGACGAGGGTGATGGTGTTTTGGTCTAAGGGGCTGGACACAAATTCCTGCACATCCGCATTGGCGGACAGCAGCGCGCTGATGTTGTTCACCCGCTGGTACAGGTCATTCATGCTGTAGGAGTAGGTCAGGCTGCTGTTCATGGCATAGCCGTGGTTGGTCTTGCTCAGCAGGTCGCACACGCTCTTGTAGGCGGCGAGGCTCAGCACGGTGAAGCAGACCGTCAGGAGAATGACCATGCCCATAAACTGCGTTCGAATGCTGTGTTTTTTCATCGACACTCCCCTTTGCTCAACATGAATTCGGGGAAAATATACAATATAAACAAATACATTATAGCATATTTATTTACA
The DNA here is from genome assembly GCA_963626285.1 of bacterium. GTDB lineage: Bacteria > Bacillota > Clostridia > Christensenellales > Aristaeellaceae > CAVDRM01. Next base: position 2,790 of record CAVFWQ010000085.1, on the reverse strand, counting down.
CTTGACTATATGCATTTTTTTGACCTGTCTGCAAAAAGAGTCAATGTTTTTCATCAAAAACATCAGCTTTGACATATTGCAGGTAAAATACGGCTATTTTACGGCAAAAGCATTCATGCTATAATGACGGTGATGTTAACAGAAGACCGAAATTGAAGGCGTACAAGGAGGCGGCGGCATGGCACAGGCAATACCGTCCATACCCAGGCGGAGCGGGACGTTAAGAAAAAGGATCGTGAACTGCCGTACCCTCTATCTGCTGATTTTGCCGCTGCTGGTTTGGTATGTCATGTTCTGTTATGTGCCGATGGCGGGCTTGTATCTGAGCTTTGAGAAGTTTTCTTACAAGGGCGGGCTTTGGGGCAGTCCGTGGGTCGGCCTTAAAAACTTTCAGGATATTTTTACGGACAAGGATTTTCTGCGGGCGTTGAAAAACACGGTCGTTTTCAGCCTCGGCAAGCTGGCCTTCCACTTTCCGATTACCATCATTCTGGCTCTTGCGCTCAACGAGCTGCGCTTCCCCAAAGTTAAAAAGCTGTATCAGACGGTGTTCACCTTCCCGCACTTTATTTCATGGGTCGTGATGGCGGGCATCCTCAAAAATATGTTCGCCTCCAACGGCGTCATCAATCAGGTGCTGACGGTGCTGGGACAGGAAACGATTTCCCCCCTGCTCAGCAAAACGGGCTTCCGTCCCTTTATCTGGGTCTCAAACATCTGGAAGGAGGCCGGCTGGGACACCATCATCTACATGGCGGCGCTGGCCGGCATTGACCCCGGCCTGTATGAGGCGGCGGAGATAGACGGCGCAAACCGCTGGCGCAAGATGTGGCATATCACCCTGCCGGGCATCCGCTCCACCATTCTCATCATGCTGATTTTGGAAATCGGCCGCATCATGACGACCGGCGCGAGCTTTGACCAGGTGTTCAACCTCTATTCCTCCCCTGTCTACGATGTGGCGGACACCATTGACACCTACATCTACCGCACCTCGTTCGGCGGGACAAAGAACTTCGGCTATACGACCGCCGTGGGGCTGAGCAAATCCGTCATCGGCGTGCTGATGATGCTGGGCGCAAACAAGCTGGTCACCGCCTGCGGCGAGGACGGACTTTTCTGAAAGGGGCGAGCCTATGGCGGCGACACACAAAATACGGCGCGTGCGCGCATTTGATGTTATTTTGATTAGCATCTTGGGGCTGCTTGCTCTGATTACGGTGTATCCGTTCTACAATGTTCTGATTCTTTCCTTCTCCAACATCGCCGCCCAGTCCAAGCATACGCCGTACCTCTGGTTTTGGGCGATTGACTGGGAAGGCTACAAGACAATCGTCAGCGACCAATACTTTTTCATTTCCCTGAACAACACGCTGTTCGTCACCATCGTCGGCACGGCCATCAATATGCTGCTGTCCGTGAGCGGCGCGTATGTGCTGTCCAAGCAGCGTCTGCCGGGGCGCAATTTTCTGCTGACATTTGTGGTCATCCCGATGCTCTTTTCCGGCGGCATGATTCCGACCTATCTGGTCATGAAGGATTACGGGCTGATAAACTCCATCTGGTCGATGATTTTGCCGTGGGCGGTCAGTTCCTACTATGTCATCATCATGAAAAACTATTTCCGCTCCATTTCGCCCAGCCTGGAGGAGGCCGCCGTCATTGACGGGGCGGGGGATTTGCAGATACTCATCCGGATCATCCTGCCGATTTCCATGCCTTTTACCATGACCTTCCTGCTTTTTTATTCCGTGGAGCGCTGGAACGAATGGTGGAACGCCTACCTCTACATCAGCGAAAAGAGCCTCTATCCGTTGCAGATTTATCTGCGCGAGATACTGATTAACATGAACAATCAGCTTTCCCTGATGGCGCAGATCAATTCCGGCAAAAAGATTCCCGCGCAGTCGGTGCAGATGGCGACCATCATCATCACCGCTCTGCCGATTCTCTGCGTGTATCCCTTTGTTCAGAAATACTTCGTCAAGGGCGTTATGATTGGCTCAATCAAGGAATAAACGGCGATTCTGGCCGCGCTTGCGGTAGAAATAAAACGGAGATGCGCAAAAAGCATGTCTCCAAGGAAAGAAAAAGGAGGACTCCCCATGAAGAAACTGTTGATTGTTCTGCTGGCTCTGATGATGGCGCTGTCCGTATGCTCATTCGCATCGGCGGAAGAGGCGATTACCATCCGAATCGCTCATTGGGACGTCGAATCATCGCTGGTCGAAAACGATGCGATGCGCGAGTATGTTGAAAACAAATTCGGCATCCGTCTGGAGGCGATGAACACCACTTGGGACGACTATGTTCAGAAAATTCAGGCATGGGCGGCTGCCGATTCCCTGCCGGACATTTTCTCCATCGACGCCATCTGCACCCCGAACTATTATACATGGATTGAGGACGAGGTCGTCCACGCGCTGCCCGCAGACCTGAGCGCGTATCCGAATCTGGAAGAGTATCTGAATGTCGATGACATTCAGGCGCTGAAAATCAACGGCCAGCTCTACTGCCTCCCGCGCAAGACCTATCCGAGCAACTATTGGATGACCTGCGACCGCGTTATCGCGTATCGCTGGGACTTGGCGCAGGCTGCCGGCATCACCAAGGAGCCGGAAACCTTTGACGAATTCCGCACAATGATTCAGACCATCATCAAGGCCGATCCGGAAGGCAAGCAGGTTCAGGGTCTGACCTCCCTGCAGGCCAAGCAGCTTGACGGCTTCCTCTTTACCTACAGCATGCCCGCCGCCATGTCCGACGGCAGCGGCAGCGACTATAAGTGGG
>CAVFWQ010000084.1:0-9110 GCA_963626285.1 bacterium | reverse complement strand
AAATACACCGTTCGTAGATTAACCCCGTTAGAATGCTGCCGTCTGCAAGGATTCCCCGATTCTTGGGGCGTACTCGATTTCCCGAATGCAGAAGATGCCGAGTTATGGGAACAAACTCGCAAAAACTATGCAGAGTTTAACGGTAAGGCGTACAAACCTTGCAAAAACAAAGAATCTCTTTGGACGTGGTATAACAAACTTCACACGGACAGCGCCGAGTACAAAATGTGGGGAAACGGCATCGCTTTGCCGAACGCATATTACGTTATGAGCGGGTGCGTCGATGCTTTAAAAGAAGAGGAGGCTGCATGATAAAATACGCCGGTGCGGAAATCGTTTTTCAGGAAGTTCCCGATAAGGCAGCGCTTGCCATCGCCGTTACAAACTGTCAGGGACGGTGCGAAGGCTGTCATTCACCGCAGCTTCGGGAAGATGTTGGACGCAACTTGGAAGAAGACATCGAAGGGCTTCTGAATCAATATCGAAATGATGTCAACTGCATCTGCTTTATGGGCTGCGGTAACGACCCCGACGCCTTAATGCGCTGTGTTGCCGTTGCCAAAATGAAAGGCTTCGAAACGTGCCTGTACGTCGGCGACGAGCAAGCCGATGTCAAGCTGCTGCCGCTTCTTGACTATATCAAAATCGGCGCGTATGATAATTTAAGCGGCGGCTTGGACAAAGCCACCACGAACCAACGGATGTATCAACTTGTCGATATTACCGACAAGTTCAGGAGGAAGCCATGCTGAAAATTCTCATCAAGTACCACGCGGACATCACGCACATCGAAAAACTTTCCGTGGGCGACTGGATTGATTTGAGGTCTGCGGAGGACGTGTTTCTCAAAAAGGGCGAGTTCAAAATCATCTCGCTCGGCGTGTCCATGAAGCTGCCGGAAGGCTACGAAGCGCACGTCGTGCCGAGAAGCAGCACCTACAAACGCTATAAGGTTCTTCAATGCAATTCGTGCGGCATCATCGACAACAGCTATTGCGGCAATGACGATATTTGGGGAATGCCCGTTCTTGCCACAGAGGACACCGTTATTTCCAAAGACACGCGCATCTGCCAGTTCCGCATCGTCAAGACAATGCCGAAAGTTGAGTTCGTTGAAACCGATGAATTCGGCAATGCGAATCGCGGCGGGTTCGGCAGCACAGGAAATTGACAACTTTTGTGCTAATTTCGTTTGTCATGTTAGCACGAACGGTTGCCGTTGCGACACTTTTGTCACGAAAATTATATAATATTTGGGACATCATTCAGTCGGTCATTGCGCTTTGCAGTGACCGGCTCTTTTTTTATTCCGAGAAAAGGTGCAAAATCACCTTATTTCGGAATTCTATTACAGAAAACTGCGGATATATGCATTTTTCTGTCATAGCTTTTAGAAACATGAGCGGAAAAAGTGTCCATCTGAGCGCGAATATCCCACGAAAAAGTGTCAATACAAGCAAAAACTCGTGGGGAAAATGTGAATATACAAGCAAAACTCGTGGGGAAAATGTGAAAAATCCGCACGAAAAACAGCAAGAAAGCGTGATGATAATGAACATCAAAGATAAATACGCTTTGACCATCAACGAAGCAGCCGAGTATTTCGGCATCGGGCGTAACAAAATTGCCGAGCTGCTGAGTGAAGATAGCTGCCCGTTTGCGCTGTACGTCGGCAGCAAGCGCCTGATAAAGCGAACAGCCATGGAGCAATGGCTGGATAAGGCTTACTCGATTTGACTACTTTACAATATGTGATATAATGTACTCGTATCGTGCATTATTCACAGGGAAGGAGGAAATGTGTCTGACAAAAGAAAAGACTCCAAGGGGAGGGTTTTGAAAGCCGGAGAAAGCGAACGCAAGGACGGTGTATATGTATATCGGTACACCGACACATCCGGCAAGCGCGTCTCTCTGTATGCAGGGACATTAAGCGAACTGAGAGAAAAGGAAGAATCAGCAAGCAGGGCAAGAATTTTAGGCTATGCGTCATCCGACACGCGAACCGTTTCCGATATTGTCAGGGACTATCTTGATACGGAGCGCAGCATCCGACCGCACACCTTGGCAACCTACAAGACGGTGCGTAACCATGTTGACAGCAACGACATAGGCAAAATGCGCATTACCGATGTGAGAACGAGCCATGCCAGAGCGTACATTCTTTCTTTTTTCGACAACGGATTTTCGGCATCCGAAGCCCGTCTCAACAGAACCGTGCTACACAATGCTTTTCAGCGTGCAGTAGAAGACGATATTCTCCTGAAAAACCCGTTCCTCTTCCGCGTTGTCGATACAAATGACAGCGCGAAGAAGCGCGAGGCTCTAACGCCCGAAGAGCAGGAGGCGTTTCTGTCTGCTTTTACGGATGAAAAATGGCTTGATTTGGCTGTCGTTTTGCTTCATACGGGCGTTCGCATCAGCGAAGCGTTGGCTATCAGAGAAAGCGATATAGACTTCAAGAGAAGAACGCTGCGCATTGAGCGTCAAGTTGTGCGCAGAAACGGCGAGGTCTTGCTGATGCCGCCGAAGTCGAAGAGCGGTGAACGTGACATACCCATTGACGACGCCGCCGTTCTTGCCTTGAAACGCTCATTGAAAAGAAAGAATGAACGCAACACGCAGCGATTTGTGTTTGCTTCCTCGACGGGTGAACCGTTTCATTCCGCGAGTGTCAACGACGCCTTCCTGTCATGTGCCCGTCGATACAACGAAACGCATGAGAAACAGCTCCCGCACATCACGCCCCATATCCTGCGGCATACCTTCTGCACAAACATGAGCGCTGCTGGTATGAATGTCAAAATTCTTCAGTATGTGATGGGACATGCCGATTCGACGACGACCTTAAATGTCTATACACACGCGAGATTTGAAGACGTTCAGGACGAATTCAGGCGTGTTATCGGCTGATTTACTGTACCAATTACTGTACCAAATTTTATGCTTTTATAATAAGTTATAAAGACTTATAAGAAGCAAAGTAAAGATGGTATGTATTTTGTGGGAACGTGAGCCGCCAAATCGTTGTATTATAAGGGTTGTAGAAATGTCGAAAAACGCATCTTCAAAGCCGATTCTAATCTAAAATAAACTGTTCTTTTACGGGACAAGATGGAGTGATTTTTTTGCGCATTTTGGGGATTGACCCTGGGCTGGCGACGATGGGATACGGCATTGTGGATACTGACGGACGCAAGCCAGTACTGGTCGCCGCAGGCGCGGTCATCACCACGCCGGATATGCGTATGTTTGACCGCCTGCATAAGATTTACACCGATGTGCGGGAGCTGTTGACGCTGTACAGGCCGGACGATATTGCCTTTGAGGAACTGTTTTTTGCGCGGAATGTCACCACGGCGCTCAATGTCGGCGCGGCCCGCGGAAGTGCGCTGTGCGCCTGCGCCGAATTTACGAAAAGCATTTATGAATATACGCCCATGCAGATCAAGCAGGCGGTGGTGGGCTACGGCAAGGCGGATAAGCATCAGGTGCAGCACATGGTGAAGATGCTCTTAAATCTTCCGGACATTATCCGCCCCGATGACGCCGCGGACGCCGTCGCCGCCGCGCTGACACATGCCAACGCAGGCCATATGAAGGCCGAATTTCTGATGAAATAAGGAGGACATCATGTACGCATATCTGCGCGGAAGGATTGCCTCAAAGGGACAAAACGAGCTGGTCATTGATGTCGGCGGGGTCGGCTATCGGGTGCTTTGCAGCATGACGACGCTGGCCGAAGCTCCTGCCGCAGGCGAAGAAATGACCGTTTATACCTGGCTTTCCGTTAAGGAGGACGCGATGGAGCTGTTCGGCTTCGCCGCCCCGGAGGAAAAGCAGATGTTTCTTTCTTTGACCGGCATCAGCGGCATCGGCCCGCGCAGTGCGCTGCAAATATTGGGCAGTATGCCGCTGAGAGATTTGACCTTGGCCATCGTGACGGGCGATATCGCCGCCCTGTCCCGTGCGCCCGGTGTCGGCAAGAAAACGGCGCAGCGCATAGCGCTGGAGCTGAAGGGCAAGGTGACGGAGGAGGAGCTGACCTGCGTCTCCTCCGGCGGCGCTTCCGCTCCCGTCAATCTCGGCAGCGACGCCGTAGCGGAGGCCATCGAAGCGCTGCAGGCGCTCGGCTATACCGCTTCCGAGGCGGCCAAGGCCGTCTCCAAGGTACAAAATGAAAGCGGCAAGGCGGACGATTTGATTCGTCTGGCGCTGCGCAGCATGGCGGGGATGTGATAAAAAGTGGCAGATGCGGATCGCCTGATGATGACCGGTATGCGCAAGGAGGACGAGGACATCGAAACCTCCCTGCGGCCGCATTCCCTGCGGGAATATGTAGGGCAGGAAAAGGTCAAGGAAAGCCTTGAAATCTATATCAGGGCGGCGCTGTCTCGGCATGACGCGCTGGACCATATGTTGCTGTACGGTCCGCCCGGCCTGGGCAAGACGACGCTGGCGTGCATCGTGGCCTCCGAAATGGGGCAGAACATCCGCATCACCAGCGGCCCGGCCATTGAGCGCCCCGGCGACCTTGCTTCCATTCTGACCAATTTAACGGCGGGTGATGTGCTGTTCATTGACGAAATCCACCGCCTGTCCCGCTCCGTGGAAGAAGTGCTGTATCCGGCAATGGAGGATTATGCGCTGGACATCATGATCGGCAAGGGACCGACAGCGCGCTCCATCAGACTGGATTTGCCGAAATTCACTTTAATCGGTGCAACGACCCGCGCCGGCCAGCTTTCCGCTCCCCTGCGCGACCGCTTCGGCATTCTGTACAGGCTTGAAATGTATTCGCCGGAGGAGCTGTCCGGCATTGTACGGCGCTCGGCGGGCATTCTTAAAATCGACTGTGAGGCGGACGGGCTGTTTGAAATCGCCCGAAGAAGCCGCGGCACGCCGCGTATCGCCAACCGAATGCTCAAGCGTGTGCGAGACTTTGCGCAGGTGCGGGGCGGCGGCGTTATCACGCTTCAGGTGGCGCGGCAGGCGCTGGATATGCTGGATGTGGATGAGCTGGGGCTTGACCGCGTGGACAGAACGGTGCTGACCACGATGATGGATAAATTTGCCGGCGGTCCCGTCGGGCTGGATACCTTGGCGGCGACCACGGGCGAGGATGCCGTCACCATCGAGGATGTCTACGAGCCGTTCCTTATGCAGCTTGGCTTTTTGATGCGCACCCCGCGCGGGCGTGTGCTGACCCCTGCCGCTTATACGCATTTAGGGCGCACCTATCCCGGCGAACAGAAGCCGTCGGCTGAACAAACAACGCTGTTTTGAATGAGGCGTATGCATGAAAACTTCCGATTTTTACTATGACCTGCCGGAGCGGTTGATTGCTCAAACGCCGACAGAGCCGCGTGATGCGGCGCGGATGCTGGTCTATGACCGCAAAACGGGACAGACGCAGGACAGGATATTCCGTGATTTGCCGGATTTCTTACATCCGAATGACGTGATGGTCATCAACCAGACCCGTGTCATTCCCGCACGGTTGCTGGGCATCAAGGAAGAAACGGGCATTCCGGTGGAGGTGCTGCTGCTGCGCCGTCAAAGTACGGATACTTGGGAAACGCTGGTGCGTCCCGGACGGCGACTGAAAAGCGGCGCTGTCGTCTCCTTCGGAGACGGGAAGCTTCAATGCGTTATCGGTGAAACAACCAGCGCGGGCGGCCGTGTCGTGACCTTCCGATATGAAGGAGTCTTTGAGGCGCTGCTGGACGAGCTGGGGCAGATGCCCCTCCCGCCGTACATTCATGAAAAGCTGCAGGATCCGGAGCAATATCAAACTGTCTATGCCAAGTTTAACGGCAGCGCCGCCGCGCCGACGGCCGGCCTGCATTTTACGGAGGAAGTTCTGCGGCGCATCCGTGAAAAAGGCGTGGACATCGTGCCTGTGCTTCTGCACGTCGGCCTCGGCACCTTCCGTCCCGTCAAGGAAGAGAATGTCGAAAACCACCTCATGCACGAGGAATACTACGAGGTATCGGAGGATGCGGCGGATCGCATCAATCGGGCGCGGAAAAACGGCGGACGCATCGTCTGCATCGGCACGACCAGCGTCCGTACGCTGGAAACCGTTGCCACGGCGGACGGTATCGTCCATGCGGGCGGCGGCATGACGAGCATCTTCATCAAGCCCGGCGTCCCCTTTAAGGCGACTGATGTGCTGCTCACCAACTTTCATTTGCCGGAAAGCACCCTGCTCATGCTGGTCAGTGCCTTCATCGGTCGCGAGCAGGCGCTGGCGCTCTATAACGAGGCCGTCAAAAAAGAATACCGCTTCTTCTCCTTTGGCGACTGCACCCTGCTTTTGTAACTGCTATGAAAGAAAAAATCGCCGTCATCGGCGGCATCAATATGGATATCTTAGGCACGCCCTCCGCAGCCTTTTCCCTGCGCGATTCCAACATCGGCCATGTTTCCATGCGGCCGGGCGGGGTCGGACGGAACATTGCGGCGCAGGCTGCCCGCTTAAAGGCGGATGTATCCTTCTTCACGGCATTCGGAAATGATGTAATGGCCGAGACGCTGATGGTTGCCTGTCGGCGCGACGGGCTGGATATCCGCCATGCCCTGCGGACTGCCCTGCCCTCTTCTGTTTATCTGGCCGTGCATGATGACCGCGGCGATATGCTGGTCGGCATCAACGACATGGCGCTGTCGGATGCAATGACAAAGGAGGCGCTTGCGCCGCTGCTTTCGCATATCAATCAGGCTCAGGTGTGCGTACTGGATGCCAATCTGCCTGAAGAAACTCTCACCTTCCTTGCGCCGCGCATCACCGCTCCCATTTTGCTGGATCCCGTGAGCTGCCAGAAAGCGCCGCGAGCCGTACCTGTTCTGCCGTATCTGGCTGCCTTCAAGCCGAATTTATGGGAGGCGCAGGCGCTGACGCGGAAGCAGACGCCCGAAAAAGCTGCCGCCGCCCTGCTTGCGTCCGGCGTAAAAAGGGTCTTTTTGTCGCTGGGCGTAGAGGGCATCTACTATGCGGATGCCGCCTCCGGCGGCTATCTGCGCCCGCAGGCCGTCTCCGCCGCCGCGCAGACGGGTGCAGGCGATGCAATGGCCGCAGGGCTGGCAATCGCGCTGTGCCGCGATCTCAGCACCAAGGAATGTGCTCAAATGGGCATGGCCGCCGCACGGTCAAAGCTGTTTGACGAACCATAGCCCTTCAAAAATCATTTTGCGACTTATTGCCGTTCGGTATCCGTATTGGTTTCCCGCTCTGCGACCCTGACGACCTCACTCTCCGTGGTCATTTGATAACCCAGCACGGTTTGCAGGTTAACATGCTCAAGGCTGTGAAAAATGTTGCCGATGACGGCAGGATTTTCCTCCTCAAGTTGCGCTATCAAACGCTTGACGCGCTTGCGCTTGCCGCCGTCCTCCTTTTTCGTGACGATGCACGCGCAGGTCAGGCACTCCAGCCCCATCGCATTTTTCCAGGCGATGATATCCCGCTCACGTACGAGATACAGCGGGCGAATGAGCTGCATCCCCGCATAATTTTTGCTGTTTAGGCGCGGCATCATGGTCTTGTACTCGCCGCCGTAAAGCAGGCTCAGCAGCACCGTTTCCACCACGTCATCCAGATGATGCCCCAAGGCGATTTTGTTGCAGCCCATTTTCCGCGCTTCCTTATATAAATACCCGCGCCGCATGGCCGCGCACACATGGCAGGGCGAAACGGTCACGTTTTGCAGTGCTTCAAAAATCGGGCTTTCAAAGACCTTCGGTTCAAAAAAGAGCGCATGGGCATTGTCCAGCGTCCGCGTGCGGTTTTCAGGCGAATAGCCGGGGTCCATCGTCAGATAGGCGACGGAAAACGGCACCTCGCTGTATTTTTGCAGCTCCCGCATGCAGACGGCCAGCAGGAGCGAATCCTTCCCGCCGGACAGACAGACGGCGATGCGGTCGCCTGCCTCAATTAAATGATAGGTCTTCACCGCCGAAATGAATTTCCGCCAGATTTCCTTCCGAAAATCGCGCTGAATGCTGCGGCTGATTTGCTTTTCGTCAAACAGCAAGCACGTTTCCCCCGTCTTTTTGCATTTTTTGTCGGAAAGTCTTTTCCTTGCCGACAGCAGCGATTATACCACATTTATCTTGCCGTATACAAGAAAGCATGGTAAAATGGATTCGCTTTTAAGCACAGGAGGCCGCACGATGATTTTATCCAACTGCCACACGCATTCCCAATTCTGCGACGGAAAAAGTACAATGGAAGAAATGGTTCTTTCCGCGCTGTCCAAGGGCTTTGTCTCCCTCGGCTTTACCGCTCATGCACGGCAGACCTTTGATTTTGACTACGCGATGGATGAAAAAAGAGAACACGCCTACCGCGCTGAATTTCAGCGTCTGCAAGCCCTGTACGGCGGACAAGTCCGCCTGTATCTCGGTGTCGAACGCGACCTTTTTTCCGCTACGGATTGCCGCGAATACGATTATTTCATCGGCTCTGTTCACTGCCTGTATACCTCCGGCGGCTTCGTGACCTTGGACAACAGCCGGGAGCAAAGCCTTCATTTGCTCCGAGAGGAATTTGACGGTGATGTGCAGGCTTTTGTGAAAGCCTATTTCCGCGAAGTCGCCGCGATGGTGACGGCCTTCCGCCCCGCCATTGTCGGGCATTTTGATTTGATTTTGAAATACCTGCGCGACCGAATCGACACTTCCGCGTCCGGCTACCGCACATACGCAACCGAGGCGCTGGAGGCTGCGAGAGCCGCCGGCTGCGTCTTGGAGGTCAATACGGGCGGCATGGCCCGCGCCAATCAGCCTCTCCCTTATCCCGAACCTTGGGCGCTTCGCCGCTGGCACGATATGGGCGGTCAGGTCATCGTCTCCTCCGACTGCCATCAGGCCGCCCTTCTGGACACGCATTTCGATGAAATGCCCTCCTACCTCCGCACCGCCGACTATCATGAAATTCTTCGCCTCAATGCAGGTAAAGGAGAACTGTTTGAGACGGTGAAAATATAAATAAAGCGCTGAAGTTTCAAGCCTAAATAACTGCTGTACAAACGAAAATTCTCTTCACATATAATATTATGTAATTATAAAATTCTATGATAAGCCATCAGCCATTATCAGCCTTCATA
>CAVFWQ010000083.1:0-9132 GCA_963626285.1 bacterium | reverse complement strand
AATTTACAAACATCCCGCCCTGTGGTATAATTTGGCGCAGGGGGAGGCGCTGTCATGCGGCGGGGCTTTGCCCAAAGCGCATTTGTCACGGCAGCGTTTTCAATTCGTAAAAAATCGTAAGAAAATTATTTTATTTTTCATGCAAGAAACAGGAGGGCTCTTTCGTTATATGAGTGACTGGGAACAGTCCGAAGGGAAAGCGGGCGTCCGGATGGACAATGACCGGTTCGAGGAGCTGTATCGGCTGTACGCCGATGACGTGCTCCGCGTCAGTTACTTCTATCTGGGCGACAGGCAGCAGGCCGAGGATGTAACGCAGGATGTGTTCGTCCGGCTGCTGACCAACTCGCCGGAGCTTATCAGGGGGCGTGAAAAGGCATGGCTGCTCAAGGTGGCGCTGAACCGGTGCCGGGATTTGTGGCGGGCCGCATGGGTGCGCCGCGTGGTGCTGGGCAGCCCCGCGCTGGAGCTGACGCCCGCCAAGGGCGGCGTCGAGGACGAGCTGGAAAAAAGCGAGCTGATGCAGGCCGTTCACCGTCTGCCCGCGCAGTTTCGGGAGGTCATCCTCCTGCACTACTATCAGGGCTACGGCATCGCCGAAATCGCCGTCATGCTGTCCCTGCCGGAGGGAACGGTTTCGAGCCGTCTGTCCAGAGGACGAAAAAGGCTGGAAGAAATGTTGAAAGGAAGTGATGCCCGGTGAATACGGACAAAAAGCTGAGCGCGTTGCCGAGCATTGCGGATGAAATGCTGTCCGGCGTAAAGGCCGGAGAGGAGCTCAGGGAACGCATTTACAAAAAGGCGGAAGCAAAGACGGAAATCCGCTTCCGTCCCTTACGCGCCGTCCCCGCGCTGTGCTGCGCGCTGGCCGTCTTTTTAGGCGCTGTGTGGGGCATTCCGCAGCTTTTGAAAGAGCCGGATGAGCAGCTGCTGGCGGCGCAGCCCGCGGGCGGCACCAATGAGCCCACGACCGTGCTGCGGGCGGATGTGCCGGTCGGCAGCGTGACCCTGACGGCCTCGAACGAGGTTCCTGCCTATCGCAGCATCTGGGCGTCCGTCTCCGGCCTTTCCTCCAAGCGGCTGGGCAGTGAAATCGGCACGGTGGGCGAGTACACCTCGGAGCCGTCCCTGTCCTCCGGCAGCATCGTCTCCAACACGGTGCTTGAGGGCGAGACCGTTTACGAGGTCAAGAACATGTCCGGCGCGGCGGTCGCCGCGAATGTGGACGGCAAAATGCGCGTATTCCAACGCGTATCTCTGGACGGCAGCGCCGTCATCGGCGGAGAGACCCTGGGGGATACGTTGGGCAGCGCCGACGTATCCGAGCTGACGTTGTCGGACGTCGGCAGAATCACGGACGCGGATACGGCGCAGACGCTGTTTGACACGCTGGTCGATAATGCTTCCTATCAAAGCACCGCCTGCCAGACGACCAAGCAGACCCTGCTCATCAAGTTTTCCAACGGCGTGACGCTGCAGCTTGCCGTCAGCGGAGAAAAGGTCATGGGCTGCGGCACATGGGCCTGTCCGGAATTCTTTGAAGCGTTCGACACGGCGCTGTAAGACGCTTTTGACACACGAAGCCGCTCTACAGGGAGCGGCTTTTGCTTTTCTTGCGTCCGCTTGATGTGTATGCTATAATAGTCTTGCGGAAAGGTATGTCCGCAGGAGGAGGGAGTTCATGCGCAAGCCTGTTTTGCTGTCCGTGACCGGCATGGCGCAGAATGTCGGCCAGCCGGATGACGCCATGCACCTTGTCACCACCGGCTATCTGAGCGGGGAAAAGGACGACTGGCGGCTTCGCTATACGGAGACCCAGCCGGATTCGACCAAGCCGAGCCATGTGACCCTTTCGATGGCGGACGGCGTCGTGACCATGCGGCGCGACGGCGAATTCGACACCAGCATGGTGTTTGCCAAGGGGCGGCGCTTCGAGGGCATCTACAACACGCCCTACGGCGCCTTGGACATGGGCGTTTACCCGACGCAGGTGCGCTATCAGGTGGAGGGCGCGCAGGGCGAGGTCATGCTCAAGTATCAGCTGGACCTTCAGGGGCAGTATGCCGCCATGCACGAGCTGAGGATTCGCTTTGCCGAAAGGAAGAAGCAGTGAGCGCCTTGGACGCCCTGAGAGAGCGAGCTGCCGCGGCGCTTTGTGGAAGGGGCTTTCTGCGCCGTGACCGCTTGGGGACGGCGCTTTTTGTTACGGATTACGGCAAAAGGACAACCGATGTTTCGGCGGCGCTTGAGGCGCTTGCGGCGGCTCAATTTACAGTGGATGCAAAAAACGGCCTGTGGCGGCTGGATCTGACAAACGAGGGCTGGACGGCTTTGATCCAATCCATCCCGCCCTGCGCCGTGCCGCCCGCCACGGACGAAAATCTGCCGCTTTATTCCCTGGCCGTCCGCCTGACGCGCCATCCCGTGGACGCGGCGATGCAGCCGATCGCGCCGATTCGCCTGACGCTGCTGTGCCTGGACGCGGGCGATGCGCGGCGGCTGCTTCGGGAGCTTCCGCCGCTTCTGGCGGACTGCCTCAAACAGCATCTTCCCGTGCCGGAGGCAGCCGGACGGCTTATCGCACAATATATAAAGGAGAGAGAGCCATGCTGATGACCTGTCACGGCCATTCGGAATTTTTCATGGAGAGCGCGGAGGGCTTCCGCGTGCTGACAGACCCCTTTGACGCCCATGTGGGCTATCCCGTGCATGCCGTGGACGCGGACGCCGTCCTCGTATCGCACGGCCATTCAGACCACAATTTTACGGCGAAGGTCACGGGGCATCCCCAAATCGTCAATCGGGCGGGGAGCATCCGCCTGAGCACGGACTGCGCGGTGACAGCCGTTCCCGCCTTTCATGATGACTGCGAAGGCCAAAAGCGCGGGCAGACGCTGCTGTTCCTGCTGGAAATGGACGGGCTGAAAATCGCGCATTTGGGCGACCTCGGCACGACGCTTTCCGATGAGCAGTTAACGTTTTTGCGCGGCGCGGACATCCTGCTCCTTCCCGTGGGTGGCTATTATACGATTGACGGCCGCACGGCGGCGGACATCGCACAGCAAATCGGGGCGCACGTCACCATCCCCATGCACTACAAGACGAAATTCAATGCGGACTGGCCGATTGCCGAGCCGACGGACTTTCTTTCGCAGATGCACGCCGAGGATGCGGAGACCTTTCCCCTGCTCCGCGTGACCAGGGAGGACATCGCCTGCGCGCCGAGGGTGTGCCTGCTTGGGTATGAACAATAAACGCGCAATACGCCAAAAGACCCGACGGGCATGCTTCCCTGTCGGGTCTTTTTATAATGTTATATTTTAATCCTTTTTATTTATCCATGACATAGCCGAGCGTCTTTAAATCGGACGCGGAATTGCGCCAGTCGGGGCGCACCTTGACCCAAAGCTGAAGGTTGACCTTCATGCCCAGCAGCGCCTCGATGTCCCGCCGCGCCTCCTGACCGATTTTTTTCAGGGTCGCCCCGCCGCGGCCGATGATGATGCCCTTATGCGAATCCTTTTCGCAGTAGATGGTCGCATCGATTTCCATGAAATCGCCGCTCTTTTTCTTCATCGCCATCATTTCCACGCCTATGCCGTGCGGCACCTCGTCCCGCAGGTCGCGCAGCGCCTTTTCGCGGATGATTTCGGCGCAGAGGACGCGCTCCGGCTGGTCGGTGGGCATATCGTCCGGAAAATATTTCGGACCTTTCGGCATATGCGCAAAAAGCTCCCTTTTGAGCGCCTCCACACCGTCGCCTGTCCTCGCGCTGATGGGGAAGACCGCGTCAAAGGGCATTTCCCTGAACCTGTCAATGACGCCCAGCAAGTCCTTGGGCGGCAGGAGGTCGATTTTGTTGATGACCAGCGCCTTATAGCCGGGGCGCGCCGACATTTCCTGCGCGATTTTGATGTCCTGCGGGCCGACGGCGGCGGCGTCCGTCAGCACCAGCAGGCCGTCCACGCCGTCCATCGCCTCCCGGACGGAGGCCTCCATAAATTCGCCCAGCTTGGTGCGCGGGTGATGAATGCCGGGCGTATCGACAAAGACGATCTGCCCTTCCCCGGCGTTCATCACGCCCATTAAGCGGCTGCGCGTGGTCTGCGGCTTATTGCTGACGATGGCGACCTTTTCCCCCACCATCAGATTCAAAAGCGTGGATTTTCCGACATTCGGGCGGCCGACGATGGCCACAAAGCCGGAGCGGAACGGATGTTTTTCACTCATATCGTTTCTTTCCTTAGTCCTTTCCGAGCATTTCCAATGTGCCGGAGCGCGGGCTGAAATCATGCGGCAGGAGCACGCTGAGGGGCAGGCTGTCCCGCTCATCGCCGCAGGCCACGATAACGCGCAAGTCGGGCGCAAACTCGCTCAAGGCCTGACGGCAAATGCCGCACGGCCACGGCAGGGATTTATCGGCGGCAACGGCAATGGCCGTAAACTCGCGCTCGCCCTCGCTGACCGCCTTGAACAGCGCCGTGCGCTCGGCGCAGTTGGTCGCGCCGTAGGAAGCGTTTTCAATGTTGCAGCCCTGATAGACTTTCCCGCTCGCAGCCAAAATGCAGGCGCCGACGCGGTATTTTGAATAGGGCGCATAGGAATTTTTCATCGCATCCTTGGCCAAGGCGACCAGCTCCTCGTCCGTCACCCGCCCCATGCCGATGCTGTTCAATGCCTTTTCCTCCATGGTTCGCATTCTCCTTTGCTCATCCTCGGCCATATGGTCATAGCCCATCACATGGAACATCCCGTGGGTCAGAAGGTAGGCCGTTTCCCTGTCCGTGCCGTGGCCGTACTCCTCGGCCTGTGCCCTGGCGTGCTCTAAGGAAATCACGATGTCGCCCAGCATGCAGACGTCCAGCGCATCGTCATATTCCCGCCTGAGCGCCCGTTCGCTGTCCCGCGCCGTTTTTCCGTTCTTATAGGAAACGCTCGGGAAACTCAGCACATCCGTCGCCCTGTCCACCCCTCTGTATTCCCGGTTCATGGCATGGATATGCTGATCGTCCGTCAGCAGCAGGCGTACGCCCGTTTCGCAGGGCGGGCATTCCGCATCGACGGCAGCCTGCGCCGCCCGCTCCAGCAGCGGACGAAGCTCTTCCAGCCTTTCCGACAGGCTCTCCGGCACACATTCGATTTCCAGCCGCATGGTCAGTCCTCGTCCTTTTCTTCCTCGGTCTCGGCATCGCCGTTCGCTTCGGCAGTGTCCGCAGCCGCCTGTTCGTCCTCCACGGCAAAGTCCTCCGCTTCCTCGGCGCTGACGGGCGCCAAAAAGCCGGGGACGTTCTCCGTGTCCACCTCCGGCAGCTCTCCCTGCCTTTCAAGCGCCATCAGCTCGTCGATTTCCACCGGCGCGGCAGCCTCCGGCGGCGCGACATGCAGCGGCTCGTTATCCGGCTCAGGCTCCGGTAGCCTTGTCTCATCCGCCTTCGGCTCTTCCTGTCCGCCACTTTGGGTCGGCCGCTCCTGCCCTTCCTTTTTGTGCGCCAGCCGCAGGGCGCGGCGCTTATCGGCCTGCATATCGGGATATTCGATGCGCTCGTGATACACGCCCTTCAAAACATTGGTGCAGGCAATGCAGATATCGTCGATGTCGTTCAGCGTCAGCGGCGCGTTATTGAGCTGGCCGTCCGCCAGCTTGCCGCGCACGAGCTTGACGATATAGTCCTCCATCTGTTCCGGCGTGGACTTTGCCTTCTGGCTTCGCACGGCAGCCTCGATGGTATCGCACAGCATGATGACGGCGCTTTCCTTGGAGGACGGACGCTCCCCGTCATAGCGGAAGGCGTTGATGTCCACCGGATTGCCGCCCGCCTGCTGCAGCGCCTTATGATAGAAGAACATGACCGGCGTGTTGCCGTGATGCTCGGCAATGATGCGCTGCACCTCATACGGCAGCCGATACTGCCTCGCCAGCGCCACGCCGTCGCGGGTGTGAGCGGTCAGAATGGCGGCGGAAACCTGCGGGTCGGTATGGTCATGCGCATTTTCCTCGCCGATTTGGTTCTCCTTAAAATATAGGGGGCGCTTGAGCTTGCCGATGTCATGATAATACGCGCCGACACGGGCCAGCAGGGGGTTCGCGCCGACAGCCTCCGCCGACGCCTCGGCCAGATTCGCCACCAAAATGCTGTGGTGATAGGTGCCGGGTGCTTCCAGCATCAGCCTGCGCAGAAGCGGGGCGTTCGGGTTAATCAGCTCCAGCAGGCGCATGGGGGTCGGCAGATTGAACGCCACCTCCAAAAGCGGCTGAAGCGCGATGCAGACAAGACCGGCCGTCACGCCGCCCGCCATAAACCAGACAGAGTCCTCCAAAATGCCCGTCAGGTTCGATGAGGTCATCAGGGCGATGCCCAAGGTGACCAGAAAATTCAAGAGGGCGACAACGATGCCCGTCGCCAGCGCACGGACGCGGCTGGCGCTGCGGCTCATCATCATCGCGGCGACCGTGCCGGACACAAGCCCCGCCACGACCATATGCACCATCTGCTCCGTGAACGCCTGACTGCCGCCGGCGGCCAGGGAGGAGACAAGGACGGTCAGCGCCGCATTGCACAAAATACCGCTCTTTAAGGAGAGCATGGCGCTCAAAAGCATGGCACACAGGGTCATCGGCGCGGCGTAGGCGTCAATCAGGCGCATCAGCACGCACAGCCCCAGCGTGCCCGCCATCACGACGGACAAAAGCACGAGCCGCCGCACATCGGTCATGGCAGACTCCTTTAAGAGGCGAAGCGTCAGCAGAACGACCGTCATTACCAGCACGACCAGCAGCCCGCCGCCCAGATAAATCGACAAATCCGTTTCACCGGAGCTTAGCAGGCCGAGCGTTTCCAGCATGCGAATCTGGTTGAGCTTTACGCGCCCTTCGCCCTTGACGACGATATTCTGCCCCTGCTTGTACACGGTCGGCTCGACCGCGTTCCGCGCCTCCTCCCGCGCCGCATCCGTCGCCTCCTGGTCAATGACCATGTTGGACTGGATGCAGGCCTTCAGCACGGGCTGCACGACGTTTTGCAGCATATCCGTATCCGTTCGGAAGCCCACAATCAGGCAGATGCTCTGAATGGCGTCGTTCTCCTGCCCCTGCGTCACATGGCCGGACATGGTGTTCTTGATGGCCGAATACAGGGAGGTATACAGCTCGTCCAGCGCCTCGCGGCTGCAATTCATGAGGGTGGTGAGCTGATAATCGCGCAGGGTGATCAGCGTCAGCACCCCGCCCGCGTAATCCAGCTCCTCGCGGGTATAGCTGCTTCTCTCGGCATAATCCGGCAGCGTTTCGGCATACTGATGCACGGTGCGCAGCTGCGCAAAAATCTGGTCAAACAGCGTCAGCACGCTTTCCGTCACGCCCTCCTGATACTTGTAGGTGGGTGTGACCGCATTGGCCGCCTCCGTGCGCCGCTGCTCCGTCGTCACCTCGTCCACGACGTCCTTGGTGGCGGCAATGGTAACATTCGGCACCTGCCCGACGCGCAAATCGTAGCGTGTCGGCACGATGGCAATGACAAAGATGGCGGCCATGCCGAGCGTCAAAATGATGCAGATGGCAAGACACAGGGCGCGCTGCGTTTTCAGATAAGCCGAAAATGACGCAAGCATCTGCTTGAGCGACGGCATTTTTTTCGTCACGGATGCTCCTCTCCTTCCCGCGTCTTATCGTACTGCTCATAGGCAGCTACGATGCGGCGCACCAGCTCATGGCGCACGACATCCGCCTGCTGCAGATAACAGATGCCGACCATGCTCTCGTCCTTCAGCACCTCCAGCGCCTGCAATAGGCCGGATACGCGGCCCCTGGGCAGGTCGATCTGGGTCGTGTCGCCCGTGACCACGCATCTGGAGCCTGCGCCCAAGCGGGTCAGAAACATCTTCATCTGTTCGGGGGTCGTGTTCTGCGCCTCATCTAGGATGATGAAGGCGTTGCTGAGCGTCCGCCCGCGCATGAACGCCAGCGGCGCCACCTCCACCGTCCCGCGCTCCAGCAGGCGCTGATAAGAGTCAACGCCCATCATTTCATACATCGCGTCGTAGAGCGGGCGCAGGTAGGGGTCGACCTTCTGCGTCATGTCGCCGGGCAGAAAGCCGAGCTTTTCCCCCGCCTCGACCGCCGGACGGGTCAGCACGATGCGCTCCACCTCTCTGTTTTTGAGCGCCGAAACCGCCAGCGCCATCGCCAGATAGGTCTTGCCCGTTCCGGCAGGGCCGACGGCAATGGTCAGCTCATGCCTGCGGACAGCCTCCACATAATTGAGCTGCCCCAAGGTCTTGCACTTGACGGGTCTTCCTCTGTGCGTCAGCGCGACGACATCCTGCGCGATTTTATCCAGCTTGTCCAAGTCGCCCGACCGCGCCAGCGCTACGGCATAGCGCACCCGCGCATCGTCCACCGCTTCCCCGCGGTTCAAAAGCTCCATCAGCTTCACCACGGTCTGCGAAGCAAGCCGCACATTATCTTCATCGCCACTGATGCTCATTTCCTCGTCCCGAAGAGCGACGGAAACATTCAGCTCATTTTCCAGCACGGCAATGTTTCTGTCGTTCATGCCAAACAGCGCCGGATAATCCGTGGCGCTCCTGATGATTTCACGCAATGAATAAGCGCTCCTATCTTTGGGAAGCATAGAGCGGGGCAGCGCCGGGCACGGCATCCCCCGCTTGGGAAGGCGCCTGCATTTTAGAATTCCTTCCCATCTATATCATACTATAATCTTCCGATTTGTCAATCATTTCATCCTCGGCCGCGCAAGCCGTCCGATATGAAAAAAGACCCTGCTTCGGGTCTTTTTGACATGCGGTCACGAGGTTCAGACGGTGAACTGCTGGATGTCGGCTTCCAAATCGCCGCAGTCGTCCGTATAGACATCGAGGGTGATGGGCTTGGACAAATCCAGGGAGAAGATGCCGAGGATGGACTTGGCGTCCACCACATGGCGGCCGGCGCGCAGGTCCATCTCATAGGGGTAGCGGTTCACGGTGTTCACAAAGGTCTTGACCTCCTCAGCCTGAGTCAGTCTGAGCGGAAAGGATTTCATTTAGGGTACCTCCTCAACATGTTCTTTTTGTTATCATATCACAAAATGCCTGAATTTGTAAAGCCGAAAGCGCGTTTTTTCTGCAAGGAAA
>CAVFWQ010000082.1:0-9256 GCA_963626285.1 bacterium | reverse complement strand
CTCTTGGTCAGTACAAGGGGTTGAAGGTCACCAAATATGTGCATACCGTGACTGAGGAAGAAATCGACCACCGCATTCAGCATGATGTGGAAAAAGAAACCACCATGCAGGACGTTGAAGGACGCGCTGTGCAGATGGGCGATACCTTGAACCTGGACTATGCGGGCACGGTGGACGGCGTTGCCTTCGCGGGCGGCACTGCCGAGGGGCAGAGCCTTGAAATCGGCTCTAACACTTTTATTCCCGGCTTTGAAGAGCAGATGGTCGGCATGAACATCGGCGAAGAAAAAGACCTGAATGTAAAATTTCCCGAAGAATACCATGCAGAAAATCTGAAGGGCAAGGATGCCGTATTCCATGTTAAGGTAAACGGCATTCAGGAAAAAGTTACGCCCGCCTTGGATGATGAATTTGCCGCCGATGTGTCCGATTTCTCCACCTTTGCGGAATACAGGCAGAGCATCGTGGATGAATTGACGAAGAATGCGGAGAAAAATGCTGACATCGAAATGGAAAACAGCCTCATTCAGCAGGCGGTGGACGCGGCGGACTGCGACATCCCCGAAGCCATGGTCACCGATGAGATTGATGTGATGAAGCGTGAGCTGAAGATGCGCATGATGTATCAGGGGCTGCGCTACGAGGATTATCTCAAGTACACCGGCCAGACCGAGGAGCAGGTTTCCGAAATGTATAAGCCGGAGGCAGGCAACCGCGTCAAGATGCAGCTTGTGCTGGAAGCCATTGTAAAGGCCGAAAATGTTGAAGTCTCTGATGAAGATGTCGAGAAGGAAGCGGAGCGCGCCGGCAAGAGCGTTGAAGCCTTCAAGAAGACACTGAACGACCGTCAGATGGAATATCTGCGCGAGAACGCCAAGCTTCGTAAGGTCGTTGATTTGATTAAGGACACCGCCGAGGTTGAAATCAAGGATGACAAGGACAAGATTGACGTAAGCAAGACGGCTGAGGAAATGGTCAAAGTCATCGAGGATGAGGAAGCCAAGAAAGCTGCCGAGGAAACCAAGGAAGACAAGGAGTAAATTACTTTTGAACTGATTTTTTGTGCGCGACCCATGCCTGCGGTTTCGCCGGATGGCGTAAATGCGGCTGCATGGGTCGCGCATTGCATTTGAAACGGATATCAGAGCGGGGAGGCAGAAATTATGTCGCTCATACCTTATGTCATTGAAGAAACAGGCCGCGGAGAACGTGCGAGCGATATTTATTCGCGCCTGCTTCGGGACCGCATCGTATTTTTAGGCAGTGAGATTGACGACCAAGTCGCCAATTCCGTCGTTGCGCAGCTTCTCTTTTTGGAAACGGAAAATCCGGATGCCGATATTTCGCTGTACATCAACAGTCCCGGCGGCTCGGTCACGGCAGGCATGGCAATTTATGACACCATGAATTATGTCAAATGCCCCGTGCGTACCGTGTGCATCGGTATGGCTGCCTCGATGGGCGCGTTCCTGCTGATGGCGGGCGAAAAGGGCAAGCGCATGGCGCTGCCGAACAGCGAGATCATGATTCATCAGCCTTCCGGCGGCGCGTCCGGTCAAGCGACGGATGTGACCATTCGGGCTGAATGGCTGCTCAAGACCCGCCATAAAATGAGCCGAATGATGGCCGATATGACCGGAAAAACGCTGGAAGAAATCGAGCGCGATGTCGAGCGCGACCATTTTATGACGGCGCAGGAAGCGCTTGAATACGGCATCATTGATGAAATCTATCAGCCCAAGCCGAAAACAGCGAGGTAAAGCATGGCAAAAGACGATGATTTTATGCAGCGCAAGCATCGCTGCTCCTTCTGCGGAAAATCTCAGGATCAGGTGCGGCGGCTGGTGGCCGGCCCCAATGCGTACATCTGCAATGAATGCATCACGCTCTGTCAGGAAATCATGCGTGAGGATTTGGATGTATTGGCCAGTCCCAGAATGTCCAAAATCCCGACGCCGTCAGAAATGAAGGCCGTACTGGATGAGTATGTCATTGGTCAGGAAAAGGCCAAGCGCACGCTCTGCGTTGCCGTGTATAACCACTATAAGCGCATCAACGCGCCGCAGAAAAAGGACGATGTAGAGCTGCAAAAGTCCAATATTCTGATGGTCGGGCCGACCGGCTGCGGCAAGACCTATCTGGCGCAGTCTTTGGCGCGGATTTTGAATGTGCCGTTCGCTATTGCCGATGCTACGGCGCTGACTGAGGCCGGTTATGTCGGTGAGGATGTTGAAAATATCCTTCTTCGCCTGATTCAGGCTGCGAACGGTGATGTACAGGCTGCGCAGCAGGGCATCATTTATATTGACGAAATCGACAAGATTGCCCGCAAGGGAGAAAATGTGTCGATTACCCGCGACGTGTCCGGTGAGGGCGTTCAGCAGGCACTGCTCAAGATTTTGGAGGGTACGGTTGCCAATGTGCCGCCGCAGGGCGGGCGCAAGCATCCCCAGCAGGAGTTCATTCAGATTGACACCACCAACATTCTCTTTATTTGCGGCGGCGCGTTCGACGGTCTTTCTCAAATCATCGAGCAGCGCACAGGCAAAAAGACGATGGGCTTCGGCGCAAAGGTGGAGGGCGACAGCGGCAGGAATGTCGGCGAGGTGCTTTCCAATATGCGGCCTGAGGATTTGATGAAATTCGGCCTGATTCCGGAATTTGTCGGCCGTTTGCCGGTCACTGTTTCGCTGAATTCGCTGGATGAGGATGCCTTGGTGCAAATTTTGACAAAACCGCGTAACGCGCTCGTCAAGCAGTATCAGA
Source organism: bacterium (assembly GCA_963626285.1). Taxonomy (GTDB): domain Bacteria; phylum Bacillota; class Clostridia; order Christensenellales; family Aristaeellaceae; genus CAVDRM01. Next base: position 6,490 of record CAVFWQ010000082.1, on the reverse strand, counting down.
AGCTGCTGGAATTGGATGATATCATGCTTTCATTTGATGACGATGCTTTGACGGCCATCGCAAAGAAGGCCATTGAGCGCAAGGCCGGCGCCCGCGGCCTTCGGGCAATCATCGAGGATGCAATGCTTGATACGATGTTCGACCTACCCGCACGGAATGATATTGTCCATTGCAGAGTGACGAAGGGCACCATCGAAAAAGGCGAAAAGCCAATCTTGGAGCATGGAGAGAGGCATCATCTTCCCAAGGCGAAGAAGGTGCCGGCGGAAGCGGTAGACAATACGACACCGAGCGCAAGCTGATACGAAAAATACATTAACCCCTTTTCCTATGTTTTGCAGCACAGGAAAAGGGGATTTTGATACCAGGCGATGTACTCGTCTGCTACTTGTCAAGTCTTCGGTTTCAAGGTATAATGACACACGGCAGGCTGATTTGCCTTGCCGTTATCTTTACGGAGGGTACTATGCCGAGAAAGAAAAAGGAAACGCTGGAAATGCCCATCATTCCGCTGCGCGGGCTGGTGGTATTTCCGCATATGGTTTTACATTTTGACATTGGCCGCGCTCGCTCTATTGCTGCATTGGAACAGGCCATGCTGAAGGATCAGCAGGTGTTTTTGGTAGCGCAGCGGGACAGCGAAACGGAAAATCCGGAGCTTTCGGAGCTTTGCTCCGTCGGAACGATTTCAACCATTAAACAGGTACTGAATCTGCCGGGTGAGGCCGTCCGTGTTCTGGTTGAAGGAAAAAAACGCGCCATCTTAACGGCTGTCACAGACAGCGAAAACGGCTTAACAGCCACCGTGCTGCTCCCCGATGCGGGAAATACGGACACATCGGAGCTACAGGCCTTTGTCCGCACGACTCACGCGCTGTTTGAGGAATATGCGCGGCAAAGTGGCCGCGTTTCAGCCGAAACCGTCCGCTCCGTGGCGGATGTGAATGCGCCGGAGCATCTGGCTGATTTGATTGCCGCCAATGTCCTGACACGCACGGAGGACAGACAGGCCATTTTAGAGAAGACGGATGTTCAGCAGCGTCTGGAAACGCTGTGCGAGATTTTGATACGGGAAACCGAACTGGCGGCGATTGAAAAAAATGTGCAATCACGGCTCAAGAAGCAGATCGATAAAAATCAGAAAGATTATTATCTGAGAGAACAGATAAAGGCCATTCAGGAGGAACTGGGCGAGCGTGAAGCCACGGATGTGGACGACCTTCGCGCAAAGGCCGAAAAGCTGCCGCTGAACGACGAGGCGCGGGAAAAGGTCAACCGAGAGCTGGACAGAATCTCCCGCATGGCATCGGGAACGCCTGAAATCGGCGTGAGCCGCACCTATGTTGAGTGGATTTTGGATTTACCGTGGGGGAAATTGACCCGCGATAATTTGGATTTGAAACGTGCCCGCCGAATTTTAGATGAGGAACATTATGGCTTGGAGCAGGTCAAGGAGCGCATTATCGAATACTTGGCCGTTCGCCGCATGAAAGAGCAGAACACGGGGGACGCCGCCATGAAAGGACCGATTTTGTGCTTTGTCGGACCGCCCGGCGTAGGCAAAACATCAATTGTCAAGGGCATTGCGCGGGCTGTCGGCCGAAAATTTGTGCAGATGTCCTTGGGCGGCGTTCGGGATGAAGCGGAGATTCGCGGTCATCGTCGCACTTATATCGGGGCGATTCCGGGGCGCATCATTTCGGGCATCAAGCAGGCCGGAACGATGAATCCCGTCTTCCTCTTTGATGAAATCGATAAAATGAGCGGCGATTTTCGCGGCGACCCTGCCAGCGCCATGCTTGAGGTGCTGGACGCGGAGCAGAATTATGCCTTCCGTGACCATTATTTGGAACTGCCGTTCGACCTCTCCAAAGTGATGTTTATCACCACCGCCAACAGCAGGGACACGATTCCCGCGCCCCTGCTCGACCGTATGGAAATCATTGAAGTTCCTAGCTATACGGAAGAAGAGAAACGGCAAATCGCCAAAAAGCATCTGCTCAAAAAGCAAATAGCCGAGCATGGTCTCCCGAAAAACAGTGTGAGAATGAATGATGCTGTCCTAAAGCAGCTCATTGAGGATTATACCCGCGAGGCCGGTGTGCGTGTTTTAAGCCGCACTATTGCCCGCGTTGTGCGCAAGGCCGCTGTTGATATGCTGGAAAAGGATGTGCGGCAGGTGAATGTAACCTCGGCTCTGCTCAAGGAGTACTTGGGCGCACCGCACTATTTGCGTGAGCCGCCGGAAAAAGCGCCGATTGTGGGCGTTGTTAACGGGCTGGCCTATACGACGGTCGGCGGGGAAACCTTGGCGGTTGAATGCGCCGTCATGCAGGGGAACGGCGCATTGGAAACGACGGGGCAGTTGGGCGATGTCATGAAGGAAAGCGCAAAGGCAGCGCTTTCATGGGTGCGAGCGCACGCACAGGAATACGGCATTGACTCGGATTTTCATAAAAAACTGGATATTCACATTCATGTGCCGGAGGGAGCCGTTCCAAAGGACGGCCCAAGCGCCGGCGTAACAATTGCAACGGCAATGGTGAGCGCTCTGAGCGGGAAAAAGGTACGGCAGGATGTGGCCATGACGGGGGAAATCACCCTGCGCGGGCGTGTGCTGCCCATCGGCGGTGTAAAGGAAAAGCTGTTGGCTGCTTATCGCGCCGGCATCAAGACCATCCTTTTGCCGCGGGAAAACGAAAAGGATTTAGAGGATGTGCCGGAGCATGTGCGCAAGCAGTTTAATATCCATCTGACAGATGATATCAGTGATGTGCTGAAGCTGGCGCTGATAAACGAAAGCGAGTAACGAAATGGACATCATCAAAGCTGAATTTGTCACCAGCCTGAGCGAATACAAAAAATTTCCGGGGATGGGGCTGCCGCAGATTGCCGTGGCTGGGAAGAGCAATGTCGGAAAAAGCTCGCTGATTAACAGCCTGTGTAGGCGGAAAAATTTGGCGCGTGTCAGCGGAACACCCGGCAAAACGCGGCTCATCAACATCTTTCTGCTCAATGATGAATTTCATCTGGTCGATTTGCCCGGCTATGGCTTTGCCAAGGTCGATAAGAAGGAGAAGGAACGCTGGGGCAGCATGATGGACGGCTTTTTTGCGGATTCGGCTCTGCTCAGGACGACCCTGCATTTGGTGGACATCCGCCATGACCCCACGCAGGACGACCTGACGATGAACCGTTTCCTTCGTCAGACAGGACACCCCTTCATTGTCGTCGCAACCAAGGCGGATAAGATTTCCCGCGGCGCACGGATGAAGCAGCTTGCGCCCATCTGCCGTATGCTTGAAGTGCAGCCGTGGCAGGTCATTCCGTATTCCTCGGAAACAGGCGAAGGCCGAACGCAGCTCCTCAACACGCTGGCCGATTGTTTAACAACAAAAGTATAAATTACGCATCGGCAGGCATATATTATCAGTCTGCCCCTGAGCAGCGTGTTTTACGACTTACAGGCTCTCAGGCTCCTGTCCATCCCAACCTGCTTTGACGATTTCAAATATATTTCAATTATAGATATAGGCTCCATCGTTTTCATTATCGAAAACAGCTAATGCGTTGAGTTGGCAGACCACCCCTTTATACAGTTTACCAACTGTCAGACTGCATGGATAGCCGTCATTATTGATACATTTAACCGTCAGGATAGTACCACGAGCCAGTTTTGCCATTCTTCTTCATCCTCCCTTCAACCTTTCCAACGCTCTGTTTAGCGCACCTGAGAATGTCATTACTGTCATATTCAATTTTGACGGCAACATTTGCCCGTTGTTTTTTCTTCTTTCGATCCTTTAAACAGCAATTGCTGTCTGGGACTTCATTGAACGTCGGTTCGCAGGCAGAATATCCTCTTTATGCTTTCCAATATTTCGCACAATAACAATCATTTTTTTCGAGCATCGTAATTTTGAGGGAGGACATTATTTCACTGCCCTCATGATTTTTACAAATATCGTTTTTCTAAATCTATCTCTAAACCATAATCAGCAGGTTCAAGGTCACCCATGATGATGTCGTCCTTAATTGTGTCAAGAACTTCGTAATAAACAATTCGTCTTGTACTGAAATAATATTCGCTCCCACGATGTGCTTTTGCCTCTTCAACAGCTTCATCCGCATTTTCAATCATCCTTTCAATGGTGGCTTTTAATACAGCGTCTCCGCTCACTGTTCGCCCCTCTTCTTTGATTCTGCTTCGCGCCTTGCTAAAGATTTATGGAAACCGTTGATTTCCTTTTGCCAATGGTTGAGCAAACCGCGCCGCCGTCCTTCGTCCTTTGTCTCCCACTCGGCATCATGCTTCACCGAAAAAGCATTCTTCTGCTCACGCTGTGCAATTCGTTTTTCGTATTCTATGCCAACGCTTCTGTCAGCATAATGTCAGCCTTTAGAGCATCTTCATTTCCCCGATGCGCTCGGCAATCGGTTTTCCGTCAATGAGGTAATGGTCTACAAGGTCAGCGCCGTCTTTGAATGTCTGTTCATTGGCCTCAGTCACCTGCTCGGCGATGTTGGGACCTTCTTCGCACCAACCGCAGATCGTGTATCTCTTTCCACGGCATTCAAACTCAACGTCTTCACCAATCTCAATACGAGCAATGAGAGTGTCTCTGGTCAATTTTGAGTTATAATCCCTTATCAAAATAATTCACCCCTCTTTTGATGATGTCGGCATTTTGCACGAGTTCTTCTTCCGTGAAATAGTCTATACTCGCATGAGGGCTCTTCTTTTTCACTTGAAGAATATGCTTGTGTGCTCCCATCGGGTGTAATTGCGGGCGCTCATGGTCGCTCGTGTCAAAATCATATTTTGCCACACCGTCAGCCCCATAGACGCGCCGCTGGAGGACGTTGCCGTCATCGTCCGTCTTGTCAAAAATGCCGTTCGGCTCGCCCTTGAACGGGATGCCGTTTTCAAGGTCGCTGTTTTTGGCAATCGTCCGTCTGCTGTACGCTTCGTCCCACGTCTTGATTGTACCATCTTCCCCGCCGCTTTGCAAGCCGCCCGAAGGTCTTTCTGTTACCTTCCAAAACACATTTTCTCAGCATTTTTCAATGTTTTATAGGGGAAAGCCCTTGCTTTTTTCCACTATATATAGTATAATGGTCAAGCTGTCGATTATGGATGTATCGTGTCGGGAGACCGACGCGTCACCGAAAGCCAATTCCTATGGGAGGTTATGTAAGATGGGCAAGTTTTGTGAGGTTTGCGCGAAGGGTCAGATGGTCGGTCACAATGTGAGCCATTCCAATCGGAAAACCAGCCATGCTTGGGCTCCGAATGTTCAGAAGGTTCGCGTTGTTGTAGACGGTCGGCCGATGAAGCTGAATGTTTGCACCCGTTGCCTGCGCAGTGGTTATGTGCAGCGCGCTATGCCCGCTGTCAAGGCTGCTGACGCTGTCGCCGAGGAATAATTTCCCTTTTGCAGTGCTATGACCATCCTGTATTAAGCAGGGTGGTTTTTGTCGTATTTTAAATTCAGTTTATGCAGTCTAAATAACTTTATTACGTATTTCACAAATCGTATCCAGCACTGAAAGCTCAGAAAGGGTTACGGCCTCAGTTTATTTCCTAATCTTTCTCCGCCTATCCACAATCATACCTCCTCATCATCATTTTTATTAATTTGAAGTATTTTAATTTTCCCCTATAATACTTGAATACGCTATGCGTTCTTTTATATCAACCATATGGTTTAATCAAGGACATCTTCAATTTTCTTAATTAACCCCATATCAGCAGGCAACCAGTCAACGCTATATAATTCATTTTTACTAAGCCAGCGCGAAGCCTCTGCTTCTTTGGGTGTTATTTTGCCATCAGGCACAATACACCAGAAGCAATCCATACTCAAATGGAATGACGGGTAATCATATTCGATGGTATCAATCAAATTGCCAACTTTAACCTTCACGTCAAGCTCCTCATGGATCTCTCTTGTTAAGGCTTGCTGTGGTGTTTCACCAGATTCAATTTTCCCTCCTGGAAATTCCCATAATCCTTTAAATTCGCCATATCCTCTAGCCGTAGCAAAAATCTTATCTTCGCTGCGAATTACTGCAGCAACAACTCTAATCGTCTTCATATCTTTATACGAACTCTAACAGTTTCTTTTCCATACAGAACTCATATCCCATCTTCTTTAATCTAGCCTTATCAAATTGAACTTCAATCGCAGTGCCATCAATAGCTGTAATCATGCCAAAGCCAAACGTTTTATGCTTCACCTGCTTGCCAATAATATCTGCCGGTATTACTAATTCTGACTTTTGTTCCATGCTTGGTACAATTGGAGCAATAAATACGGGTTTTTTTATTCCATTTTTCTTTGCTTTAATCATCATCTTTGTGTATTCAGCATCAACATTTTTACCGCGGCTTTCGTAATCCTCCCTATCTTTAAACACAAACAGCTGTGGCTTCTTTACATCATTATCTGGTACAGGTTTTATTGGAAACATCCATACTTTTCTATCG
>CAVFWQ010000081.1:0-9550 GCA_963626285.1 bacterium | reverse complement strand
CCGCTATACATCCGAGCGCAGGAGCGGCGTGCTGACCGTTACCGCGGACGCGGATTTTGCTGTTCTTACGGGCAAGTTCAGCGGCCTCAGCACCCTGAAAGCGCAGGGCGTGAAAACAATCGTGTTCGTCACCAAGGGCGCGACCTCGATCTTCGCCCTTACCGACCTGCTCGAAAAGGGCAGAAGCGGCGAGACCTATTGCCTCACCCATGACGGCCATACCGTCACCTTCACCCTCGGTAAAAACATGACCGATGTGAGCGAAATTCTCAAAAAAGAATAAAACATGAACCCTGTCAATCAATCGGGCGGGCAGACACTCCTTGTGCCGCCCGCCCTGCTGTTGTACCGTATTGTTGCATCGGCTTGTTTTTTCGGCAAAATTACGGCATAAACGCAAAAAGGGTGGTCAAACGGCGCAAAATCCTGTATAATAAGATGCATTATTCCGCAGAAGGAGGAAATCACGGTTGAAACGCTTGGGCGCAATGCTTCTGTCCCTTTGCCTGCTGCTGACGTGTACGGCGTCTGCATCGGAGGGCGAACAGAAGACCTATGTCATGGCCGGTTATGACAGTGAAACTACCTATCGCACTTGGGAGACCAATCTTTTTTTTGCGCGTATGGAGGAAAAAACGGGCATCCGCTTTTCCTTTCAACAGTATTCGAGCAGCGCCGCATGGCAAAAGGCCAAGGACAGCATGACGAAGGACGCCGACGACCTGCCCGATGTTCTTTTTAAGGCAGAGCTTTCGTCCTCCGAGTGTGAGACCCTTTATGAAAAGGGCGTGCTCATTGACCTGATGCCGCTGTTAGAGGAGAACTGCCCCAATCTTTGGAAGCTGCTGACGGAGAATCCCGATTATTTAAAGCAGATTTCCTTGTCCGGCGGGCAGGTCGTTGCGCTGCCGTATATTTCCGAGGCGCCGGCGCAGAACTGCATGTGGATTAACAAAAAATGGCTTCAGACCTTAAAGCTGGATGCGCCGACAGACCTTGAATCGCTTGTCACCGTGCTGAAGGCGTTCAAGGAAAAGGACCCGAACCAAAACGGCAAGGAGGATGAAATCCCGCTGGCCTTCTTAGGGCCGTTTGATTTGAAATTTTTAGCCCATGCGTTCGGGCTGACCTGCAACGACTACAATATTTTTGCCCAAGACGGCGAGGTGCATTTCATGCCGCTTGAGGAGAACTTCCGCCCCTTCATCGAATGGGGCAGGGAGATGTATGCGTCCGGCCTGTTCGACCGAGACGGCTTCACCACGGCGGATACCCTGCGCACGGTGACGGATTCCGATGCGACGCAGACCTACGGCATCGTGCTGACCAGCTCGCCGGCCAACATCATGCCGTCCGACTGGCTGACGGATTATGAGGTGCTGATGCCGCTGACCTATAACGGCCGGCAGGTGTACAGGAGCTTTATCGGCAGCCTGTTTCGCGGCACGTTTGCCGTCACCTCAAAGTGCGATGACCCCGCCGCGCTGCTGCGCTGGGTCGATACCCTGTACGGGGAGGAGGGGGCGAAGCTCGCCTCCGTCGGCCTTGAAAATGTGGACTATGTCGTGGACGGCGACGGTACATGGCGCGTTACGGACAGCGCGAAGGGGAATTCCTATTTTACCTCCGAGACGTTGATTATATCCGGCGCTACACCGCCGGGCGCGTCCTGCGATGAATTCCAGACGCGCTATAACGATACCGCCGTGGCTGCGCTGAGCAGGCAGCTCATCAAGCTGAACCAAATCGCTGAGCGCCCCTTCCCGTATTATGATTTGACGGATGCGCAGGCTGCGGAAATTACCCCGCTGCAAAATGAGATAGGCTATTATGTGGATATGCAGATAGCCCGCTGGGTGCTGGGCGAAGAGGAGATTTCCGATGCGTCCTTCAGCGCCTTTGAGGAAACGCTCCGGGAAAAAGGGCTTGACCGATTTATGACTTTCTGGCAAAATATATTGGATAATTTGTGATGAGGGGGACATTCAGCCGTATGGAAGTCTATTCTAAGGCGCTTCGTGAACTGAAAACACCGGAAATGATGGAGCGTTTTGCCCGCTTATACGGTCATCGCAACGGAGAACTGGCGCGCCAGCTCACCCGCTATACCCAGCTTGTCAAGCAGCACGAGGATATGTTCCACTCGACCGAGGCGCTTTATTTAATCAGCTCGCCCGGCCGCACGGAGATTGCCGGAAACCATACCGACCATCAGAACGGGCGCGTGCTGGCCGCTGCCGTGAATCTGGACATGCTGGCGGCCGTGTCGCCGAGGCATGATAACCTGATTCGCCTGCACAGCGAGGGCTTTCACAAGTTCGATTTGGATTTATCGGATTTAAGCGTCCGACCGGAGGAAAAGGGGACATCTGCCGCGCTCGTGCGCGGTACGGCCGCCCGAATGAAGGAATTGGGCATGAAGGTCGGCGGCTTTGACGCGACCATCACGTCCGATGTGCTGTCCGGCAGCGGGCTTTCCTCTTCGGCGGCCTATGAGGTGCTGATGGGCGCTGTCTTTGATGCGCTCTACAACGGCTTTACCGAAGATCCCGTGCAGCGGGCGGAAATCGCGCAGTACGCGGAGAATGCCTATTTCGGCAAGCCCTGCGGCCTGATGGACCAGATGGCCTCCAGCGTAGGGGGCATGGTATCCATTGATTTTAAGGGCGAGCCCATCATTCAGCCCGTGAATTTCGGCTTTGCCGATGCCGGCTATTCGCTGATTGTCGTCGATACCCGCGCCTCGCATGACGATCTGACGGATGAATATGCGGCCATTCGGAGCGAAATGTCAGCCGTGGCCGAGCTGTTTGGCGAAAAGTCCCTGCGCATGGTTCGCCCTGAGCAGGTGATGCAGAATATCGCCCTCATTCGCCAAAAGGTCAATGACCGTGCAGCCCTGCGCGCCATTCATTTCTTCAACGAGAATGATAGGGTCAAGAAGCAGCTGGCCAACATCAAGCGTAACGATTTGGGCGCGTTCTTCTCCCTGATTATCGAGTCCGGCTACAGCAGCTGGATGCTGCTGCAAAATGTTCATACTGCCGGAAGCAGCCAGCCGCTTTCCGTTGCATTGGCCATTGCGGAAGAAATGCTGAGGGATCGCGGCGCGTGGCGCGTGCATGGCGGCGGCTTTGCGGGAACAACGCTGAACTTCGTGCCGAACGAAATGACGGGTGAATTCGTCAGGCGGATGGAAGCCGTCTTCGGCGCGGACTGCTGCTATGTGCTGGATGTCCGTCCCGAAGGCGCGGCAATGGTCTTAAAAGCGTAACATCCGCTTGACACGAAATCTCCTTCGTGCTATGATTTGCGTGCAGTCCTTGGACTGCTTATCTGAATATTGCTTTTCATGTGTCTTTGGGGCTGGGTGAGGTGCACGGCATCGATTCCCGACCGGCGGTCACAGTCCGCGAACCGTGCGCTTGCGCGGCCGATTCGGTGCAATTCCGAAACCGACAGTACAGTCTGGATGATAAAAGACGCTTTTCCGCTTGCAAAAGCAGCAAACGGTTTCGCCCGCCCTTCTGCACACGCTTGAAAGGCGGGCTTCCATTTTGGCATGATTGAACGCTGAAGCCGGAGGAAAGATTTGCGGCGAGGTTTTCGCTTTCGGCAGGGCTGAGCGGGGAAGAAGCAGCAAAAGCCCTGCGCAAAGCAGAAGGCAGCACCGATGGCTCTAACGGAAAAGCGCATGGGAAGCGGAGAGGAGCAAACAACATGAAGCATGATGACACAAAGCGGTTGGTGACCTTGGGAATGCTGAGCGCACTGGCCTATATTTCTGTGGTGGTTATTCGCATCCCGATGGTGTCGTTTTTAAGCTATGAGCCGAAAGATGTTATTCTGGCCATCAGCGCATTCTTGTTCGGCCCTATATCGGGCTTGTGCGTGACCGCTGTCGTCTCTCTGGTCGAGATGGTTACGATTTCGGAAACGGGCTGGATAGGGCTGATTATGAACGTCCTTTCGTCCGGTATGTTCGTTGGCACGGCGGCGCTTGTGTATAAGCGCCTGCATACGCTGAAGGGAGCGGTTATCGGGCTGGTCGCCGGAACCCTCTGCATGACCGCCATGATGCTGCTGTGGAACTATCTCATTACGCCGCTTTATATGGGCGTTCCGCGCAGCACGGTGGCGGCGATGCTGGCAACGGTCTTTCTTCCGTTTAACTTGGTGAAGGGAACGATAAATGCCGCACTGACCATGCTGCTGTATAAGCCCGTGGCGAAGGGGCTGCGGGCAGCGCATTTGGCGCCTGAATCCGTGAGCAGGGAAACGGAAAAGAAGCAGAGACTTTCCGCGGGTGTCATCATTGTTTCGCTGCTCGTCCTGATTACGGTCGTGCTGCTCGTTTTAGTGATGTGGGGAAAGCTGGGAGAATAATGATAACGCTGAAGGGAACGGTCATTCACGGGCACCATAAGGGGACGGGCGCGGGCTTCCCGACGGCAAATTTGGCAGTCGAGGCGGGGGAGACGCTCCCCAAGTCCGGGGTGTATGCGTCCTGTGCAACGGTGAACGGGAAAAAGCGCCCCGGCGTGACCAACATCGGGACGCGCCCGACGGCGGACCGTTCCGCCGCCGTGACGGTCGAAACGTGGCTGTTTGACTTTGAGGAGGATATATACGGTCTGCCGATGGAGCTTTCGCTGTATGGCTTCATTCGCGCCATCCGCCCGTTTGAAAGCATGGCGGCCTTAAAGCGTCAAATCGACGCGGACAGAGTCACTGCGCTTGCAATGCTTGGCTTTCCGTGGTATGAAGAGCTGACAGCGTCGGCGGCGGAAACCGCCGCGATGGGCATTCGGCTTGCGAAGCGGCTCTGCGCCGGAGATGTCGTCGTTCTGCATGGCGACCTTGGCGCGGGCAAAAGTGAACTGGCTCGCGGCATTGCGCGGGGACTTGGCGTCAGTGAGCCTGTGCCCAGCCCATCGTTCACCATCCTCAATGCGTATTTTTCCGGCCGTCTGCCGCTGTACCACTTTGACTGGTACCGCATTCAGGATACGGAGGAGCTTGCGACCATCGGCGCGGAGGAGCAGCTCAACGGAAACGGGGTTTCCCTGATAGAATGGGCAGAACGCGCGCCGGAGCTGCTGCCGGACGGTTTTCTCTTGGTCAGCATTGAAAAGCTCTCCGAGACCGAACGCAGGATTTCCGTAAAATCCGCCGGCAGTTTCCGTCCGTTTGACCTGTCCGAATTAAAGGAGGCTTCAGCTTGCTGATTTATGCGATGGATACATCCGGCCCGACGGCCGGCGTTGCGCTGCTTCGGGATGATGTGGTGATTTATGAGGCAGTCGCCCGCAACAAAATGACGCACTCCGAGAGCATCATGCCCATGACCGAGGAGGCGTTTCTGCACGCCGGCACACGCATCGAGGATGTGGATTATTTCGCCGTTGCCGCAGGCCCCGGCTCCTTTACGGGCGTCCGCATCGGCGTGACGGCTGTCAAGGGCATGGCGCAGGCGTGTGAGAAGCCCTGCATTGCCGTTGACGCGCTGGAGGCTTTTGCCAAGGGCGTTTCTCTGTTTGACGGCATTCTGTGCCCGATTCAGGATGCCCGTGCCGGTCAGGTGTACGGCGCCGTGTTTGAGGGGCTGACAATGGCGCGGCTCATGGGGGACGAACCGCTGAAGTTAGAAGAATACCTGTCAAAGGCCGATGCCTTGTCTCACGGGAAAAAGCTGCTGTTCGCCGGAGACGGCGTGGCCGTTCATAAAGAAAAAATCGCTGCCTGCATGGGGGAAAGGGCAGCGTTTGTGCCGCCGGAAGCCCTGTATTTACGGCCGGCTGCCATTGCCGCCATCGCCGCAGGCCATATTGACCGAGCCGTGGATGCCCGTGCGCTGAAGCCGCTGTATCTGCGTGCGCCGCAGGCAGAGCGGCAGAAAAATTTGCTGGAGAACGCCCTGCATGGATAAAAACATTGAAATTCGCCGAATGACCATAGCAGACATTCCGGCTGTTCATCAGATTGAGACGGCGGCCTTTGCCATACCGTGGAGCGAACGCTCGTTTCATCAGGAGCTGGAGACCAATCCCTGCGCCAGATATTTGGTCGCCGTACGGGACGGGCAAATCCTCGGCTACGCGGGCGCGTGGATTGTGCTGGACGAGGGGCACATTACGAATATCGCCGTTGACAAAGCCGTGCGCGGAACGGGAATCGGCCGAAAGCTCACGGAAAGCCTGATGCAGTACGCCTCTGACTTGGGCGCGGCCTATCTGACCCTTGAGGTGCGCAAGAGCAATGAAATTGCGCAGAATTTATATAAGTCGCTGGGTTTTATCAAGGTCGGCGTCCGCCCCAAATATTATGAAGACAACGGGGAGGACGGCTGGCTGATGGTGTGTGACCGTCTTCCTGACGCACGGAAAGACTTTGCCGAAGAAGAAACGGTGTATGAATAATATGAAAGGGTACGGCAGTGATGCGCCGTACCCTTTTATTCTGTCATTCAATGAATCAGCCGATGAGTCCGCTGATGAAAATTTCCAGCCCGATGGCAATCAGGATGATGCCGCCGAGGATGGATGCCCTGCCGCTTAAATGCGTTCCGGCCTTTTTGCCGATGAGCAGCCCGCCCATGCAGATGCAGAAGGTGACGGCCGCAATGATCAGCGAGCCGGTCAGCGCCATTGTCAAGTCGTATTCGGCAATGGTAAAGCCGACGCTCAGCGCGTCAATCGACGTGGCGATGCCCTGCACCAAAAGTCCGCCGAAGGAAAGCCCTTTGACGGCTTCCTCTTCGCTGTTCCCGTTCTTATTGCGGATGCCTTCAAGCAGCATTTTGCCGCCGATATAGCACAAAAGTACCAGCGCTATCCACGGAATGAAGCGCTCGAATGCCGAGAAGCATTCCACCACCGTATGGACGCAGACCCAGCCGACCATCGGCATGAGAAACTGGAAAAAGCCGAATACGCCCGCGATGACCGCCATGCGGGTTTTGCGCATATGCGGCTCGTTCAGCCCGTTGGCCATCGATACGGAAAAGGCGTCCATTGCAAGCCCTACGCCCAGCAGCGCACTGTTGGCAAAGAAAAGAAGATTCCATTGCATGATTTTTATCCTCCGTCATGGTCGTAGTATACGCAAAAACCCAAGCATGGCCGCCGCATGTTTGCCGGCATACTTGGGCGTTTTTTCGTTAAAAAAAGACGCACGTATGCCGCATGGCCATACATGAGTCTCGTAATTTAAAACAAGCCAGACCCGTCATGGGTCGGTGTGTTGACTTGCTACGCACGGGACGTGCGCTTACTACTCCCTCACGGGGAATTTGCAGAGTTATCATAGCACAACTTTTGGGCTGCGTCAAGAATCGATGCGCCCCAAAAAACAAAGGCGCAATCCTTCTTATTGCGGGAAGACGGAGAGATTATCTGGCCCTCCGAAAAATTCTTCCGATAGATGTGCGTTTGGCGCTTCGGCTGTGTGTTCAAGCCTTGCGTTTCGGGAAAAGGCATGATATAATTCAGTTACCCTGAATTTTTGAAAGGCAGATGAAGCTCCGATGAAAAAGTTCTTAGCGGAATTCAAGACCTTCGCCGTGCGCGGCAATGTGGTGGATATGGCCGTCGGCGTAATCATGGGCAGTGCGTTCGGCAAAATCGTCACCTCGCTGGTCAATGACCTGCTGATGCCGGTTTTGACGCTGATTACGGGCGGCATTGACATCTCCAACCAGTTCATCGCCCTGGACGGCTCGTCCTACGACACCCTGGCGACCGCACAGGAGGCCGGCGTTGCCACGCTGAACTACGGCGTGTTCCTGCAAACGGTGATCGACTTTGTCCTCGTGGCATTCTGCATTTTCCTGCTGGTCAAGGGCATCAACCGTCTCCACCGTCAAAAGGACGAAGCGCCCGCCGCACCCGCGCCCAAGTGCCCGTACTGCTTAGAGGAAATCAAGGAGGGCGCGACCCGCTGCCCGCACTGCGCGGCGGAGCTGACGGTCAAGAAATAAATGATGCGTTTCAAGCACTTTTTCTGGGATTTTGACGGAACGCTGTTCAACACCTATCCCCGCGTGACCCGTGCCATGCTCAAGACGCTCCGCGACCACGGCATTGAGGCGGATTACGAAGAGGTTTTCAAAAACAACAAGGTCTCCTTGGAGGCGACTGCCCTGCTTTATGCACCGCAGTATGGCTTGGAGCCGTCCTCCCTCTTGGACGGTTATCGGAAACACGCGGAGGAGGAAGACGACAGCACCATGCGCCTGTTCGATGGCGCAAGGGAATTTCTGGAGACCGTCGTTCAAAACGGCGGGGACAATTTCCTGTACACCCATCGCGGTTTGAGCGGCGTTGAGGCTCTCAAGCGCAACGGCATCCTGCCCCTGTTCCGTGACTGCGTGACCCACGAAGACGGTTTTCCTTCAAAACCCGCACCGGATGCGCTGAATTACTTATGCGCAAAGTACGCGCTTGACAAAAAGGAATGCGTGATGCTGGGCGACCGAACGATTGACTTGGACGCCGGTATCAACGCCGGCATGTCCTGCGCTCTGTTAGACCCGGACGGCTTGTGTCCGAGCGATGTGCCGACGCCCTTTCGGGCGCACAGCTTTGCTGAAATGAGAACTTTGCTTCAACTATAAGAGATGCTGAGGAGGCGTTTTTATGAGTGAGAATGGTTCTTCCCTGCCGATTTCCAGACAGGAGATCAAGCGCATTTCCCGTGACTGTTTGCAGGCAAACCGCGGCTCATGCATCGGTGTCTATGTCCTGCTGGCCGTGTGTACGGCCATCGCCGCGACCGTGCCCATCGGCCTGCTGGCCATTTTCATCACGCCCGTGCTGATGGTTTCAGGCTGCCTGTACTATCAGAAAAATTATCTGGGTGAGAAGCCTACCGTCTCCGATTGCTTTGGCGGCACATTTGACAACTACCTGCGGAAGCTGGGCGGGATGCTGTGGATGTATCTTTGGGAGCTGCTCTGGTCGTTCCTGTTTATCATCCCCGGCATTGTCAAATCTCTTGCCTACATGATGACACCGTACATCTTGGGCGCACACCCGAATGTCACGGCTAAGTCCGCGCTCAGGCTGTCGATGCGCATCACGGACGGCTACAAGATGGATTTGTTTGTGGCTGTCCTGTCGTTCCTCGGCTGGGAGCTTCTGTCCGCGCTGACCTTCGGCATTCTGGAGATTCTTTTTGTCGGCCCGTACCGCAGCATCACCTTCGCCGGCATCTACAGTGAACTGGAAAAATCCGCTCTGGAGCGGGATATCATCACGCCTGAAATGCTGGACGGAACGGTGGAAGTTTACTGAGGATTGCTCGCATCAAAAAAGAGGCTGCATTTTACAGTCTCAGCGTGATGCAATGCACGCCACAGCGACCGAGTCGTTGGAAAAGCACGCATGGAGACAAAATCAGCCCGTTGTTCCAAGCAGGACAACGGGAACAGACTGTCGAAAAAGTCTGCAGACATTCTTGGGGATGCATGAAGGGGCCGCAGCCCCTTCATTTTTGTTGTCGCTTCAGCGAAAAAAGAAAACCACCAGCAGAGCTGGTGAGAGGGAAAAGC
>CAVFWQ010000080.1:0-9955 GCA_963626285.1 bacterium | reverse complement strand
ATTGTAACTTTATAATATTTCGTTGATATGTTATACAGGAAATGATCGATTTTGTGCAAATTGTCCATGCTTCATGACAGATTATTCATGCTTTCGCCGTTATTTTTGCGCATTTTTGACACTGCTTGCCAGCAGCAGCGCCCCGATTGCGCCGCTGTTGCCGTTCAGCGCGGGCAGGACGATGTATTCATCAATCCCGTCCTCAAGCATTTTGTGCTGCCAGTAGCCGCCCGCCATGCGCCGCAGCGACTGCCGCACCAGCCCGATAAGGCCGGCCTTTTGCATAACGCCGCCGCCCAGGATGATTTTTTCCGGCGAAAAGACGGCCAGCGCGTTCATGCACAGCTGCGCCAAATAATCCGCCTCAAGCTGCCATGCGGGATGCTCAAGCGGAAGTTCCTCCGCCCGCATGCCCCAGCGCTTTCCGATGGCCGTTCCGGACGCCAGCCCCTCCGCGCAGGAAACATGGAAGGGGCACAACCCGTCCGGCGCGGGGTCATCCTTTGCGGGACGGAGCAGCATATGCCCAAGCTCCGGATGGATAAGCCCGTGAACGAGCTCACCGTTCACCATGACGCCGCCGCCGATGCCCGTTCCCACCGTCACATACAGACAGGTGCCGGCGCCCCGCGCAGCGCCCAGCCGCTGCTCCGCCAGCACCGCCGCGTTGACGTCCGTATCCAAGGCGACCGGCACGTTCAGCGTGTCCTCAAACGCCTTTTTCAGCGGGTAATGCTGCCATTTGACCTTCGGCGTCGTCGTGATGCAGCCGTAGGTCGGAGAGGACGGATTTAAATCCAGCGGGCCGAAGCTGCCGATGCCGAGCGCATCGATTCCCTTTCCGGTAAAATATTGAAGCAGCTCCGGCATGGTCTCCTCCGGACTGCGGGTCTCGAACCGTGCCCTGTCCAGCACATGTCCCTGCTCATCCCCCAGCGAGCATATCATCTTTGTGCCGCCGGCCTCCAAAGCGCCTAAAAGCATTCAATCACCCTCTTGTCTTTATTCTGCTTTTTCAACGATTGCGATGCCCGCGCTCGCCCCGATGCGGTCCGCCCCCGCCTCAACCAGCGCAACGGCCTCCTCATAGGAATGGATGCCCCCTGCGGCCTTGACCTTCATGCCGGCCGGAACGGAGGAGCGCATCAGCGCAACGTCGTGAACGGTCGCCCCGCCCGTGCCGAAGCCCGTGCTGGTTTTGACAAAATCCGCGCCAGCGTCCGCCGCTGCCCGGCAGACCGCCTGCTTTTCTTCGTCCGTCAGATAGCAGGCTTCAATGATGACCTTGACCAGCGTTCCCTCGGCGGCCTTGACGACGGCGGCGATATCTTCCCGCACGGCGTCGAAATCTCCGGCCTTGGCCGCGCCGATGTTGATGACCATGTCGATTTCCTGCGCGCCGTTGCGCACGGCATCCTGCGTCTCAAACGCCTTGACCGCACAGGTATTCGCACCGAGCGGGAAGCCGACGACGGTGCAGACCTTGACCCCCGTCCCCTTCAGCATCTGCGCGGCCTGAGCGACATAGCAGGGGTTGACGCACACGGAGGCAAAACGATATTCCTTCGCCTCCGCGCAGAGCTTTTGGATTTGCTCCGGCGTTGCCGAGGCCTTGAGCAGGGTATGGTCAATCATGGCGGCGATCTCATTCTTTTTCATCCGTTTGTCCTTCTTTCCAAACAGCTTTTGCAAGCGGTTGATTTTGCGGTGTTCCCGTTCAAATTATAACAAATTATACGGCGTCCGTCTATACATGTGTTCATACCTTATTATCCTTGTAAAAAATTTGTAACAATTTCTTCTTACAATCTTGACAAAAACGTCTTTTTAGCTTTTAATAAAGGGGACGGCGGGATGGGCTGTCCGGCGCGGCAAGCCCGCTTCGCCCGATGCGCAAATCTTTATGATGATGAATGAGGTGCTCTGTATGAAAAAGCGTCTTCTTCCGCTTCTGCTGGCGATTTTCTGCCTTTTCTGTCTTTCCGCCTTTGCCGAGGAGGAGGACGATGATTCAATCGTTGCGCCGGTCGAGTTTGTGCTGCTGAAGCCGGGCGATGCCTCGGAGGATGTGCGCATTCTTCAGGAGCGTCTTGTGTCCGTCGGCTATCTGGCCGAGGCGACGGGGATATATGACGAAAGCACCGAGGAGGCCGTGCGGCGCGTTCAGCAGGCGTACGGCCTTGAGGAAACGGGCGAAGCGGACGACGATACGCAGGAAGTCATCTTCGGCGATTGCTATCTGCCGCTCAAACTGGACGACCGAAACGAGCAGGTGCGTGCGCTTCAGGAAAGGCTCAAGGAGCTGTCCGTTTATTCGGATGCGGCGGACGGCGTGTTCGGGCTGACCACCCAGCAGGCCGTGGAGATGTTCCAGAAAATGTACGGCCTGACCGTGACGGGCGAGGCGGACACCGACACGCTGGCGCTGCTTTATTCCGACCTGTCGGAGGCCGTCCTTCTGCCCACAGCCACGCCCGCTCCCGCGCCCGGCACGATTACGGTGGATGAGGCGGATGTCGTGCCGTTCACGAAGAAGCTCGCCTACGGCTCCAAGGGCGCAAACGTGCAGAAGGTGCAGGAAAAGCTGAAGGAGCTGGGCTTCTTCACCTATAAAAAGACGACCACGGGCTTTTATAAGAACACGCAGGCCGCCGTCAAGCAGTTTCAGGAATACAATGGCCTGCTCGTCACGGGCATTGTGGATAAGGACACATGGAACGCGCTGTTTAATTCCGTGGATGTCGTTCCCGCCGACGCCACGCCGCGCCCATCGCCCGAACCCACGCCGCAGCCCTATTTCGTGGATGTGGATACGCGAAATCAGGTGACGAAGGTCTACACCTACGATGAGAACAAGGAGTATACGGTGCTGGTGCAGGTCATGATATGCTCCACCGGCACGAGCAAGTATCCCAGCGATGTCGGCACATGGACGCTGTCCGGCCGCACGGCGCGCTGGTGCACCTTCCCCAAGTGGGGCGGCGGCACGGCGCAGTACTGGACGAAAATCAACGAAAACATCGCCTTCCATTCCGTCATGTTCGCCAACTATGACACCAGCAAGCTCAATACAAAATCCTTCAACAATCTGGGCAAAAAGGCGTCGCACGGCTGTATTCGCCTGACGGTGACGGACGCCAAATGGATTTACGACAACTGCGGCAAGGGCACACAGGTGTACATCCATAACGACGGCAACACGGATTCGGAGCTTCTGGCCTTCGCCAAGTACCGAAAAACGCACAGTTCCGTGATGCTGCCGGATACCACCGGCTTTAATATCAACGCTCAGCCGCCGGAATACCGCCGCCTGAAGAGCGGCTCGCAGGGCGACGACGTCACATGGCTGCAGATGACGCTCAAGGAGCTTGGCTATTTTGAAAGCACCGTGACCAGCCATTACGGGCCGCTGACCGCCTCCGCAGTCAAGAAATTCCAACGCGCCAACGGCCTGAACGCCGACGGCGTGCTGGGCGAAAAGACGTATAAGAAGCTCTACGAAAAACAGCTCGCCGCCGCAGCAACGGAAACCCCTGTACCGGCGGACGAGACGTAATATCCGGATATACATGAAACAGTCTCCGAGAAATGCAGGATTTCGGAGACTGTTTTAAAATCGGTCAAACTGATGGGAAAGGATGAGCCTGTGCAAAACACATAGGCTCTTTCTTTCTGACCGCCCGTATTTTAAGCCAACACCGCACGATTCGGCGGCGGTGCCGAATGTGCGGCGTTGGCTTAAAATCATTTTATTTTTGTAGATTGACCAGGCCGTCCCGCACGGCGGACAGCAGCGCCTTTAAATCCTCGACCCGCTCCTGCAGGCGCTTTCCGTTGTCGGTATCCCGAACGTGAAGCCGATTCGGATAGGTGACGAACGACAGGGATTGGGAGCGGATGTCGCGGCCGTCGTTCAGCGCCTCCTCAAAGGTGGAGAAGGGCTGATGCGACATGAGCCGCATCCCGTGCGAGTTGGAAATCAGCGTGTAGCCGGCGATGCCTGTGGTCTTCTGGTACGCACGGCAGAAGCCGCCGTCGATCACGATCAGCCGCCCGCCCGCCTTGAGGGGGCTTTCGCCGCGAATGACCCGAATGGGCGTGTGGCCGTTGATGATGTACCCCGTCTCGTTCAGCCCGAAGGCGGTCAGAATACGCAGGCAATCCTTTTCGTTGTTGCAGTAAACATAGTAAGGATCGCGCGGCTCGTGCCATGCCTCCTTGTCCTGCACGAAAAACCGCGCAAAGGTGGTCACATGGCGGCCGCAGAGGGGCGAATCATCTCCGCACCAGAGATACCACATGAAGTCCAGCGCCTTTTGGTCGCCCTCATGGAAGGCGCGGCGCGCCACCATGTCCGCATAGTCCATCAGCGCGGGGCCGGAAAGCCGTCGCCCTTCCAGGCATTTCACGTGGAAGCTGCCGTCCTCGTCCATCGGGACACAGCCGTGAAATAAGAGGTTGCCGTTGTAGCGGCGGTACAGCCGCCCCTGCGTATACAAAAAGCTGATGTGGCTGCGCAGACGCAGGCTCTGCCGGAAGGAGTCGCACAGGCCGGATATCATCTGCTGCTCCTCGTCGGTCAGGGCGTAGGGGTCGTCCTGCTGCAGGGTCGGCAGACGGCGCGGCAGGATGGGCCAAGACGTATCGCCGATGCGCACGGTGCCGGCATTCAAATCGAGCTTATCCAGCAGCAGCCTGTCTTCCATCCCGAAGTTCGGATTTCGGCGGATGAGCTGGCCTTCCAATTTAAACATCATGACGGTGATGGCTTCCAGCGCTGCCTGATCCGTTTCCATTTCAGGATACAGCTTTTCGGCAAAGAGCGCCAGGGGGCGCAGAGGGATGCCGTAGCTGTTTTCCAATATCTCCATGTTGCGGTATTGCAGACAGTTGCGCACCACGCCCGCCACGCATACCGCGCTGCCGGAAGCCGCGCCCATCCACAGAATATCGTGGTTGCCCCATTCGATATCAATGCTGTGGTGACGCATCAGGATGTCCATGACGCTGTCCGAACGGGCGCCGCGGTCAAAAATATCGCCCACGACGTGCAGCCTGTCCACGGCCAAATGCTTGATTAAATCCGCGAGAACGATGATAAAATCATCGCCGCTGCCGATGTCGATCAGTGTATCCAAAATAGACTGATGATACTGATGGCGGTTGTCGTCTTCATCGGTCTGAGCGTGGAGCAGCTCATCCAAAATGCGCGCATACGCCTCCGGCATCGCCCTTCTGACCCTTGAACGGGTGTACTTGCCGGAGAACATCCGCGCCAGAAGCACGAGCCGCCCCATCTGCGTCTGGTACCACTGAGGACAGAGCCTGCCTTCGTCCCGAAGGAGCTTCAGCTTTTGGCGCGGGTAATAAATCAGCGTGCAAAGCTCGGAGACCTCCATGCCCGTCATGTTGTCTCCGAGCCAAAGATTGACTTTTTCCCGCACCACGCCGGAGCAGTTGTTCATGATATGGCAGAAGGATTCGTATTCGCCGTGAATATCGCTCATGAAATGCTCGGTGCCCTTGGGGAGGCTCAAAACCCCGCTCAGGTTGATGATTTCGGTGCAGAGCTCCTGCTCGGAATGAAACTGCTCCGCCAAGAGCCCAAGGTATTTGAGCCGCTCCGCCGTCATATTCTGCATCCGCCCGTCCTCCTTGCCGTTTATATGCTTTTGCCTGTTTTATTATACGTTTTTTGTCAGGGAAGCGCAAGGAAAATTTTGCCGGGAGAGGGCTGAAAAAAGCCGAAACGAACTTATGCGTTTTCTGTCCCGCAGGCCAGCTTCCGCACGCGGACGACATCCTTGAGGCAGGCGAGCGCATCAATCAGGCGGTCGTCCGGAATTTCGGACAATTCCAAGACCGTGACGGCGTAGTCGCCGCGGCTTTTATTGACCATGCCGGAAATGTTCAGACCGCGGCCGGAAATCAGCGAGGAAATGGCGGAGACGAGGCCGGGCACATTTTTGTGAATGAGCAGAATGCGGCTGCCCTCCGGCGTTCCGAGCGCGATGTCGGGCAGATTGACGCTGTTTTTGATGATGCCGAATTCAAGATAATCCCTCAGCGCCCGCGCCGCCATTTCGGCGCAGCGCTCCTCGCTTTCCGGCGTGGATGCGCCCAAGTGCGGCAGACAGATGGCGTGGGGCACGTCCAGCAGGTCGTCCACGGGGAAATCCGTCACATAGGCGGACAGCAGGCCGCTTTCCAGCGCAGCCCTGACTTCTTCGGTATCGCAAAGCTCGGCGCGGGAGAAGTTCAGCAGCCGCGCACCCTTTTTGACGCCCTCTAAAAATTCCCTGTTCACCATCGCCCGCGTCTGGTCGGTCAGCGGGATGTGCAACGTAATGTAGTCGGCATTTTTCACGGCGTCCTCCATGCGCACGGCATGGCGGACGGAGCGCGACAGGCTCCATGCGTGTTCAACGGAAATATACGGGTCATAGCCGATGACATCCATGCCAAAGCCCGTGGCGGCGGCGTTGGCGACCAAAGCGCCGATCGCACCAAGCCCTAAAACGGCCAGCGTTTTCCCGCGCAGCTCAGGCCCCGAAAAGGCACTCTTTCCCTTTTCGACCAGCTTGGACAGGTCAGGCTGTCCCTTCAATCCCTTGGCAAAGGCGAGACCGCCCGCAATATCGCGGCTGGCCAGCAGAAGGCCGTCCATCGTCAGCTCCGCCACGGCATTGGCGTTCGCACCGGGCGTGTTGAACACGACAATGCCCTCTGCAGCGCATTCGGCAAGGGGGATGTTGTTGACCCCCGCGCCTGCGCGGGCAATGGCCAGCAGCGTATCGGGGCGGGGCATGGCGTGCATATCCGCGCTGCGCACCAAAATGGCATCCGGCGTCGGCTCTTCCCTGGAAAGCGTGTACTGACCGGCGGACAACACCTGATGCACAACGGGCGAAATTTCATTCAGAAGCCGGATCTTATACATATGCTCTTTCTCCTTAAGCGTTCAGTTCAAAGGCTTTCATGCAGTCCACCAGCTTTTGAACGCCGCAGAGCGGCATGGCATTGTAGATGCTGGCGCGCATACCGCCGACGGAGCGGTGTCCCTTCAGGTTCACGAGCCCGTGCGCGGCGGCAAATTTGACAAATTCCGCGTCCCTGTCCGGATCGCCCGTCACGAAGGTCACATTCATCAGGGAGCGGAAAGCCTTGTCCGCCGTCGGCTTAAAGAGGCGGCTGTTATCCAGATAGTCATACAAAAGTGCGGCCTTTTGCCGATTGACCTCATAAATGCCCTCGACGCCGCCCTGCGTCTTCAGCCATTCAAAGCAAAGGCCGGATACATAGATGCCGAAGGTATTGGGCGTGTTGAGCATGCTGCCGTTTTCATCCTCCAGCGTCCAGTTCATGACCTTCGGACAATCGGGACGGGCGTGTCCCAGCAAGTCCTTCCGAATAATCAGCACCGCAAGACCGGCGGGACCTATATTTTTCTGCGCGCCCGCGTACAGCACGCCGAAGTCCTCAACGCGATAGGGCTGACCCAAAATGGAGCTGCTGACATCGGCCACGAGCGGGGCTTTTCCCTTGGGCAAATCCATAAAGCGCGTGCCGTAGATGGTGTTGTTGGCGGTGATGTGGAGATAATCCGCGTCATCGTTCAGATGCCCGCGCCAGTCGGGGATATAGGCGTAGTTGTCCGCACGGGAGGAGGCGACGATGCGGACGTCGCCGTACTTGGCCGCTTCCTGCGCCGCGCCGTGGGCAAAATTGCCGCTGTCGATATAGTCCGCGTTGCCGGTCTGCATAAGATTCAGGGGGACTGCGGCAAACTGAAGCGTCGCGCCGCCGTGCAGAAACAGGACGGAATAGGTGCTTGGGATGTGCATCAGCTCGCGCAGGGAAGCCTCGGCACGGTTGATAATATCCTGATACATCCCGCTGCGGTGGCTCATTTCCATGACGGACATGCCGGCCGTTTCAAAAACGGGTAGCTGCTCCTTCACCTTTTCAAGCACGGGCAGGGGCAGCATGGAAGGCCCCGGAGAAAAATTGAATACACGCTCCATCATCATACGTTCCCTTCGTTTTTATGTAGCGGGACAAATTTTGCCCTGCGGGTTTAATATGTCCTTATAAATATCATATAGCAAAATGAATGAAAAAGCAAGCAAAGAACAGGAAAAAAACAAAGCCCAAGAGGGTCTCCTCTCAGGCTCCATGCGTTGATATAAAATTCGATGCCATTTTATGCTATTCCCCGCGCAAAGCGGCATGCGCATTAGAAGAAAAAGCCGTTACACCGTCTTTGTCGTCCAGCGTCCGCTTGCGAAGCGCGGATAGAAGAAGGCGAAGCGCAGGGCGATTTCCGTCATGCAGAAGAGCCAAGTCAGCGGCAGGGTCAGGTGCAGTACGTTGACGGCCAGCAGGGTCATCAGCGGGCGGACGACGCTGACGCAGAAGGTCATGCAGACGGCGACGTAAATGTTGTCGCCCGCTCCGCGCAGACAGCCGGACAGCACGACCGAGCCGGTCTGGAACGGCTGCATCAGGGCGACGATGAGCAGCGTGCTTTCGCTGAGCGTCAGCACCGCGTCCGCATCAGCCGTGCCCTCATCCAGGAACAGCGAGCAAAGCGGCGCACGGAAGACGGTCAACAGCACCAGCAGCACCATCGAGACCATCAGCGCGTACCGCTGGGAAATTTTTCCGTACAATATCGACAGGTCAGGTCGCTTTTTGCCCAAATTCTGCCCGACCAAGGAGGTGGCGGCGATGCCGATGCCATCGCCGAAGGTGAAGGTGATGTTCAGAAACTGCATGCAGATGATGTGCGCCGCGTGGCTGATTTGCCCCATGCCGACGATGAGCGCCGTATAGACGAAGAAGCCGAAGCGAAGGCCGACCTGCTCCAGCATGGCGTTGCCGCCCACCTTGGCGATGGAGCGCATGATGTCCTTTTCAAAGCGCCACGGGTCGCGCACGCCGATGTACAGATAGCCTTCCATGCCCCTGGGCCTGGTAAACACGGTCAGGAACGCCAGCACCGCGCCCACGACGATGCCGATGACGGACGCGATGGCCGCGCCCTCCACGCCGAGCCGCGGGAAGCCCCAGTTGCCGCCGATGAGCAGGTAATTGAAGAAAACATTCACCAGATTGCTGACGATGTTCACATACATGGTCAGCTTGGTGTTGCCGATGCCGCGCTGAGCGGCGTTGATGCACATGGCGGCGGCGTTGACGGGCAGGGAGCACATCAAAATCCTGAAATAATTGATGCCCATGCGGAGCGCCTCAGCCTCCTCAGCCGAGTTTTCATTGCCGCCCGCCAGACGAATCAGCGGCTCGGCCAGCACGAGCGCCAGCCCCGTCAGCAGGACAGACAGAAGCAGCACCAGCATCAGCGAATTGCGCAGCGTCCTTCTGGCATCTTCCTGCCGCCCCTCTCCCTTGCGGCGGGCGACGATGGCCGTTACGCCGACATTCAGCGCGAAAAATACGCAGAGGAATATCATGCGCGGCTGGGTGGGCAGGCCAACGGCGGAAATCGCCGTCTTGCCCAGAATGCCTATCATCATGGTGTCCATGCTGCCGATCAGACTCATCAGCACCATTTCCGCGACACTGGGCGCCGCGATGCGCAGCACCTCGCCGTAGGCCGATTTTGCATCCGGCAGCTCGCCCAAACGCTTGTCCGAACGAATCATGCCATCCGGAGAAAACAGTTTGTGAATCAGGGGGATATCCATGAAATGCACGGCAGTACAATCCTTTCGGCGCCTAACGGCATATTTATTTTAGTATAGCACGCCTTTTGCAAATTTCAAGCGCCGAATAAGAGATTTATCGGCGCGGCGCTTCAAAAAATATTCAATTCACGGCGCTTCAAAAAATATTCAATTCATGTTGAGCTATAATACATAGGTAACACGAAAGCAAATCAAAAGAGAACTCATGTGGTAGAATAGCAAGTAGCAACAAACCAGCCATCACAGAG
>CAVFWQ010000079.1:0-10089 GCA_963626285.1 bacterium | reverse complement strand
ACCGTTTACCATTGTCATGCCGCCGCCCAACATCACGGGGCAGCTCCACATGGGGCACGCGATGGACGGCGTGCTTCAGGATTCCCTGATCCGCTATCACCGCATGAAGGGCGATGCCACGCTCTGGCTGCCCGGCACGGACCATGCCTCCATTGCGACGGAGGTCAAAATCGTAGACAGAATGCGCTCCGAGGGACTCACCAAGGAAATGATTGGCCGTGAGGAATTCTTAAAACGCGCATGGGACTGGAAAAAGGAATACGGCGGTCGAATTACCCGCCAGCTTCGTCGCATGGGCGCCAGCTGCGACTGGTCGCGTGAACGCTTTACGATGGACGAGGGCTGCTCCCGCGCCGTGCGTGAGGTATTTGTCCGGCTCTATGACAAGGGGCTGATCTATCGCGGCAATCGGATGGTCAATTGGTGCCCCTGCTGCGGCACATCCATATCGGATGCCGAGGTGGAATACGAGGAGCAAGAAGGAAACTTCTGGCATCTTCTGTATCCCGTCAAGGAAACAGGCGAAATGCTGGAACTGGCGACTACACGCCCCGAAACCATGCTGGGCGACACGGCGGTCGCCATCAACGCCGAGGACGAGCGCTACAAGCATCTGCACGGCTGCCATGTGCTGCTGCCGCTGCTTAACAAGGAAATTCCGATTGTCTGCGATGAACACGCAGACATGACGAAGGGAACTGGCGTCGTGAAAATCACGCCCGCACATGACCCCAACGACTTTGAGGTC
The DNA here is from genome assembly GCA_963626285.1 of bacterium. Lineage (GTDB taxonomy): Bacteria > Bacillota > Clostridia > Christensenellales > Aristaeellaceae > CAVDRM01. Next base: position 9,341 of record CAVFWQ010000079.1, on the reverse strand, counting down.
GGCCTTCGCCATCAGCTTCCCATCGTCCGCATCTTCACCTATGACGGGCATATGACCGGGGCGAAGGAAGCAGCGGAAAATGCGGAACTGTTCGCCTCCGGCAAGGCAACGGTGAACGAGCCGCATGTTTTAGACTGCGGCAAGTATGCGGGCATGACCACGACGGAAGCACGCAAAGCCATTGTTGCGGATTTGGAGGCCGGCGGCTACTTAAAGTCCATCGAGCCGCTCAAGCATGAGGTCGGCACCTGCTATCGCTGCCATACGACCATTGAGCCGATGGTGTCCAAGCAGTGGTTTGTCAAAATGGAGCCGCTGGCCAAGCCTGCTATCGAAGCCGTCCGCAGGGGTGAAACGCAGTTCGTGCCGGACCGCTTCAGCAAGATTTACTTTAATTGGATGGAGAACATTCGGGATTGGTGCATCAGCCGCCATCTGTGGTGGGGACACCGCATTCCCGCATGGTACTGCGCTGACTGCGGCGCAATGGTCGTTGCGCGGGAAGCACCTTCCGTATGCCCAAAGTGCGGCGGTATGCATTTGGAACAGGATGACGATGTGCTGGACACATGGTTTTCCTCTGCGCTTTGGCCGTTCTCGACCCTCGGTTGGCCGGACGAAACCGAGGATTTGAAATACTTCTATCCGACCAATGTTCTGGTCACGGGCTATGACATCATCTTCTTTTGGGTCGCCCGCATGATTTTCAGCGGTGTGGAACAGATGCATCACGTTCCGTTTGAAAAAGTCGTTATCCACGGCCTTGTGCGCGATGCGCAGGGCAGGAAGATGTCCAAATCGCTCGGCAACGGCATTGACCCGCTGGAAATTATCGACCAATACGGCGCGGATGCGCTGCGCTTTTCACTGGTTTTGGGCATCAGTCCCGGCAATGACACCCGGTATTCGACGGAAAAGGTCGAAATGGCGCGGAACTTTGCCAACAAGGTGTGGAATGCCTCCCGCTTTGTGCTGATGAATCTGGAAGGTGCGGAGACGCCGGACGGCAAGCAGCTGGAGCTGCCCGACCGATGGATTTTGACCAAATACACGGATGCCGTGCGCGATGTCAGCGAATATATGGAGGAAGCCGATTACGGTTTGGCTGCGCAGCGGATTTACGACTTTATCTGGAGTGAATTCTGCGATTGGTATATCGAGCTGGCCAAGGGCGGTTTGCTGGGCGAGGATCTAAAGCGTAAATCGGCTGTTCGTGCGGTTTTGCAGACGGTGCTGTCCGGCCTTCTGCGCCTTTTGCATCCCTTTATGCCCTTTGTGACGGAAGAAGTCTATCGGCATCTGCCGGGCTTGGAAAATGCTTCCTGTATGCTGGCCGACTGGCCGCAGGCAGAAGAGAAATACTGCTTCCCTGATGAAGCGGCAAAGATGGAGGGCATCATGGACATGGTGCGCGCCATCCGTAACCTGCGGGCTGGCATGAATGTTCAGGCAGGGCACAAGGCGCGCCTGATGGTGCGTCCCGCCGCAGGCTGGGAGCAGACGATTGCCGGCGCCGAGGGCTACTTTAAGCGCTTGGCCAATGTTTCCGCGATGGAGCTGCTTTCAAACGATGCCGCCATCACCGAAAAGACGGTCAGCGCCGTGTGTACGGCGGGCGAATTCTATATTCCGCTGGGTGACTTGGTGGACATTGACAAGGAAATCGCCCGTCTTGAAAAGGAATTAAAGAATCTTCAGGGCGAAATCATCCGTGCCAACGGCAAGCTGAACAACCAGGGTTTCCTGAGCAAAGCGCCGGCCGCCTTGGTGGAGCAGGAAAAGGAAAAGCTCCGCGTGAATGAAACAAAGCTGCAGGCACTGGAGAGCCGTATTGCGGGCTTAAAGGCAGGCAACTGATTTTTCGCATGGCCGTTCAGCGCGTTTTTGGCTGAACGGCTGTGCTGTGTTAAACCAATAAGGAGAAAGCATGGAATTTCATCACATTCCCGTGTTGTTTGACGAGGTGATGCGCTGGATGGAGCCAAGACCGGACGGCGTTTATCTGGACGGCACTTTGGGCGGCGGCGGCCACAGCGAGGGCATTCTGCGGCTTTCGGGCGGGACGGCCGTGCTGTACGGCATCGACCGTGATGAGGCGGCTGTTGATGCTGCCGGTGAGCGCCTGAAAAATTATCCAAATTTCCATGCGATTCACGGCAATTTTCATGATGCAAAGGCGCTTTTGCGTGCGGTTGACGCTCCGCTGCTCAACGGCGCTCTGCTGGACTTAGGCGTCAGCAGCTACCAGCTTGATGCGGGCGAGCGCGGCTTCAGCTACCATGAGGATGCACCGCTGGATATGCGCATGGACAGGACGAGCGGCCAAACGGCGGCGGAATATCTGGCACATATCAGTCCGGATGAATTTCGGCGCATTTTAACGGAATACGGCGAAGAAAAGTGGGCTGCCCGCATCGCACAGATTTTTGCGGAAAAAAGAGCGCAGAAGCCCATCGAAACGACCGCCGATTTGGTCGCCGTTGTCGATGCCGCCATTCCGAAGGCCGTGAGAAGAAAGGACGACGGTCATCCGGCACGCAGAACATTCCAAGCCGTGCGCATCGCTGTCAACGATGAATTAGCGCCGCTGGAACAGGCGCTTTATGACTTTGCGGACCTTCTTGCCCCCGGCGGACGGCTCCTGGTGATTACCTTCCATTCCCTGGAAGACAGAATCGTCAAAAATACCTTCCGCAAAATGCAGAACCCCTGTACCTGCCCACCGAAAGCGCCGATTTGCATCTGCGGGAAAAAGCCGACAGGGAAAGTCTTGGGCGGCGGGGCAATCAAGCCGAGCAGAGAAGAGCTGGAAAGAAATCCCCGCGCCCGCAGCGCCACACTGCGAGTTGTTCAGAAACTATCAATAATTTAAGGAAAAAATCATGCTGTATGTTGTCGCTACCCCCATCGGGAATCTTTCCGATATGAGTCCGCGCGCCATCGAAACCCTGAAAAACGTCGGACTGATTGCCGCAGAGGACACCCGCGTGACCATGAAGCTGACGAGCCGGTTTGACATACATACGCCGCTCACGAGCTGTCATCAGCATAACGAGCATGGAAAGGCCGAACAAATCGTTCAAAAAATGCTCGCCGAGCAAATCGATGTAGCGCTGGTGACGGATGCGGGAACGCCGGCTATTTCCGACCCCGGTACGCATCTGGTGCATCTGTGCGCCGAGGCGGGCATTCCCGTGCTGGCCGTTCCCGGCCCGACGGCAATGGCCGGCGCAATATCCGTCAGCGGCTTTGATTTTACGGAATTTACGTTTTTCGGCTTTCTGCCGCGTGAAAAAAAGCTGCTTCGGGAGAAGCTGCGCTCCATGACAGGCTTGCAGGCGGCGGTCATTCACGAATCCCCGTTTCGAATCATCGAACTGATGGAGGCTGTGGCAGAGACGCTGCCGAACGCTTTGGTCAGCGCCAGCTGTGATTTGACCAAGCTGCATGAGCTGACCATCCGCGGGACGGCAGACGAGGTGCTTCAAATGCTTCGTGCCAACGAAAAGAGCGACAAGGGGGAATACTGCGTCGTTCTTGATTTAAGAGGCGTTTCGAAGGAGAAAGAAAAGACCGTCAGCACCGCCTCTCTGGAGGCGCGGCTGGTGGAAAAAATGATGGTCGGGCAAACGCTGCGAGATGCCATGCACGCGCTTACGGACGAGGGTGAAAAGAAAAATGCCGTCTATGCCGCTTCCCTTCGGGTGCGGGCGTTTTTAGAGGGAGCGGAGACACAAGAACTATAAGCGGATTTTCATCGGTCGAATTTTCAAGCCGCTGTTTTTCGGGCAGCGGCTTTCTATCTGCTCTGTATCTATATAAAATATATCAATATAATTATGATGTTTTTTAAGCGGCGAATTATACATCTTAGCGCCTCATTAACATCATTCCGTCATTGAAAAGAAAAAATGTTTAAAATTTTGTTACAAGGCAGGAAAAAGGGGAAAGACGTAGAATTAGGGAAATTGGGTTAAGTTGGAGCTTCAATAAAGCCCCATAAAGATAAACCCTGATGGCTTATCTATCATGTCATCTTAATGCGAACGGAGGCATTGTGAATGGACAGACAAACGATTCTGGAAACCCGCCTGAACATTCTGCAGGGCGATAAGGAACGTGTCGCCAAGCAGCATGAAAGCGGCAAGGCCACTGCGCGTGAGCGCGTAGCGAAGCTGTTTGATGCAGGCAGCTTCGTTGAAACGGATGCTCTGAAGGCGGATGGCGGTGTTGTGTGCGGCTACGGTACGGTGAACAGCCGAATCGCGTACTGCTTTGCGCAGGATTTTACTGCTCAGGGCGGCGCGATGAGCGAAAAGCAGGCGCAGAAGATCTTGAAGGTACTGAATCTGGCGGCCATGACCGGCGCTCCCGTTGTCGCACTTTTAGACAGCGCAGGGGCGAAGGTGCTGGAGGGCGCTCAGGCACTGTCTGCCTATGCGCAGGTCTTTGCGGCCATGACGCGCATGTCCGGCGTTTCCCCGATGATTGCCTGCGTTATGGGTCCCTGCCGCGGCGTGGCCACCATGTTCACGCAGCTTGCCGATATCGCCATCACGGTGGACAAGACCGGCGAATTGGCGCTTCATTCCGCGCTGGTGCTGGGCAAGACGCTGACGGCGGATGATTTGGCCAAGCAGGGCGCTGTGGCGCTCAAGGCTCAGAATGAAGATGAGGCGCTTTCTCAGATTGCCGCGCTGCTGGATATCCTGCCCGCCTGCAATGTCGAGGATGCTCCGATGACCGAGGGCGAGGATTTGAATCGCGTTCTGACCGTCTGCGATGCGGAAAACGGCCTTGCACTGGCGACTGAAATCGCCGACAACGGCCAAATCATGGAATTGGGCGCTCAATACGGCGTTGCAGTTCACACGGTGCTGACACGTGTCGGCGGCCGTTCCTGCGGTATCGTTGCGACGGACTACACGGTCGACAACGGCCGTCTGGATGCGACCGCGTGTGAGAAGGTCGCCCGTTTTGTCCGCCTGTGCGACTGCTATCAGCTCCCCGTCATTTCTTTGATTAACTCCGATGGCCTGAATGTCGGCGCTGCCGATGAGCAGGCTTGGTATATGCGCGCTGCGGCTCAGATGCTGTATGCCTATGCCGAGGCGACCGCCGCCAAGCTCGCCGTCGTCACCGGAAGCGCTGTGGGCGGCGCATATGTGGCGATGGGCGGCACGAAGGTTGCCGATATCGCTTATGCATGGCCGACGGCCTTTGTCGCTCCGCTGACGGCCGAGACCGCCGTGCAGACGCTGTGCGATGAGCAGCTCAATGCCGGTGCGGACCGTGCCGAGCTGGAAGCCAACTATAAGAAGACCGGTGATGCACTGTATACCGCGCAGCAGGGCATTGTGGACGATGTGATCGAGCCTGCCGAAACCCGCAAGCAGCTGATTGCGGCGCTGGAGGCGCTGGAAGCCAAGCATGATGTGAATCTGCCTCGGAAGCACGGCAATCAGCCGATGTAAGGAGGAAGGAAAGCATGAGCACTTTAGCACTGGGTCTTTCCACCACCGTCATCGGCATGCTGGTCGTTTTCTTCGGTCTGATCATTCTGATTGCGCTGATTTACTGCATGACCGCCCTGACCGGCCGGATGACCGACAAGGAGCAGGCATCCGCTCATGCGGCAGAACAACCGCAGGAAGAACAGGCAGCGGAAGAGGTCGTGGAAGAAGAGGACGAGGGCGAACTGGCGGTTGTTATCTCCGCAGCGATTGCCGCCGTTTGGAACAAGCCGGAAAGCGGCTTTGTCGTGCGCCGCGTAAAGCGTTTTCAAAACAGTCCCGCGTGGCAGCGTAATGCCAGGGACGAACAGATGTACAGCCATATGTAATCGAAGCTGTGAAATTTGAAAGGAGATTAAAACCATGCGTAAATTCAATATCACCGTGAATGGCGTTGCTTACGAAGTCGAGGTTGAGGAAGTGGCCGGCACTCAGGCCGCTGCGCCCGTTGTCGCTCCTGCTGCCGCCCCCGCCCCCGTTGCCGCTCCCAAGGCCGCTCCCGCGCCCAAGGCTGCTCCGAAGGCCGCGCCTGTTGCCGGCGGCGTCAAAATCAATGCGCCGATGCCCGGCAACATCCTCGATGTGAAGGTCGCTCAGGGCGCGAAGGTCAAGAAGGGCGATATCCTTGTTATCTTAGAAGCCATGAAGATGGAAAACGAAATCTTGGCGCCGCAGGACGGCACGGTGGCTCAGGTGAGCGTCAGCAAGGGCGCGACCGTCAACACCGGCGATTTGCTGTGCGTGCTGAACTGATTGAATGAATAGGCGAGTCTTCCGAAAGGAGAAAAGGCTGTGGAAGAAAGTGTAAACATTCTTGAAACGCTGAAGGACTTAGCCAATGAATCCGGCATCAGCCTGTTCATTCAAAGCCCTCAGACGTTGATCATGGTGGTGATTGCCTGTGTCCTTTTGTTTCTGGCAATCGTTAAAAAGTTTGAGCCGCTGCTGCTGCTGCCGATTGCGTTCGGTATGCTGCTGACCAACCTGCTCGGCTCTGAAGTTTATCACGAGTCCCTGTTTGCCGGCGGTCACGCCAACTGGAGCTTGTTCGGCGGCGCGATTTTGGTGAACAGTCCCGACCTTTATAATCTGGCGGAGCTGACGGTGAACAGTGCGGGCTGCGTACTGGACAGCCTCGGCAATGTCGTCGGTCAGATCACCTCCAATTACAGCGTCGGCGCGACGCTGGATGCGGTCGGCCGTTTGATTGCTGCTGACGGTGTCACTGTTTTGGCCGAAACCGTTCCCGTGATTATCAACGGCGCCGGCGCTTACATGAGCGACGGCATTGTGTATTCCGCCATCGGTACGGCGCTGGCCGTCGGCGGTCAGACCATCACCCCCGGCCTCTTGGACTATCTGTACTTAGGCGTAAAGCTCGGCATTTATCCGTGCCTTATCTTCATGGGCGTCGGCGCCGGTACGGACTTTGGCCCCCTGATTTCCAACCCCAAGACCCTGCTGATGGGCGCTGCGGCACAGCTCGGTATCTTCCTGACCTTCGTAGGCGCGAAGCTGCTGGGCTTTACCTCCGCAGAAGCAAGTTCGATCGGCATCATCGGCGGTGCGGACGGCCCGACGGCCATCTGGCTGACCGGCAAGCTTGCGCCGCATCTGCTTGGTCCGATAGCGGTCGCCGCGTACAGCTATATGGCGCTGGTGCCCGTCATTCAGCCTCCGATTATGCGTGCGCTGACCACCAAGCGCGAGCGCTGCATCGTGATGAAGCAGCTCCGCACCGTATCCAAGACCGAGAAGATTCTCTTCCCGATTGTTGTGACCATCCTTGTTGCTCTCCTTCTGCCGTCTGCCACCCCGCTGGTCGGCTGCCTGATGATGGGCAACCTTGCGCGTGAATGCGGCGTTGTGGAGCGTCTGAACAAAACCATGCAGAACGAGCTGATGAACATCGTTACCATCTTCTTGGGCGTGACGGTGGGCGCAACGGCAACGGCCAGCACCTTCCTGCGTATCCAGACGCTGGAAATCATTCTCCTGGGCGTTGTTGCGTTCGGCTTTGGTACGGCAGGCGGCGTGCTGCTGGCGAAGCTCATGAACAAGCTGGGCGGCGGCGACTGCATCAATCCTCTGATCGGCTCTGCCGGCGTGTCTGCCGTCCCGATGGCTGCGCGTGTTTCCCAGGTGGAGGGTCAGAAGGAAAACCCCGGCAATTTCCTGCTCATGCACGCTATGGGTCCCAATGTGGCGGGCGTTATCGGCTCTGCCATCGCTGCGGGCGTCCTGCTGAGCATGTTCGGTTAAGGGAGGAAAAAGACTATGGCGAAGGTTCAAATTACAGATACCATCCTGCGCGATGCGCACCAGTCTCAGGCCGCGACCCGTATGCGTCTGGATGAAATGCTGCCCGCCTGCGAAATGCTGGATAAGGTCGGCTATTATTCCTTGGAGTGCTGGGGCGGAGCGACCTTTGACAGCTGCCTGCGCTTTTTGGACGAAGACCCGTGGGAGCGTCTGCGCAAGCTGCGCAAGGCGCTGCCCAATACCAAGCTGCAAATGCTGCTGCGCGGCCAGAACATCTTAGGCTACAAGCATTATGCCGATGACGTGGTCGATTTCTTTGTCAAGAAGTCCATCGACAACGGCATTGACATCATCCGCACCTTTGATGCGCTGAATGACCTGCGCAACATGGAAAAGGCCGTTTCCGCCACCAAGAAGTACGGCGGCACGGCTGAAGTGGCCATGAGCTACACAACCTCTCCCGTTCATACGGAGGAGTATTTCGTGAAGCTCGCCAAGGACATTGAGAGCATGGGCGCCGACCTTATCTGCATTAAAGATATGGCCGGTCTGCTGCTGCCCTACAGTGCCTATTCGCTGATTAAGAAAATCAAGGCCAACACGAAGCTTCCGGTCGTTCTGCATACGCATGATACAGCCGGAACGGGCGCAATGACCCTGCTGAAGGCCATTGAAGCGGGCGTTGATGTGGTCGATACCGCGCTGTCTCCTCTGGGCGGCGGCACGTCTCAGCCCGCGACTGAGTCCCTCGTGGCGACCCTGAAGGGTACGGAATACGACACCGGCCTTGATTTTGAGCTTCTGGCCAAGATTGCCGAACACTTCCGCAGGGTGGCCGATAGGCTCACCAAGGACGGCTGGCGCGATCCGGGCAAGGTGCTGGCCGTGAATGCCAAGGCGCTGCAGTATCAGGTGCCCGGCGGTATGCTGTCCAACCTCATCGGCCAGCTCAAGCAGGCGGGCGCGATGGACAAGTATTATCAGGTGCTGGAAGAAGTGCCGCGTGTCCGCAAGGACTTCGGCTATCCGCCGCTTGTCACCCCGACCAGCCAGATTGTCGGCACACAGGCCGTTATGAATGTTCTGAGCGGCGAGCGCTACAAGATGGTGCCCAAGGAATCCAAAGCGCTTCTGCGCGGCGAATACGGCCGTCTGCCCGCTCCCGTGAACGAGGATGTCCGCAAGAAGTGCATCGGCAATGACAAGGTCATCACCTATCGTCCCGCCGATGACCTGAAGCCGGAGCTGGAGGGCTACCGTAAGGAAATGGCTCGCTTCAGCCAGCAGGAGGAGGATGTGCTGTCCTACGCGCTGTTCCCGCAGGTTGCGACCAAGTTCTTTGAAGCGCGCCAGGCCAAGCAGCTCAAGGCCGACCCCACCCAGTATGACAAAAAGGATGAAACGATGCCTGTCTAATCCTTCATGCATATGTTGATAAAGACTTGCCGTCCGTATTTTGCGGGCGGCAGGCCTTTTTGTTTCACGAAAACCCCACGCTAGGCGTGGGGTTCGGGGAAGCTTAGAGCTATGCCTATGATAAAAGAACTCCTTTTGCTAAAATAACAT
>CAVFWQ010000078.1:0-10177 GCA_963626285.1 bacterium | reverse complement strand
ATGTTATTTTAGCAAAAGGAGTTCTTTTATCATAGGCATAGCTCTAAGCTTCCCCCAACCCCACGCCTAGCGTGGGGTTTTCGTGAAACAACAAAAGGCGGTCGCAAAAATGCAGACCGCCTTCCATGAAGAGACGTTTTTAACGAAGCTTTTTGAGCTGTTTGCGCGCCAGCTTGACCTCATGATCCAATTCATCCAGCGCGGCGTCCAGCATCTCGCTCAGATAATCACCGGCAATGACCGCCAGCCGGACGGCGTTCGCCGCTCGCAGCACCGCATTCTCAACGTCCTGTCCCATGCCAAGCACCTGAACGTCGCCGGTGCCGTCCTCATCCAGCAGGATAAGATCGGGAATGCCGTTGCCGTCGGTATCGCTGATATAGAGGTTAAATTCACCGTCTCCGGTCAGGTCAACGGCAACCGTATCGATATCGCCGTTTCCTGTCGTGTCCAGAATGGCCACATCCGGCTGCTTGTCACCGTCCACGTCAATCAGGATTTCGTTTCTGGAACCGCGGATCAGCGTCTTATGCCAGTCGCGATCCAGACGCATTTTCATTTTCAGCTTTCTTAAAGTCCCCATCGTACGGCTTCCTTTCTGTTGATGATTCCGGCGGAACAATTTCTGTCCGCATGTTGATTATAAGCCTTTTGCCGGCCAAATGCTTTGGGCAATTTTTGATTTTTATCCGAAATTTGCGCAGATGGCGGAAATTGCCCAATCAAGGAGGGTTGTTTTGAAAGGCGCCGACGCTTATAATTCAGATACATGGTATTCATTGAATACCATGAACAAAGGAGGTCTTTCCCTTGAAACAGACGCAGTCTGAATCGGTTCAGTCCGTCGCGGCCATGCTGAAGCTGCTGAACCGGCACAGAGCGGAAATTATCACCGCGCTGCTCGGCGGGACAAAGCGGTTCGGAGAAATCCGCGCCGAGCTCGGAGGCGTTGCGCAGAAAACGCTCTCCGATGATCTGCATTTTTTGGAAGCAAAGGGAATGCTGACCCGACGGGTCTATGCGGAAGTGCCGCCGAGGGTCGAATACACCCTGACACCGGCCGGACTGAAGCTGAAGCCGCTGCTGCATATGATGGCGGATATGGGTTCCGGCCAACCGGCGGCTGAATGCACTGAAATATAGTCATTTGCAAATAAAGAAAGCGGGAAGAGAAAAAAATGAAAGTTAAAATCATATCAGACAGTACATGTGACCTGTCATCCGAATTGATACGAAAATACGGCATTGCGATAACGCCGCTTTCTGTTGCCCTGGGAGAAGTTTACCTGAAGGATGGCTCCGAAATCAGGCCGGATGCGATTTATACCTATGTTGCGCAAACAGGGACGCTGCCCAAGACCAGCGCTGTGAATACAGAGGAATATCGCCGTGTGTTCGAATTTTGGACGGCGCAGGGATATGACGTTATTCAGATATGCATCAGCAGTCTTTTTTCAAGCGCCTATTCAAACGCCTGCCGTGCGGCACAGGGATTTGATAACGTATTGGTCGTAGACAGTCAAAATCTCTCCACCGGGCAGGGGCTTATCGTCCTCCATGCCGCTGAGATGACAACGGAGGGCTTCTCTCAGAAAGAGATATACCAAAGCTGCCTGCGAATGGTTCCTCAGGTGGAAGCCAGCTTTGTCATTGATACAATGGACTATCTTTATAAGGGCGGACGCTGCAATGCGCTCGCCATGTTTGGCGCAAATCTGCTGCATCTGAAGCCCTGCATTGAAGTAAAAGACGGTGCAATGCTTCCGGGCGAAAAGTACCGTGGAAAAATCGGAAAAGTCATGCTGGAATATGTTGAAAAGCATCTGAAGAACCGTGATGACATAGACATGCACCGCATTTTCATTACGCATACAAAATGCGACCCGGCAGAGGTGCAGGCCGTTCGGAATAAGATTATGGAGCTGGCTCCCGGATTTGAAGAAATCATTGAAACGGATGCAGGCTCTACAGTAACAACGCACTGCGGCCCGGGAACATTGGGAATCCTGTTTGTCAGAAAGGGACAAAATTGAGATGAGCGAAAGAACCGCCCCATAATCCGCGCTGTCACCACACCTCCGATATGGCGCTTTGAATGATGCTGTCAGCTTGAACAAAGGAGGCTCAGCCATGGCTCAATATACGCGCAAGGCGATTCAGCAGACCTTTCTGGAAATGCTCAGGGAAATGCCGTTTGACAAAATCACGGTTTCTGCGCTTGTAAACCGCTGCGAAGTCAGTTCCAATACGTTTTACTACCACTATCACGATATTTTTGACCTGCTGTTTTCGTGGCTGTCGGATGAACTTGCACCGCTTCTTTCATCGGATGAAGGTTCGTGGAAAGAATGCCTGACAGCGCTCTTGGAAAGAATGCAGACGCACCCTGAAATTGTTTACCATCTTTCATCCTCCACAATGCGGGAAAGGATGGAAAGATACATCTTTAGTACAACGAATGACTTATTTAACCACTATATCGATTTCCACACCTTTGAACAACCGCTTTCTGCCGAGCAGAAAAAGAACATGGCGGACTTTTGCCGATATGCCTTTTTAGGCTTTTTCGCCCGCTTTATTTGGAATCGCATGGTCGGCAACGTGCGTCAGGCTGTCGATGAGCTGTTACCCCTGATGGAGCAGTTTGTGGCCGGCGCAAACATTCGGCTTCAGAAGGCTTCGGACAATGCGCAGGAGGCGGATTCGCGCTGAAGCATCGGACAGCTTGACGCCTTTTTTGCTCGATTGTTTTTTGATCTTTGGGGGCAAACGGGATGTATGCCCGGTTTTGGGTGAAAAAACCGAAAGTCTCCTAAATCGGGGGACTTTTTTTCATTCGTGAGAAATTCAGACATTCGGCCTTTTTTCACCATAGCGAAAAGCAATGGGAAGCGTGTATGCTCAATACAGCTTCCGCGGCAGGAAGCAAAGCAACAGAAAAACGGAGGAATGGCAATGAAAATTTCCGATCGCATCAAGGGCTTCACCATGAAACAGATGTATGCATACCTGGACAAGGACCCGGACACCAACCTTCCCAAGCTGCTGGACTATCTGGAAAAGTTCGACAACGACAAGGACGGCAAGGGCGTTACGGACCAGGTGGAAAGCATCCGAAAGGTCATCAGCGACCCGGACAACAACTGGTATAAGCTCATCAAAAGCCTGTGGACGGACATTGACGCTGCTCAGCGCAAAGCGCTGGTGGAAAGCGCCGTGGTCAACGGCTCGCTCATCGGCACGCCCGAAACCGTGCGCTGGCAGGACAAGTATCAGTGCAACGTGCCCTGGGCCATCCTGATGGATCCCACCTCGGCCTGCAACCTGCACTGCACCGGCTGCTGGGCGGCGGAGTACGGCAATAAGCTGAACCTAACCTTTGACGAGCTGGACAGCATCATTCGTCAGGGCAAGGAAATGGGCACCTACATCTATATTTATTCCGGCGGCGAACCGCTGGTGCGCAAGGACGATTTGATTCGCCTTTGCGAAAAGCATGACGACTGCGCGTTCCTTGCATTCACGAACGGCACGCTGATCGACGATAAGTTTGCGGACGAAATGCTGCGCGTGCATAACTTTGTCCCCGCCATCAGCATTGAGGGCTTTGAAGAAGCCACGGATTACCGCCGCGGACAAGGCACCTATCGCAAGGTCATCGAAGCGATGGAACGTCTGAAGGCTCGCAAGCTGCTGTTCGGCATTTCCTGCTGCTATACCAGCAAGAACGTCGAGGTCATCGGCAACGAGGAATACTTCGATTCCATGATTCATATGGGTGCGAAGTTCGCATGGCTGTTCACCTATATGCCCATCGGCGCGGCGGCCGTGCCGGAGCTGATTGCTACGGCGGAGCAGCGCAAATTCATGTATGAGCAGATTCACAAATTCCGCGAGACGAAGCCAATCTTCACCATGGACTTCTGGAACGACGGCGATGCCGTGGGCGGCTGCATCGCCGGCGGCCGCGGCTACTGCCATATCAACGCCAACGGCGATGTGGAACCCTGCGCCTTCATTCACTATTCCGATTCCAACATCCGCGAAAAGACGCTTCTGGAGGCGTATCGCTCCCCGCTGTTCATGTCTTACAGAAAGGCGCAGCCCTTCAATGAGAACATGCTGCGGCCCTGCCCTGTGCTGGACAACCCCGGCGCGCTGACGAGGATCGTGGACGAATCGGGCGCGCATTCCACCGACCTCGAATCCCCGGAACGCGCCTGCGACTACTGCGGCAAGTGCGAAAAGGCCGCCGCTGCGTGGGCACCCGTCGCCGACGAAATGTGGGAAAATATGCCCAATAAACGCGGCATCGTAACGACCGGCAAAATGGCGAAGAAATCCTAAAATTTGCTATGCGGCCTGATGCTGCCGAACAGCGGAATCAGGCCGTTTTGCAAAACAGGAAGGGCGGAACAAAGCTGCCCGTAAGCGGAAAATGACCCATGCAAAGGATGTGACAATGTGAAAAACTTTTTTACCTCAGAATCGGTCACCTGCGGCCATCCGGATAAAGTTTGCGACCAAATCGCCGATAAGGTGCTGGATACGGTGCTGACGCAGAACCCCGAAGCGCACGTCGCCTGCGAAACGACCTGCACCACCCATCAGGTGCATATTTTCGGCGAAATCTCCGCAAACGCGCATCTGGACGAAGATATCGGCAATATTGCCCGCCGCGTCATTGAGGAAATCGGATATACAGAGCTTGGCCGCGGCTTTGATGCCTCCACCTGTGATATTCGCATCGATTTGGATGAGCAGTCGCCGGACATTGCCATGGGCATCCGGCGGCAGTCGCATTCGGAGACCATCAACAACGGCGCGGGTGATCAGGGCATGATGTTCGGCTTCGCCTGCCGGGAGACCGACAGCCTGATGCCCATGCCCATTGAGCTGGCGCATTCGCTGGCCAAGCGGCTGGAAAATGTGCGCCGCAGCGAAGAGCTTTCTTACCTGCTGCCGGACGGAAAAACGCAGGTAACGGTGGAATATGAGGATGACCGGCCGGTTCGTGTGGACGCTGTGATCGTGTCCGCGCAGCATCGGGCGGATGTAGACATTTCGAAGCTGCGTTCTGATATCATCGGTCATGTGATTCTGCCCACGCTGCCGCGCGGGCTGGTGGACAACAAAACCCAGTTCTTTGTCAATCCCACCGGGCGCTTTGTCGTGGGCGGTCCTGCCGGAGATTCAGGGCTCACCGGCCGAAAGCTCATGGTCGATACCTACGGCGGCTATGCCCGTCATGGCGGCGGCGCTTTCTCCGGAAAGGACGCCTCCAAGGTAGACCGCAGCGGCGCGTATATGGCCAGATACATCGCCAAAAACGTCGTGTCAGCAGGGCTTGCGGATCAATGTGAAGTACAGCTGAGCTATTCCATCGGTCTGGCGGAGCCGGTTTCCATGCGGGTGGAAACCTTCGGCACGGAGCATATGCCCTTAGAAGAGCTTTGCAAGGCCGTCAGGCGCAGCACGGATTGCCGGCCTGAAGCGATAATCGAACGCTTTGGCTTGAAACGCCCGATTTTCTCCAATGTGTCCTGTTATGGACATTTTGGCATCAATGCCCGCACCATGCCATGGGAAGCGGCTGATTTGGAATTCAATCTGTAACCCCCTTTGAAACACGCCAAAGAAGCGGAGGCATAAAACATGAAGGCGATTTTTGCATCGGGCGCAGTGATTGCATTGGCTCTTTCCTTTCTTTTCCCGGTTTCTTGGGCGCTTATATGGCAGGTGCCTCTCCTGTTCGCCGCCGCTTCTTTGAGCGTTGCGTTTCTGTATTGGCTTTTTCTGAGCACGTTCGGCACGAAAAGATGGTTTCCGGTTTTACGGGGCGTGAGATTACCGTGACCTTTGACAGGCCGACCGCGCTGCAAATCGACGGAGAAACCGTTTCCGGCGCATATAAATATCAGGTGACTGCCGCGCAGGAACGAAGAACCCCCCAAGATAATATCTCCCTATGACAGAAAAAGCGGTACGCAGCCCTTTGACGGGATGCGCGCCGCAAACGATTGTTAAGTCTCATCTTTTTGGTAAGGAACAATGCTCGGCTGCAACAAAAAAAGCAAACATCAAAAAACAGGAAGCAGCCTTACTCTCCGAACGATAACAGGCATACGGGACGCCGGAATTTATCCGGCGCCCGTTTACGTTTACTCAATCAGTCCGCTCTCCTTCAGCAGAAGCTCAATATCCGTTCCGTGTACTTTCTTCAGTGCAATTCTCATCGCTTCCTTTTCAATCAGCGATAGTTTTGCGTCCGTCAGCGGCTTTTTGTCCAGCGCGTAATAGCACGCACGGAGCAGTTCGCGCACATCGTATTTGCTGCCCCAGACCTCCGGCACGCCGCGGTCGACGTTCAAAAGCGTATACACCGATTCCATACCGGTGCGCATCGAATACTCGGTGGTGAAGATTGTGTCGCGCGGGGTTTCGGCGAACTGACCGACGAAGGCAAAGTTCACCGCGCCGTCCGGCACGACCTTCGGGCGGTCTGATTCTTTGCGCGGCTGGAAGAAGGCATTGATGTAGGGCATGAAGCAGGTGGTTGTGTTGCACTTCTCATGCGCCAGCGCTTCGATGTGCTCCTCAGGGATGCCGATGTGATACAGCCACTCACGGCAGACCTCCTCGCCTGTGCAGTCGCGCATCGCCTTTTTGACGTAATTGCCTTCGTTGTTGGTATTCAGCGAATACAGCCAGACGAGCACCATGTTCCTGTCCTGGGATTTGAACTGCGGCTGGCGGTTAATCGTCCACGAGAGATACCAGTTGTCCGTGCTGTCCTTGACGGTCACGATGCCGCCGGTGGTCACCTTGCCGGTGCGCGGGTCGCGCCTGCAGATGTTCATGATGTGGCGGATGATTTCCTCGTCAGAGGTCGCAACGGTCGCGCTCATCCAGTTCGTCGCGTCCACGTCCGAGCAGAACGCTTCGGGATTGCCGAATTCGCCGTGCGTCGCCTGCGCCGCAATCGCCTTCCACATATCCCATGATTCGCCTTTGCCGTTTTCAATGCCGGATAAGTCGGGTGCGTGGGTCTGGTCTCCGTAGCAGGAGGTATCGGTGCAGCAGCCGTTGGTGATGAATACGAGGTCGTCCTCAATCAGGTCAATCGTATGGGTTTCTCCGTCCTTGACATACACGATTTGCCTGGCGATCATCTTATCGCCTTCGTGCGCAATCACGACGTTCTTTACGTCCATGCCGTATTCAATCTTCACACCGTGGCTTTCCAGATATCTGGCCAGCGGCAGGATCATGCTCTCATACTGGTTGTACTTGGTGAACCGCAGCGCGCTGAAATCCGGCAGCCCATCGATATGATGGACGTAGCGGCACAGGTAGCGCTTCATTTCCAGCGCGCTCGACCAGCGCTGGAACGCGAACATCGTCTGCCAATAGAGCCAGAAATTCGTACTCCAGAAGGAATCCGGCAGCACATCGGAAATCTTCTTGTCCTCCAAATCCTTTTCGGGGGTCATGAACAGCTTCGAAAGCGCGAGCGCGGAATCACGGTCAAGCTCGAATTTGCGGTCGGTATGCGCGTCCTCGCCGCGATTGACCGTTGCGCGGCAGAGGGAATAGTTGGGGTCGTGCTTGTTCAGCCAGTAGTATTCATCGAGTACCGAGACGTTCGGCGTTTCAATCGAGGGAACGTCGCGGAAGGTGTCCCACATGACCTCGAAATGATTGTCCATCTCGCGGCCGCCGCGCATGAAGAAGCCCTTGGTCACGTCCTTGCGGCCGTCGCAGCTGCCGCCCGCCAAATCGAGCTTCTCCAGAAGGTGGATGTGCTCGTCCTTCATCTGACCGTCGCGAACCAGATAGAACGCCGCGGTGAGTCCAGCCAGACCCGTGCCGATGATATATGCCGATTTTTTATCGACACCTTCCGGCTTCTCCGGATGTGCAAAGGATTCATAAGTGCCTGCGGAATAATACATGAATCATTTCCTCCCGTCTTTGCTTGATGATTTTATTATATCTTCGCGAAAAAAATCCGCAATAAACAGAAAATGTCCCATGATAAGAATTTTATCACGGGACACGGAAGTGCTGATTTTTTTATCAAAGCGGGGAAAATGATGAAATCACATTCTGAATCTGCCGAGCGCCTGCGAAACGGTGCCCTTCAATATCAGCGCCAGGCGGTTGACCAGCACTTCGGGATTCTCCCGCATCTCGTCTCGAATCCAGTCCAGCATCAGCCCGACGAACATATACGAATAGACTTGCGCGATAAACGCTTTGTCCTCATCGCGCACGGTCATGCCCGCGGCCTCTTCGTTGATTACGCCCAGCAGCAGATTGTCCACCAGCGGCTTTAGGTATTTTTCCACCTGCTCGCGGTGCACGCAGCGATAGACATTCATGATAAACGGCTTATTTTCGCACACGGATTCAAAGAGCCGGATAAAGCCCTGCTGCCACGTTTTGTAGGTTTTCTTTTCCTCCAGCGCTTTGCGCGCATCTTCGAGGCACGACCATTCAACAAGGTCATAAATATCCTTGAAATGGTAATAGAAGGTCATGCGGTTGATGCCGCAGTCCTCGGCAATGTCGTTGATTGTGATCTTCGTCAGCGGCTTTTTCAACAGCAGATTTTTCAGCGACTGTTCCAGCGCACGCTTCGTTACTTGTGACATGCGTTTCACCCCTCCGAGCGGAGTATCGCATATATTATACCGCAAAGGAAACATTCCCGCAAGCAAAAACGAAACCTTGACTCTCACGACCCCACCGTTACATTACGAAATTGTTTCAATGAGTACAAAGCCATTACCAAAAGGATTTTCTGCATACTCTGTCAAAATTACCACCGATGTAGTTGACATGATGAAGGAAGGCTTCAGCAGCATAACGGAAACGCGCCGGCGGGCTCAGGTACGGCATAATCTTTTCGAAATCATCGCGATGGCCATTGGGGGCATTGCCAATTGCGACAGCCGACACGAAATCGAAGATTTTTGCCGCCACTGAGAAATCTGGCAGCGGGAACGCATTGGACTGACGTTAGAGCATGGCATTCCGTCAGCCATAACTTTCGCAAGGGTGTAGGGGCAAATCAACCCTTAGACTTTTAAAAAACGCTTGATCGGATGGGCATGTCATGTGCATAAAAAACCAGCACTGACAAAAAAACTGTGCACGGCAGCAGGGACAAAGACCGTTAGCCGACTCATATGCTTGACGCGCAGAAACGGGCATTGTATAATCAGGGCAAGGAGGCTGATGCAAATGGCGGAAATCACGGTGGACAACTATCTTCAGCATCTGGACGAACTGACGGACGAGCAGATAACCGTGTTTCTGAACAAGGAAACGAATCCAGCGTACAGGGCAATGATAGATGGGATTCGGGAAGACCTGCGGACGACACCCAAGGAACGTTGGCCTCAACGGGGGCTGTGGCCGCTTCGAACAGACAGGGGAATAGCGGAATCTTTACAGGATTTCTGAGCGAAAGCGGAAGGAATAATTTAACACAAAAAGGCGTTACAGAGCTGCATCTCGAATCTTCGGATGCCGACCTGCAGCGCTTTTCTCATGCGCTTGATGAAGGAAAGGCAGGCAATCCCCGCGGCGCGTATGTCGATGCTCAGAGTGTTGAAGCCCTGCAAGAAAAGGGCGCCAAGACCTTTCTTTCTCCTGACGGCATGGCGGGCGTTGCCATTGGTACGCAGGGCGAAGAAAACGGCAATATCTTCGCCGTATTCAAAAGCAACAGCAGCACCGCAAAAGGCGCTTCTGCCGAGCTCGTCATTACGGCCCTCGCCAACGGCGGAAACAAGCTGGATAATTTTGACGGAAAACTCTCGAAATTCTATTCCGGATTGGGTTTCATCCCCGTCGCCCGCGTTCCCTTCAACACGGACTATATGCCGAGCGGCTGGAATCTTGAACAATTCAGCACGCCGGATGTTATTTTTTGGATGCACAACGGCGACAGTGCCGACACGGTGGCCAGGAACTTTGGGAACAATGTGTATCGTGAAGTGACCGATGCGGACATTCAGGCTTTGCCCGTGTTTGAAGGTGAAAACGGGTACAGCGAAGCATGGGCTTATCGTGACGGTCTTCTGGCGCAGCGCGAATCAGAACAAAATCAAACAGCCGCTGTGGAAACGCAGCGCCAGCCTGTCAAAGAAGCCACATTGCAGATGGC
>CAVFWQ010000077.1:0-10188 GCA_963626285.1 bacterium | reverse complement strand
CTCTGTGATGGCTGGTTTGTTGCTACTTGCTATTCTACCACATGAGTTCTCTTTTCTCTTCCCTTTGGTGTTACCTATGTATTATAGCTCAACACTGCCGCCGAGGATTTACATCAAAACACTCTTGATAATCATGAGATATTCATGATACAATGGTTCGCAAAGATATTGTGAAAGGAATGGTTAAATATAATGGCCGTTCATGATTCAAAGCGATGGAAACGCCTGATTGACAAAACATGAATCAATCACAGATTAGAGATTCCGCACACATAAGTACAAACGCAGTTACCAAGTTGGGAAAACGACAATGTATCATTATGCCCGCCAATGAAACGCTGAATGCGGAAGGGGCATTCACATTGATGGTAACATGCGAATAAATCTATGGGAGTGATTACATGATGACTGAGAAGAAATGGCAGCGAGTTCGTTTTATGCCCGGAACGCCCCTGAACGGCCGTATGATGCGCGTGACAGGCTCTGCGGAGCATCGTGCGCTTTCCAGAAAGGCCGCCGCAGAGGGCATGGTGCTGCTCAAAAATGAAAATGCGCTGTTCCCGCTCCAAAAGGGCGGGAAGATCGCCGTATTCGGCAAGGCGCAGGCCGATTATGTCAAGGGCGGCGGAGGAAGCGGCGATGTCACGGTCGCCTATGTGCGCAGCCTGTATGACGGCCTGAGCGAAAAGGAATCAGAAGGAAAAATCACTCTGTTTGACGCGCTGTCCGCTTATTATCATGATTATATCGCGGAACGCTATGCATCGGGCGAACAGCCGGGCTGCATCAAGGAGCCGGCTCTTCCCGAAGAATTGCTGCAAAGCGCGAGAGCCTTTACCGACACCGCGCTGATTACCATCAGCCGCTTTTCCGGTGAAGGCTATGACCGCACTGGGACGGCCTTTGACGGCGATTTTTTCCTGAGCCGTGAGGAATGGAACATGGTGGAAGCCGTCAAGCAAGCCTTCCCGCGCATCGGCGTTGTGCTGAATACGGGAGGTATGATGGATACCGTCTGGTTTAAGAAGGATGCGCGCATCTCCTCCGCGCTGCTTGCGTGGCAGGGCGGCATGGAGGGCGGCAGGGCGATGGCCGATGTGCTGTGCGGCGATGTATGCCCAAGCGGTCACCTGACCGACACCTTTGCCACGGATTTTGCGGCCTATCCGTCGTCCGCGAATTTTAATGAATCCCCCGACTACGTTGAATATGAGGACGACATTTATGTCGGCTATCGCTATTTTGAAACCATTGCCGGCGCACGCGAAAAGGTCTGCTATCCCTTCGGCTACGGCCTGAGCTATACGGATTTCAAAATCGGCACCGCGCATATGACCGAAGAAAACGGACAGATGACTGTCACTGCCGATGTCGAAAACACAGGCCATGCCGCCGGCCGTCACGTGGTGCAGGTCTATTGCTCCGCCCCGCAGGGCAAGCTCGGCAAGCCGAAATATGTGCTGGTCGGCTTCCAGAAAACGCCCCTGCTTGCGCCGAACGAAAAATGCACAGTGGCCATCCGGTTTGACCGCGAATGCTTTGCCTGCTATGACGATGTAGGCAAGGTGCGAAAATCCGCCTATCTGCTGGAAGCGGGCGAATACTCCTTCTATATCGGCTCAAATGTGGAGGATACGGAGAAGATACCGTTCACTTATACATTGGATGAACCGGCAATTCTTTCTCAGCTTTCGGCGAAGTGCATTCCGCATAATCTCAAAAGGCGTTTGTGTGCCGACGGCACTTATGAAAATATGCCGGACAATGGCCCTGCCGAGCCCATTGAGGACAAGGAATATCCGTTTGACGGTCAGCAGCCGAGAGCATTGCAGCAGGCAGCGGACTTTGCCTTCGGCGAGAATCCGACCCTCATGGATGTATATGAGGGCAAGGTCTCGGTCGATGCATTGATTGAAAAGATGAGCAGCGAGCAGCTTGTCTATCTCCTTTGCGGACAGCCGAATCGGGGCTGTGCGAATACATTTGGTTTCGGCAATCAGGCTGCCTTCGGCATCCCCAGCGTGATGACGGCAGACGGACCGGCGGGTCTTCGCATTGAGCCCGAATGCGGCGTTCATACGACAGCTTTCCCGTGCGCCACGCTGCTGGCCTGCACATGGGACGAAGAGCTGATTGAGCAGGTCGGTCATGCCGCTGCGGAAGAGGTGGCGGAAAACGGCTTCGGCGTGTGGCTTGCGCCCGCTATCAATATTCACAGAAGCCCTCTGTGCGGCCGAAACTTTGAATACTATGCCGAAGACCCGCTGGTCGCCGGCAAGCTGGCCTCGGCGATGATTCGCGGCATTCAGAGCGTCGGCGTGGCCGCTTCGCTCAAACATTTTGCCTGCAACAACAAAGAAACGAATCGCCGCGAATCAGACTCCCGCCTGTCCGAACGCGCCCTGCGTGAAATCTATCTCAAGGCGTTTGAAATCTGCGTCAAAGAAGCCAAGCCGATAACGGTCATGAGTTCTTATAATATTCTCAACGGCACCCGCGCTTCCGAAAACCGCGACCTTTTAACGGACATCCTGCGCGGCGAATGGGGCTTTGACGGTGCCGTGACCACAGACTGGTTCACGCACGGCGAACAATGGCGCGAAATTGCAGCGGGCAATGACATCAAGATGGGCTGCGGTATGCCGGAGCATACGCTCAGGATGATCGATGAAGGCAAGCTGGATATCGAGGATGTCAGGACGAGCGTGCGCAGAGTGCTGAATATGATTTTAAGAATATCTTAAAATCTGCGTGTCAAAAAACTGCGTTTTTGACACGCTCCATGCAGGATGAAGCAATTCATCCTGCATGGCAAGGCTGAGAAAATGATTTTTCTGCGCTGACGCTCCGAAAAATCACCCCGCACGACCGGCAAAGCCGGTCGATACGATAAAATATGAAGGGGCTACGGCCCCTTCATGCATCCCCCCAAATGTCTGCGGACTTTTTCGACAGTCTGAAAGACCATGTCTTCTTTGGAAAACATGGTCTTTTGGGGCGGTGCGGCTTCAAACATCTGAGCCGATGCGAAAACGAGAGGGGCTGTCTCAAACTGATTTGAAAAAAGCAAAGGAGGCAGCCCTTTTATATATGGCCGACTGTTTATTTTCTCGCAAACCGTTTCAGTTTCGCAGGCAAGTCCTCCCGTTTCACCGCGCCGAGCAGCAGCGCGGACGCGGCATAGGCAAGGACGGCGCACAGGACGACAAGGCCGGTCAAAAGGAAGGAATGATTCAGGCGCTCTGCGCCGAGCATCGTCCTCAAAATAAGGACAACAACCGCCATGAGCGCCGTAGCCAAGCCCGGCTGCACGAGCAGCTCCTTCACATCCAGGCGGCAGCCCGTATATTTTTGCACAAAATACAGGTTCGGCACCATGCTGACAAAGTAGCAGACCAAGGACGCAATGGGCGCGCCGTGGATGTTGATGTCCGGCGTGCCGATGAGCAGCCAATTCAGCAGGATTTTGCAGGCCACGCCCGCCGCCAAAGTGTACATGGGGATGCGCTGCCTGCCGCAGCCCTGCAAAATGCCGCTTGTCGCCTGCACCAAGGTGAACAGACCGATGGTCAGAGCGCTCAGCTCCAAAATCTGCGCCGCCAAATCAAGCTGCGCCGCGGTATATTTCGCAGAGAACAGCAGATAAAGGATGGGCTTGGCCATCAGGCTCATGCCGACGGCGCACGGATAGCCGATGACTGCCGCCAGCCGAAGCCCCGTCAGGCTCTCCTTGGCGACATACTCCCTGTCTCCCCTCGCACAGCCGGACGAAATATCCGGCACAAGGTTAGTGCTGACCGCCATCGCAACGGCAGTCGGCACGTTAATCAGCGACAGAACAACGCTCGAATACAGCCCGTAGCGGATGACGGCCTCCTGATGCGCCATGCCGTCCGCCTCCATCAGATTCGTCACCATAAAGCTGTCAATCCACCCAGCCAGCGGCACGATGCACGCGCCGATGGTGATGGGGACGGCGATGAACAGAAGCCGCTTGCCGATGAAGGGGATGCTCAGCTCTTCGCAGCCTGGATTTTGCCGAATGGCGGCAAATTCTCCGCGTGCGCGAAGGTGTGCAATCATCATGAACACCAGCGCCGCCGCCTCTGCGATAGACGTGCCCAGCAGCATCCCCGCCGCGCCCAGCGCCGCGCCGCCTTTGTTCATGCCCGCAATCGCCAAGGGCAGGGCAACTGCCAGCTTCCCGACCTGCTCTATGAGCTGCGAAATCGCCGTGGGCATCATTTTGCGATGCCCCTGCATATAGCCGCGCAGGGCGCTCATGATGCAAACGAGGAGCAGGCTCGGCGCAATGGCGACATAGCCGATGCCGATTTCCGGCGCGCCTGCAAAATCAGCCATCGCCTGGCTGCCCGCCGCCAAACAAACAGCGGCCATCAGCCCGAGCGCGGTCAGCGTCCACAAAGCGACCAGAAATATCCGCCGAGCCGTGCGCGGGTCATCGCGGGTGACATAATGGCTGACCATGCGGGAGATGGCAACGGGAATACCGGCTGAGGAAATCGTCAGCAGCAGGTTATAGGACTGGAACACCTTGGAATACAGTCCCAGCCCCTCGCCGCCGATATACGCGGCCAGCGGGATGCGGTACAGCACCCCGACTACCTTGCAGATAAGCCCGGCCAGCGCCAACACGGATACGCCGCCGACCAGTGTTTTTTGCTTCTGTGACATAAGCATCCTCATTATAAAATGAAAAATATGAATGGGGCGAAGACGTAACGCCTTCGCCCCCTCTGTCCTATGGTTAAATATCGTTATCCGTATCGGGGGTCTCGTTCACGGAGACGGTATTTTCTTCTTCTGTCTCCTCCGCTGCCTCAGACGCGGACGCCGTGTCCGGCGTTTCCGGCTCATCCTCCTCCTCGGTCTCGGCGCGGGCAACGCCCACGATGCGGCTGCTTTCCGCCACGCGCATCAGGCGGACGCCCTGCGTGGCGCGGCCGGCGATGCGGATATCGCGCACGGGTGTGCGGATAATCGTGCCGTCATCGGTAATCAGCAGGATGTCCTCATCCTCCTGCACCATGAGCTGCGCGGCCAGCGCCCCTGTCTTTTCGTTCAGCCCCATTGCAATCACGCCCTTCCCGCCGCGGCTCGTTTCGCGGTAGGTATCGGGGTCGGAGCGCTTGCCGTAGCCGTTCTCCGAGATGGTCAGCACCAGTGCGCCCGCCTCGATGACGGACAGGGAAATCACTCGGTCGCCCCCGTCCAGCCGGATGGAGCGGACGCCGCGGCTGATGCGCCCCATCGAGCGGACATCGCCCTCGTCAAAACGGATGGCGCGGCCGTTGTGCGTGCCGAGCATCAGCGCATTGCTGCCGTTCGTCAGCTCCACGCCGATCAGTTCATCGCCCTCTGTCAGGACAATGGCGTTCAGACCGGCCTTGCGCAGGTTCGAGAACTCGTCCAGCGGAGTCTTTTTAATCAGACCGTTGCGGGTCGCCATCATCAGATATTTTCCCTTTTCGGTGCGCGGCACGGGAATCATAGTGGTGACCTTTTCACCCGTCTGAAGCTGCAAAAGGTTGATGATGGCCGTTCCGCGCGCCGTGCGGCCGGCTTCGGGGATTTGATAGCACTTGAGGGTGTACACGCGGCCGCAGTTGGTGAAGAACAGAATGTCCGCATGGGTATGCACCACACGGATCTGCTCGGCATAGTCCTCCTCGCGGGTCGTCATGGCGGCAATGCCCTTGCCGCCCCTGTTCTGAGCGCGGTAGGTGGACTTGGACAGACGCTTCACATAACCGAAATGCGTCAGCGTGACCACCATATCGTCCTCGGCGATCAAATCCTCGATGTCGATTTCGCCTTCAACGGGGGACAGCTCCGTCCGGCGCGGGTCGGCAAACTTTTCCTTGATGACGAGCAGCTCATCCTTGATGACGCCCATGAGCAGGTCATGGTTTTCAAGCAGGGAATTAAGGTAGGCAATCTGCTTTTCGATTTCCTCATACTCCGCCTGCAGCTTGTCGCTTTCCAGATTGGTCAGACGAGCCAGACGCATATCCAAAATGGCCTGCGCCTGCTTGTCCGAGAACATGAAGCGCTCCATCAGGGCGTCCTTGGCGGACGGCGTATCCTTACTGGTGCGGATGATATGAACGACCTCATCGATATTCTGAAGCGCCTTGAGCAGACCCTCCAAGATATGGGCGCGGGCCTTGTTCTTGTCAAGGTCGTACTTGGTGCGGCGGGTGACGACATCCTCCTGATGGCGGATATAGTAGTACAGCATATCGCGCAGGGACAGGCACTTTGGCACGCCGTCCACCAGCGCGATCATGATAGCGCCGAAGGTGTCCTGAAGCTGCGTGTGCTTGTACAGATAATTCAGCACCACGGCGGGCTGCACATCTCGCTTTAATTCAATGACGATGCGCATACCCTTGCGGTCGGATTCATCACGGATATCGCTGATGCCGTCCAGCTGTTTTTCATGCACCAGCTCCGCCATTTTTTCAATCAGCCGCGCCTTGTTGACCATGTACGGGATTTCCGTAATGACAATGCGGTCGCGGTTGTTGGGCATGGTTTCGATTTCGCTCTTGGCGCGGACGATGATGCGGCCGCGTCCCGTATAATACGCCTCGCGGATGCCGGACAGCCCCAGAATCACGCCGCCGGTCGGGAAATCCGGCCCTTTGATATGCTGCATCAGCTCGTCCAGACCCGCATCGGGGTTATCGATCAGGCAGACAGCACCGTCAATGACCTCGCCCAGGTTGTGCGGCGGGATGTTGGTCGCCATGCCGACGGCAATGCCCTGAGAGCCGTTGACCAGCAGATTCGGAAAGCGGGCGGGCAGAACGGTCGGCTGCATGAGGGTCTCATCGAAGTTCGGCATGAAATCGACGGTATCCTTGTCGATGTCCGCCATCAGCCAGGTGCAGATTTTGCTCATGCGGGCTTCCGTATAACGCATGGCCGCCGCGCTGTCGCCGTCCACGGAGCCGAAGTTGCCCTGACCCTCCACCAGCATATAGCGGATGGAAAAGTCCTGCGCCAGACGCACCATCGCGTCATAGACGGAGGCGTCGCCGTGCGGATGGAACTTGCCCAGCACGTCGCCCACGATGCGGGCGGACTTGCGGAAGGGCTTGTCCGGCGTCATGCCCAGCTCGTTCATGTCGTACAAAATACGGCGATGCACGGGCTTTAAGCCGTCGCGCACATCGGGCAGGGCGCGGTTGATGATGACGGCCATCGCGTAGGCGATGAACGAGGTTTTCATCTCCGTTTCAAGGTCTGCGGGCAGA
Organism: bacterium; assembly: GCA_963626285.1. GTDB lineage: Bacteria > Bacillota > Clostridia > Christensenellales > Aristaeellaceae > CAVDRM01. The sequence goes on along the minus strand of CAVFWQ010000077.1, from coordinate 2,905 downwards.
AGACGATCTTGGATATCACTCATTCTATTCGAAATCCTTTCAGGAATTACAGGTCTAAATCGGTGACCATCTTGCAGTTCTGCTCGATAAATTCGCGGCGAGGCTCGACCTTATCGCCCATCAGGAGGGTGAAAATCTCGTCCGCGGCGATGGCATCCGACAGGGTGAACTGCTTCATGGTGCGGGTTTCCGGATTCATGGTGGTCGTCCAGAGCTGTTCGCTGCTCATTTCGCCCAAGCCCTTATAGCGCTGAATTTCGGGCTTTGAATCGCGCCCCAGCTTATCCAGAAGCTGCTGAAGCTCATCGTCATTGTAGACGTAATGCTCCTGCTTGCCCTTTGTCACCTTATAAAGCGGCGGCATGGCGCTGTATACATAGCCCTGCTTAATCAGCTCCGGCATATAGCGGTAGAAGAAGGTCAGCATCAGGATGCGGATGTGCGCGCCGTCCACATCGGCATCGGTCATGCAGACGATGCGGTGGTAGCGCAGCTTGCTGATGTTGAAATCCGCGCCGATGCCGCAGCCGAAGGCGGTAATCATATTCTTGATTTCCTGATTGAGCAGGATTTTGTCCAGCCGCGTCTTTTCCACGTTCAAAATTTTGCCGCGCAGGGGCAGGATGGCTTGGAAATGGCGGTCGCGTCCCGTCTTGGCGCTGCCGCCTGCGGAATCGCCCTCAACCATGAAAATTTCGCATTTCGCAGGGTCGCGCTCGGAGCAGTCCGCCAGTTTGCCCGGCATCGAGCCGCTCTCCAGGACGCTCTTTCTGCGCGTCAGTTCACGCGCCTTGCGCGCCGCCTCACGCGCCCGCGCCGCGCCGAGGCAGCGCTCCAAAATCGTCCGCGACACGGCGGGGTTTTCCTCAAAGAAGGTGGAGAGGCTGTCGCTCACCACGGAATCCACGATGCCGCGCACCTCGCTGTTGCCCAGCTTGGACTTGGTCTGCCCCTCAAACTGCGGCTCTGGCATCTTGACGGACACGATGGCGGCCAGACTTTCCCGCGCATCGTCGGATTTAAGGTTGGCGTCCGCGTCCTTCAGAATTTTGTATTTCCGCCCGTAGTCGTTGATGACCCGCGTCAGCGCCTGAATAAAGCCCGTCAAATGCGTGCCGCCCTCCGGCGTATGGATGTTGTTGGCAAAGGCATAAATATTTTCGGCGTAGGAATCGTTGTACTGAAGCGCCACCTCGACCGTGACATCGTTCTTCACGCCCTCGGCGTAAATCGGCTCAGGGAACAGAACCTCTTTATGTTTATTCAGATATTTGACGAACTCGCGCAGACCGCCCTCATAGTGGAACACGCGCTCCAGCGGCTCTTCCGGGCGCTCGTCCACAAACACGATGCGGATGCCCTTGTTCAGGAAGGCCATCTCGCGCAGGCGCACCTTCAGCACGTCAAACTGGAAGGCGATGCCCTCGTCAAACACGCCGTCCGGGTTTTCCGCGCTGCGGATATCCGGCCAGAAGCGGACATAGGTGCCCGTCTGCTGCGTTTCCCCGATGACGCGCAAATCGTATGCTATCTTGCCGCGGTTATATTCCTGCTCATACACCTTGCCGCCCGTGCGCACCTCGACGCGCATATGCGAGGACAGGGCGTTCACCACGGATGCGCCCACGCCGTGCAGGCCGCCGGACACCTTGTAGCCCTTGCCGCCGAACTTGCCGCCCGCGTGCAGCACCGTCAGGCAGACCTCGACCGCCGGACGGTGCATCTTGGGATGCAAATCGACCGGAAAGCCTCGCCCGTTATCCAGGACGGACACAGAGCCGTCCTTGTGCAGCGCCACATGAATTTCCGTGCAGTAGCCCGCCAGTGCCTCGTCAATGGCATTATCCACGATCTCATACACCAGATGATGCAGACCGCGTACGTCGGTCGAACCGATGTACATGCCGGGGCGCTTGCGCACCGCCTCCAGCCCCTCCAGCACCTGAATTTGAGAAGCATCATACTCAGCCGCCTGCGGGACGGCATTGAACGCATCAGCCATGAAATATCCTCCGTTTGTCGCTTTGAAAACGGCACAGGGCATACCCCGCACCATCATATCAATTATATCACAAAACGCCCCGAAATGGAATATTACAGCCGAATGTTTTTCACCCAAAAACGCTTGTTTTTCCTGCATTTTCAGCGCTTAAAAGGGCGAAAAAAAGCCGGCGTGCAAAAAGCAGGCCGGCAGAGGATATGCATTCGATGATCCGCTTACTTTGTCCACTGAATGGAGTTGATGATTTCTTCAATGAGCGTCAGCAGCTCCATGTCGTTGATGCTGTCGTCCGCAAGGCTGACGGTAATCGTGTATGTGCCGAACGCATCATCGGAAATCTGCGTCTGTATGGTGTACAACGTGCATTGCCCGCCGCCGAGCGCGGCATAATCGCACTGTGCGGCATACATCATGCTCATGGCGGGCTTGCCGCAGACCTCATCCGCAGCCGCGCTCATCAGCGTTTCGTTCGCTGTCGTGACGCCGATTTGGTTGACCTGCGCATAGGACGCTTCCATCACATACTGCCCGTAGGCTTCAGGGTCGGTATCGGAAAAATCCTGCACCGCAGACGACCAGACAAAGTTGATGTTCGCCGCAAACGAAGCGGTCTCATCATAGTTCGGATACAAAATCAGAAATACGGCATTTTCTTCTTTTTCGCCGCTTTGCCCGACAATGTCCTCCGGCACGTCAATGGTAAAGTCGTCAAATTCCAGCGTTATCCATGCCGTTTCCGTTGCAGCGGCCTCCGCAAAGGCGGATGCGCAGCCCAGCATCAGCATCAGGGTCAAAAGAAGGGCGGTCGTTTTTTTCATGGATATCCATCCTCTCTTTTTCTTTCCGCAGACAGTCTGCGGACCAAAATCACTTGAAATTATACCATATCATATATATATATAT
>CAVFWQ010000076.1:0-10288 GCA_963626285.1 bacterium | reverse complement strand
CTCTGTGATGGCTGGTTTGTTGCTACTTGCTATTCTACCACATGAGTTCTCTTTTCTCTTCCCTTTGGTGTTACCTATGTATTATAGCTCAACAACGGACAGCGAAAAAAGCGTGCCTGTTTGTTTGAGACACGCTTCGCCTATTGGTATTCGTCAAAGTCTATCAGTGTGCGGATGGCCTCTAACTTTTTTGTGCCGATGCCGGAAACGGCCAGCAAATCCTCCGGAAAGCGGAAAGCACCGTTCGCTTCCCTTTCGGCGACGATCCGCTGCGCAAGGGCGGCGCCGATGCCGGGCAGGGCAATGAGTTCCTCGGCTGAGGCTGTATTGACGGAAACGGTCTCCTGTACAGACGAAAGCTCATCTTTTTCGGCAACGCTGACGACCGGCTGATGCATCAGGACATAGGAAAAAGAGGGAATGCGGGCGTTCCAAACAGACTGCGTCACAAAACAAGTAAAGACAATGCAGAGAAAGACAAGCCCTATGCGCGCCCACGGACGAAATCGAGCATCCGGCCTTTGCAGCCATCGGGCAAATGCGCCTGAATGCTCGGCTCGCCAGAGGCGTTTCCTGACAACCTCCGGCATGATGATTTCTTCCAGCTTTTCCATGCTCTGACGATAGTCCCGAACAAGCTGCTCAAAGGCTTCCCGCTCGGCGGGCGACTCCCCTTCGGACATGCCGCCCGTGTTTGGTGAAGCAGCCGTTTTTCGATAGCGCATAAAACCCTCCGAAATTACACGCTTTTTCTAACCTTTTGTCCTTGCGCCGTGTCCTCGACGATATAGCCCAGCGCCTTGATTTCATCGCGCAGTTCGTCGGAGCGCTTCCATTCCCTGCTTTTGCGGGCAGCGGCACGGGCGTCAAGAAGGGTCTGCACATTCTGAGGCAATGTGTCCTCGGCCTTCTGCATCAAAAGTCCCAGCACATCGCACAGGCCGAGCAGCGTATCCAGCGCCGTCTTAACGGCCTCCTTTGCGCTGTCAGCGGTCAGGGACACGTTGGCATCCTGCACAAGGGAGAACAGAGCACCGATGGCGTCTGCCGTGTTCAGGTCATCATCCATCGCCTCGTCAAAGTGCGCGGCGTTTTCATGAACACGCCCGATAAACGCGGTCTCTTCGGCAGTCAATTCGCGTTCCTGAGCGTGTTCCAGAAGGAATCGCAGATGGTCGCGGGCGGTGTACAGGCGCATCAAGGAGGCGTGTGCCTGAGCAATCATGTCACGGCTGAAATTGATGGGACTTCTGTAATGCGCGGACAGCATGAAGAAGCGGATGTCCTCAGCGGCAAATTCCTTCAAAATATCGCGGACGGTGAAGAAATTTCCGGCCGACTTGGACATTTTTTCATTATCGATGTTGATAAAGCCGTTGTGCATCCAATAGTGTACGTAGGGTTTGCCGGTCGCGCCCTCTGACTGGGCAATTTCGTTTTCATGATGGGGGAAGAGCAAATCCTTGCCGCCTGTATGGATGTCAAAGGTTTCGCCGAGATACTTCATGCTCATGGCAGAGCATTCGATGTGCCAGCCGGGACGTCCTTGCCCCCACGGGCTCGGCCAAGACGGTTCGCCGGGCTTGGCCGCCTTCCACAGTGCAAAGTCGGCGGGATTTTTTTTAATATCATCCACCTCAATGCGGGCGCCCGCCTCCAAATCATCCAAGTTCTGGCCGGAAAGCTTGCCGTAGCCGGGGAACGCCTTGGTATCGTAATACACATCGCCGTTCACTTCGTAGGCCAAGCCCTTCTGCTGAAGCGTTTTGATGAGCTTGATGATGTCGCCGATATGCTCCGTAGCGCGGGGATGCACCGTGGCGGGACGAATGCCGAGCGCCTTGGCATCCTTGAAATACTCCTCAATGAAGTGGTCGCCAAGCTCCTTGACAGTGATATGCTCTTCGTTTGCGCGTTTAATCATTTTGTCGTCAATGTCGGTGAAGTTCTGGACGAAGGTGACCTTATAGCCGCGATGCTCCAGATAGCGGCGAAGCACGTCAAACACGATAAACGGACGTGCATTGCCGACATGAAAATAATTATAGACGGTGGGACCGCAGGCGTAAATGCGCACCTCGCCCTCATGAACGGGAACGAACTCTTCCTTGCGACGGGACTGACTGTTATAGATTTTCATGATGCTCCTCCTCCTCCTCCTGACTTTCTTTTCGTTTTTCGCAATTCAGTTCGGGACACCGGCTGCAATTGCGCTCCTCCTGATAGGAATGCAGTGCGCTTTCCAGATGCTCGACTCTTTCCAGCATGGGGTCGGGCAGGTTGCCGTGTTCCAAGTCAATATCGGACGTCTTCTGCTTTTGCCGGACGATGCGGCCGGGATTTCCGACCACCGTGCAGTGATCCGGCACATCCTTGAGCACAATGGCGCCGGCGCCGACCTTCACATGGTCGCCGATGGTGATTGGTCCTAATACCTTTGCGCCGGCGCCGATGGTGACATGGCTGCCGATGGTCGGATGGCGCTTTCCCGTGTCCTTGCCCGTGCCGCCCAATGTCACACCCTGATACAGTGTGACATCATCGCCGATGATGGTGGTCTCGCCGATGACGACGCCGCTGCCGTGGTCAATGAACAGACCGTTGCCTATCTGTGCGCCGGGGTGAATCTCGATCCCTGTTTTGCGCCTTGTGCGGGCGCTGATCATGCGGGCAAGCAGAAAATGACCTTTAACATATGCCTTGTGCGCCACACGATGGCGAATCAGCGCCTTCACGCCGGGATAGCACAAAAGCACTTCCATCCTGCTGTGCGCAGCCGGGTCACGCGAAAGGACGGCGTCTATATCCGTCCGAAGCTGGTCAAACATTCAAAGCCTCCAATCGCCTTAAATTAAAATGGAAAAGCGCCCGTCTCTTTCATCAGAGACAGGCGCTCAAAACGAACACTTGCATCCACTCCGCAGAAAAGTGAAGCGGCCGATAACGCAGCCTATACGGTGCGGAATACTTTCATTTTCCTCCGCACGGCTCACGGGGGCACTGTCCGTCTGCCGCAGATGCGCTTGCAGCCCATCGGCGCATCTTCTCTGAAGCGGCATGAAGCGCGGACTTTTTTCCCGCTCATTGCCAAAGCTATTATATGCCGAAAATCTTTTAATTGTCAATACGGAATGTCGGTTTCCTGTGCGTTGACGAGCGGCTCTGTCCGCTCCGCCCGTGCGTAGCTCCCGTCTTTGCCCATGATCCAAGCCTTCATGTTGTCGCGCTTTTCCAAAATCAGCTCGTTATAGACACGGTTGCGGATGGACATATTTTCAATGGGGAAGAGCAGCTCAACGCGCTTGTCAAGGTTTCTGGTCATCAGGTCGGCGGAGGAGAGAAACACGGCAGGCTCGCCGCTGTTTTCAAAGCAATACACCCGCGCATGCTCAAGGAAACGGCCGACAATGGAACGCACCTCGATGTTGTCGTGCTTTTTGACCTTCAGACAGCACGGCCCGCGCACAATCAGCGTCACGGGAACGCCTGCGTCCGCAGCACGGTACAGGTGCTTAATCATCTGTTTGTCCGTCAGCCCGTTCATTTTGGCCATGATGCCGCAGGGTTCATCCCGTTCGGCATTTTCAATTTCCCTATCTATCATTTCATCCAGCTTTTTGCGGATGCCCTCCGGCGATGCACAGAGCTTTTCAAGCGGGGAGAGGGCGGAAAAGCCGGTCAGCTGATTAAAGAATGAGCCGGCGTCCCGCCCGATGATTTCATCGGCGGTAAACAATCCCATATCGGTGTACAGCTTGGCGGTGCTGTCGTTATAGTTGCCTGTCCCCAAATGCACATAACGTTTCAGGCCGTTTTCCTCGCGCCGAATGACTAAGGTGATCTTGCTGTGCGCCTTGAGGCTGGGAACACCGTAGATGACATGACAGCCTGCTTTTTCCAGCGCCAGACACCAGTTGATGTTGTTTTCCTCGTCGAAGCGGGCGCGCACCTCGATCAGCACCGTCACCTGCTTGCCGTTTCGGGCGGCGCGGGACAGGGCGGCCACAATGGGGCTTTTGCCGCTCACGCGGTACAGCGTCTGTTTGATGGCCATAACATTGGGGTCATCAGCCGCTTCGGAGACAAAGCGAATGACAGGCGCAAAAGAGTCGTAAGGGTGGTGCAGGAAAATGTCGCCCTGACGGATGGCAGAAAAGATGTCCGGCGCGTCAGAGACAGCCTGCGGGATGCGCGGAGAAAAGGTGGGGAAGCGTAGGTCATCAAAGCCCTCCAAGAAGGCGATCTGCTTCATGAAAAAGCTCGGATTTAACGGACCGGAAACAGCAAACACTTCATTGTCCGTAATGTCCAGATACCGTTTGAGACGCGTAAGCAGCCGGCTGTCAAAGCGCTTGGGCACCTGCAAACGGACGACCTGCCCCCATTTGCGCTGCTTTAAATTTTTGCGCATTTCAACAATCAGCGTATCCGCATTGCTGTCGTCATATAAAAAGTCGGTATTTCGCGTCAGGCGGAAGGGCTGACAAACAATGGGCTGGTCGCCGCCAAAGAGTTTATACGCAAATGCGGACACCGCATTTTCAAGCAAAACGCCCCGTGCGCGTCCCTTGCCCATCGGCAGCATAATGACCCTGTCGATAGACTGAGGAAGGGGGAGCAGCGCAAAGCGCATCATTTCTCCGCGGGCAGCGGGCGGCAAAAGAAGTGCCAGATGCAGGCATTTGGCCGCCAGCAGCGGGAACGGCCGCTTCATGTCAATGGCTCGGGGTGTCAAAAGCGGCGCGATGTTATGGTCAAAATAATTGGACAGCCATGTGCGCTGTTCGCGGTTCAGCTCATGCATGGGCAGCAGATGAATGCCGGCATCCGCAAGGTCGCTCAAATATGCATTCAAAATATGATACTGCCGCTCCACCAGCTCGCGGACGCGCAGATTGATCTCCGCAAGCTGCTCGGCGGGGGTCAATCCGGCAATGTCTGTTTTTTTGGAGTTCGTTTTTAAATCCCGCACCAGGCCGCCGACACGCACCATATAAAACTCATCCAGATTGCTCTCGCAGATGGAGATGAATTTTCCGCGTTCCAGCAGGGGATTTTCCTGATTGCAGGCTTCCTCTAATACACGGGCGTTAAAGCTGATCCAGCTCAGCTCTCTGTTTTGAAATTGGCTCATGGATATCATCCTTTATTTTGTCATTTTAGCAGTCAGGGTCAGCAGGGTAACGCAGGGCACGTTGAAAAAGCGCATGGGCAGAAAGGAATATATTTTTGCCGCGCCGAGACCCGGACTGATATATTGCGAAATGCCATGCACGGTTTGCAGGCCGGACAGTGTTGTGCCGAGCGGGAACCAGCCGCTTTTTTCTGCGCCGAGCGCCTTCGGCAGATACACGGCGCCAATCAGCGGAAGCCTGCATTGGCCGTTGTTGTAATGCCCGCTCAGCACCAGCGAAATGGCTTTCACATAAGAAGCACGGCTTTCCGAGGAGCGGAGCATGGTGACGGACTCATCGGTCAGCGGCGCATGGGTCAGGACAACGCAGGTGTCCGTGGACAGCATCGTCCTTTGCGCCTCCTCCATGCGATTCAGCACATCCTTTCTGTATTCGACCATGTTCAGCCCGAAGACCTTTTCCTGCGAATCGGGCAGCGTCCGTATTTCCTCTTCGTAAGAAGAAATGGCGCGGGACATGGACTGAAGATCAAGTGTAAAGAAGGATTCGGGGCATATCCAAATCGTTCCCTTGCCGCATGGAACTTCCACGGGCGCATCCAGATAGGTCGCGCCGTGCTTTTCTGCGGCCAAGATAAATTCCGCCTTGACATTGTTTGTGGTTCCAGCCGATGTCCGAAGCGGCGCAGGGTCTTCATCGCCGGCAATCAGGAAGATGGGAATATCGTCGGGAATCAGGTCGATCAGCTCAATCAGCGGCGTAAAATCGCCGTCCGCGCCGACCGAGTCACCCGTAATGCAGACTGCATTGTATTTGATGCCTGTGATGGCCGCCTGTAAGTCCGTCTGCTCTGCGCCGAAGCGGACGCCGTGCAGGTCGCTGATGTGCAGAATCTTGTAGCCCTCTAAGGCGGACGGCAGAGACGGAAGGGTGACGGGCTGCGAAATCAGCTGCACCTGCCGATTCAGCACAAGGTTGACCAGAAACAAAACCGCCCAAATCGAGGCAAAAATGAGAAGACAGACCATAAAGCCGTGTCCGCGGGGCGTTTTCTCCTTTGCGAACAGGGGATCATCCATAGCCTTGGGCATAATTACCCTCCCAATAACAGGATACGCGCCTATTATATCGGAAAAGCGTTCGTCTTTCAATCCATATTCGGATGTTGAAATATATTTTTACCGAATGATTGGTATGGATTTTAAGCGCCGTTCTGTGTTATGATAGGAGCAGATATGTAGGACGGAGGCGCTGAAGCGATGGCGAAGGTCAAAACACTGTTCACCTGCACGGCCTGCGGCTATGAAACGCCGCGCTGGCTCGGAAAATGCCCGGAATGCGGTGCATGGAACACCTTGGAGGAGAGCACACCGCTGCCCGCCGCTGCTCCTGCAAAGCCGCAAAAGCAGCGCGGCGGGACGGGCAGTCAGGCACTGCCGATTTCTCAAATCGAAGCAGGAGAACAGATTTATCAAAAGACCGGTATCAGCGAATTAGACCGTGTGCTGGGCGGCGGCTTGGTGGAGGGCGCTCTTTTATTGGTCGGCGGCGAGCCGGGCATCGGGAAATCCACCCTGCTTTTGCAGGTCTGCGCGAATCTGTCACGGATGGGCAAGCGCGTTTTGTATGTGACCGGCGAGGAAAGCGCCAGACAGATCAAACTCCGCGCCCTTCGCCTTCATGCGGACGAAAATGAAATGCTGGTGCTGGCGGAGAACGCGATGGATGCCATTGAAGAAAAGCTGAATGCGATTCAGCCGGACTATGTCGTCATCGACTCCATTCAGACCATGTACAGGCCAGAGCTGGCCAGTGCCCCCGGCTCGGTCAGTCAGGTGCGCGAATGCGCTTCCCTGCTGATGCGCTATGCCAAGACGAACGGCTGCGCCATGATGCTGGTCGGCCATGTGACAAAGGAAGGCGCCATCGCCGGCCCGCGCATCCTTGAGCATATGGTGGACGTCGTTCTCTATTTTGAGGGCGACCATCAGCATGAATTTCGGCTTCTCCGCGCCGTCAAGAATCGCTTCGGTTCGGTCAATGAATTGGGCGTGTTCGAAATGACAGGCGAGGGAATGCAGCCCGTTGAAAACGCCTCCGAAACGCTGCTTTCCCAGCGGGCAAAAAATGCCAGCGGTTCTGCCGTGCTTTGCGGGATGGAGGGCAGCCGTCCCATGCTGGTGGATATTCAGGCGCTGGTCGCCCAGTCCTACTATGCAGCGCCCCGCCGCACGGTGGACGGCATGGATTCCTCCCGTGTGATGCTGCTTCTGGCCGTGTTGGAAAAGCGGGCAGGCGTTCGCCTATATAATCAGGATGTCTATATCAACGTAGCGGGCGGCATGAGCCTCAATGAGCCGGCGGCGGACTTGGCCGTGTGCATGGCAGTCGCTTCGTCCGCCAGAGACATTATCCTGCCGAATGATTGCGCCATGATGGGCGAGGTAGGCTTAGCGGGAGAGGTGCGGGCGATTTCCCAGCTTGAACGGCGGATCGCCGAATCAAAGCGCCTCGGATTTACGCATATTTTATGTCCTAAGGACAGCGCACGGCGTATCAAAGCGCCGAAGGATGTGACGATTCACGCGGTCGATACTGTTGCTCAGGCGATGGTCGTTCTTGGAATGTTCAAGCGCAGCGCAGAATGAAAAGGTTGCCATGTTAAGAAAATTGGCGAAAAAAACGCCGTGATTGGAGCATTTATTTTACATTTATTAACATAAGTTTAATATATTGTAATATTTTCTTAACAAATTGCCTTGCTATTCATGGTATGATATAAGCGTAAATCGGACAATGCTTTCACTGTCCGCGGGAGGGATAACACATGAAGAAGCGTATTGTGGCAATGCTGCTGATCGCGGCCATCCTTGTGTTCGCCTGTGCATCGTCGCTGGCGGAGGAATACACCCGTCTTTTGAAGCAGGGCATGGAGGGTGATGACGTCACCTATATGCAGGAATGCCTTCAGAGCTATGGCTATTATACAGGCTCGGTAGACGGCAAATTCGGCAGCGGCATGTACAAGGCAGTTGTTGCGTTCCAGAAAAAGAACGGCCTTAAGTCGGACGGCAGAATCGGCAAAGACACCTGGAATGCTTTGGATTCTGCCGATGCCATCGGCAAGGACGATGAAACCGAAAAATTCGATTCTCTGCGCAAGGGCGACAGCGGCGATGCTGTTTTGTCGATGCAGCTTGCTTTGCAGAATTACTTTTATTATACCGGCGAAGCAAACGGAAAATTTGATACGGCGACCTATAGCGCACTGAAGAGCTTTCAGGAGTCTACGGGACTGAACGCAGACGGCGTGTACGGCCTGAAGAGCTATCAGGCGCTGGAAGGCGGCACCGCCTCCATTTTCAAGGACGGCGCTGTTCCGAAGCGGACGCTCAAGCGCGGTATGCGCGGCTATGACGTGGCGCTGCTTCAGCGGCAGTTAAGTTTGAACGAAACAGGCTATTTTGATTCCGATACCGCGGATGCCCTGAAAACCTTCCAGACGGATAACGGCTTGACGGTCACCGGTACATTGAACGCCGCCACGCGCCGTGCGCTTTGGTCTGGTTCTTCCGAGGACGAAGGCGGCTTTACTACGCTTCGTAAGGGAGCGACGGGTGAAAAGGTCACGGCCATGCAGCTTCGCCTCAGGGAAACCTACTACTATGCAGGAAAAATCAACGGCACATTTGATACGGCGACCTATAACGCTCTGAAGAGCTTCCAAGCCTCCACCGGCCTTAATGCTGACGGCGTGTATGGACAAAAGAGCTATGAGGCGCTGGAAGGATATCAGGCATCTATCTTTGTGGACGGCGCCATTCCCACCCGCTCTCTCAAGCGCACGATGCGCGGTTATGATGTTTACATTCTACAGCAGAAGCTGATAGAGCTTAACTATCTGTCCTCCTGCACGGATGGCTATTATGATGCCAGCACCGTTGCGGCCGTCAAGAAATTCCAGAACGCGAATGGTATTGATGCCACAGGCATTGTGACGTCCACCACCCGCCGGTATCTCTGGCCGACCTCCATTGACCAGCAGGAGCAGGAGGATGATGCAGGCAAAGATACGGAGTATGATACCTATACCCGCCCGACTCTGCGCTTGGGTAGCTACGGCAAGTATGTCTCCAGCGCCCAGATGCGCTTAAAGGCTGGCGGATACCTGCTCAGTACGGCGGACGGAATCTTCGGAGCGAAAACCAAGCAGGCGGTCATTGCCCTGCAAAAGGAATACGGCCTTGAGCAGGACGGTGTCATCGGCTCGGCAACATGGGACATTTTGATGTCCTTCAGCCTTGATACCACCGAGCAGACGCCTGAATATGACGATGAAAATCCCAGCATCGGCGGCGTGACCAAAAAGCTTCAGTTTGGCAGCAAGGGCGCGGAGGTCACTCGTCTTCAGACATGGCTCATTGATTTGGGCTATCTGGATGACGGTCAGGCGGACGGCATCTTCGGGCGCAAGACCCGCACGGCAGTCCGTAAGTTCCAGAAGGACTATAAGCTGACAGTGGACGGCGTCGTCGGCACAAAGACCTACGTTCAGCTCTATCATGCACTCGGCCTGAACGGTACGGAAGGCTGATTTCTAAAACAAGATCGATGTCCCTGCACGGTTTTCATATACTGTGCAGGGACTTTTTTTCTTAAACTTTTTGATAACCTGCCGAAAAATGCTTGCAAATGGCCTTCTGTCGTGTTATTATACAAAATGGTGTCCTAAGCCAAGGACACAAACCAAACGGAACAGTGATTGGGAGGTTGTCCACATCATGGGCTACACGGTCGAGAAAATTTCCGGAAATCAAGTCAAGGTCAATTTTGAGATTCCCGCTGCCGATTTCGACGCGGCGCTGGAAAAGGCGTATTTGAAACTGCGCGGAAAAATTCAGGTGCCCGGCTTCCGCAAGGGTCATGCGCCCCGCAAACTGATTGAAAAAATGTACGGCGAGTCCGTATTTTATGAAGACGCTTTTGATATCGTTTTCCCGGATCATTATGCGGCGGCTGTCAAGGAAAATGATTTAGAGCCTGTTGACCGTCCTGAGATCGACAAGATGGATCAGATGGCTGCGGGCCAGGATTTGAAATTCTCCGTTAAGGTCTATGTAAAGCCCGATGTGACTCTTGGTCAGTACAAGGGT
>CAVFWQ010000075.1:498-10433 GCA_963626285.1 bacterium | reverse complement strand
CGCTGTCGCAGCGGTCGGCGAGTAAAGCAAAATACCGCCTGAAAAAGGACTGCTCCGGCAGCCTTTTTTCTATAAGTTTTTTTCTGCCGCACTCTTGCAAATTATGGGATTTTATACTATTCTAAGGTGGAACCGCGCAAACGAGGCTGTAGGATAAAAATGCGCATTTTGCGGGAAGCGGATGCGCGGAAGCCGAGAACTCGAAGGAGCTTTCAAGCCGAAAGACTGCCGATGCCTCTGCCGAAGATTGGGGCAAGGCGTCTTACGGGCACATTCGCATTGCCGACGAGCTGCGCGGTGATGCCGTGACGATTGCAGAAAGGTCGCTCCGAGAATCGCACGTTCAACGGAGGCAGAGGGGTATGCGGCAACAGATTCAATGGCTATGGGACAACATAGACCCGAAATTCCGACCGGGACATATTTTGGCGATAGTGATAAGCATCGTCACCAGCGCCATGCTGCTGGTCAATCCGGCACTGTCGCAAAAGCTGATTGACGATGTCATCGTCGCACAGAATCCGGAGCCGCTTCTGGGCATCTTGGCCGTGATGTTCGTGGTCAAGGTGCTGCGGGAGGGGCTTCGCTATTATATGGTCGTCTGCCTTGAAAAAAGTTCGCAGAGCATGGTCTACAATGTGCGCTGCAAGCTGTTCCAGAGGCTGCAATATAACGATATGTCGTTCTTTGATGTGCATCGGACGGGCGACATCATGACGCGCATGTCCTCTGATATTGACTGGTGCAGGCATTTTTTGAGCTATATCGACTACCGCGTCATCGACAGCATCTGTATGTTCCTGTTTACGACGATTTATCTGTTTATCGTAAGCTGGAAGCTCACGGCTTTGCTGGTCATCGTCACGCCGCTTCTGATGATTATCACCAAGGTGTATTCCGCGCATATCCGTCCGCGCTTTGTCGCCATGCGCGAACGTCTGGCCGAGATGAACACGGCCGCGCAGGAAAACATCGCGGGCAACCATGTCATCAAGGCGTTCGCCCGTGAGGAATACGAAAAAGAGCATTTTGAAGAGAAGAACGAGGCGTTCAAGGACAGCCAGCTGAAGATCAACAAAATGTGGCTTATGTTCTATCCCTTCATTGAGCTTTTGGCCAATGCTATGATGCTGATTACCGTATTCGTGGGCGCTCTGCTCATCATCAGCGGGGATATGACGCCCGGCCAGCTTTCCGTGTTTACGGGGCTGACGTGGGCGCTGTCCAACCCCATGCGTGAGCTGGGTACGCTCCTGAACGACATTCAGCGCTTTTCGACCAGCGCGCAGAAGGTCATGGAGCTGTATTTCGTGAAGCCGCGCATTCAGGACGGCAGCGGCGCGAAGGAGCGCAAGGTCAAGGGCGATATTGAATTTCGGGATGTGTCCTTTGCCTTCGGCAAAAAGCAGGTGCTGGAGCATGTCAGCTTTTCCGTGAAGGCGGGGCAGACCGTGGCGGTCATGGGGCCGACAGGCGGCGGCAAGACCACGATCATCAACCTGCTGAGCCGTTTTTATGACGTGACGGACGGGCAGGTGCTGGTGGACGGCGCGGACGTGCGCTCTTGGCGCCTGCAGGATTTGCGCGGCGGCATCGGAACGGCCACGCAGGATGTTTTCCTGTTCTCGGACACGGTGGAGGGCAATGTCGCCTTCGGCGCACAGGACTTAACGCTCGATGAAGTCAAGGATTTCTCGCGCCGTGCGGCGGCGGATGACTTTATTGAAAAGCTCCCCGAAAAATACGATACCATCATCGGCGAGCGCGGCGTGGGTCTGTCCGGCGGGCAGCGGCAGCGCATCGCCTTGGCGCGTGCCTTGGCCGTGCGCCCCGGCATCTTGGTCATGGACGATACCACCTCCGCCGTTGATATGGAAACGGAAAAGTACATTCAGGAGCAGCTTCGGCAGCTTCCCTTCCCCTGCACCAAGCTTATCATCGCCCAGCGCATTTCATCCATGCGGGATGCGGACTTGATTCTGGTTCTGAAGGACGGCAGAATTGCCGAGCGCGGAACGCATGAGGAGCTGCTGCGGCAGCACGGATATTACTATCAAACCTATGCCCTTCAAAACGACCTGCCTGAAAAGGAGGCGGTGTGAGATGGCGCGCAATAAGTTTGATGTAGACGAGAAGCTGGAATCGCCGTTTCAATGGAAGCACATGAAGCGCGCCGGCGCGTATATCGCCCGACACAAATGGAAGATGATTTTGGCGCTGCTTCTGTCCTCTCTGTCCAGCATTTCGGCGCTGTTCATTCCCAAAATCACCCAGTGGGTGCTGGATGAGGCCGTTCCCAACAAGGACACGGCAATGATTCTGCGCATGGCGCTGAACTTTGCGGGCATCGTGCTGATAGGCATCGTCTTCACCACCATCCGCTCACGCATCATGGCGCACGTCAGCCAGGACATCATCTTTGACATCCGCAAGGACTTGTTCGCGCATCTGCAGAAGCTGCCGTTCACCTATTATGACAGCCGTCCGGCTGGAAAAATTCTGGTGCGCGTCATCAACTATGTAAACTCCGTGTCTGATATTCTGTCCAACGGCATCATCAATATGCTGCTGGAAATCATCAATCTTGTGTTCATCGTGATTTTCATGTATACGACGGACGCAAAGCTGGCGACGATTATTTTGGCGGGTCTGCCGCTGTTCGTGACCATCGTGGTCATACTGAAGCCGCGTCAGCGCAAGGCGTGGCAGAACCAGAGCAATAAAAATTCCAATTACAACGCTTATTTGGCGGAATCCATCGACGGTGTGCGCGTCAGCCAGCTTTTTGACAGGCAGGAAATCAATCAGGGCATCATGCAGGGCTTGGCGGCGGCCTGCCGCAAGGCATGGATGAAGGCCATTTACATCAGCAACGCGGTCTGGCTCAGCAGCGAAACCATCACGCAAATCGTTTTGACCTTTCTGTATATCGCGGGCGTGTATTGGATGGGCGGCGGAACGATGATCACATTCGGCGTGATTTCGGCGATGGGGCAGTATGTCAGCCGCTTCTGGCAGCCGATTACGAATTTGGCGAACATCTATAATTCCTTTGTCAACAACATCGCCTATTTGGAGCGCATCTTTGAGACGATGGACGAGCCGGTCACGGTGGACAATGCGGCGAATGCAGAGATACTGCCGCCCATCAGCGGCGCGGTGGACTATGAGGACGTTACCTTCGCCTATGATGAAGGGATAAATATCTTGGAACACGTTGACCTGCACGTTCGGGCGGGCGAGAGCATTGCCTTGGTCGGGCCGACGGGCGCGGGCAAGTCCACCATCGTGAATTTGCTGTGCCGGTTCTATAACCTGTCCGGCGGGCGAATCCTGATGCACGACAAGGACGGCGGGACGCACGATATTTCCAAGGTCACGCTGCAAAGCCTGCGCTCCCAGCTCGGCATCATGCTTCAGGACAGCTTCATTTTCAGCGGGACGTTGATGGACAATATCCGCTACGGGCGCTTGGACGCAACGGATGCGGAGATTTACGAGGCGGCAAAGCGCGTCCGTGCGGATGACTTTATCAGGCAGATGCCGCAGGGCTATCAGACCGTGGTGCAGGAGCGCGGCGGCAACCTGTCGCAGGGGCAGAAGCAGCTTTTGTCCTTTGCCAGAACACTTTTGTCCGACCCCGCCGTGCTGATTCTGGACGAGGCGACCTCCTCTATTGACACCAACACCGAGCGCCTGCTTCAGGCGGGTATTCAGGAGATGCTCAAAGGTCGCACCAGCTTTATCATTGCCCACCGCCTGAGCACCATCAAAAATTGCGACCACATACTATACATCGGCAACAAGGGCATCATGGAATCCGGCAGCCACGACGAGCTGATGGTAAAGAAGGGGCTGTATTATCAGCTCTACACGGCACAGCTGGATGAATAGTCCGAATAGTTTCCTTATTGTAGGTATAAATAAATTTGTATTTTTCTTTTCGCTAAGATTCTGTTATGATTATATCAGTCGGACGGATGAAAAGCTGTCGGATGGGGCGTCTCAGACTCATCCGAATTTGCCTTTTTTTTCGCTCAGGCGGAAGAGACTGTTAAGATGAAACGAACGGTGAACGGAACACGAAGGAAAACGGCGGCTCTGCTGTGCGGGCTGATGCTGCTTTCCGCTGCCTTGGGCGGCTGCACAAAGCAGGAAGAAACGGCAGCCGAGCCGCAGAAGGCGGTTTACTTTACCTACTTTGATACCGTGTCCTATGTTTACAGCTACGCGGGCGATCCGGCGGACAGCTTTTCGCATCACGCCGAGGAAGTGTCCGATGTGCTGGAAACATATCACCGGCTGCTGGATGTCTACAATGCCTATGACGGTCTCAACAACCTGTACACGGTCAATGAAAACGCTGGCGGTGAGCCTGTCAGGGTGGATGAAAAGCTCATTGATTTTCTGCTCTATGCCCGCACCATGTACGAAAAGACGGACGGCGCGATGAACGTGATGATGGGGTCCGTTCTTCGTCTTTGGCATGACTGTCGGGAGGAGGCCGAGCGGGATGCAGGCGCGGCGCATCTGCCGGATGCGAAAGCGCTCCGGGAAGCGTCGCTGCATATGGCCATCGACGCCCTTGAAATCGATGAAGAAAATCTGACGGTGCGCATCGCGGATAAAAAAGCGCGTCTGGATGTCGGGGCGCTTGGCAAGGGCTATGCAGCCGAGCGGGCGGCGGAGGCACTGGAAAGCGCGGGCGTGAGCGGCTATGTCATCAATGTAGGCGGAAACCTGCGCCTGGTCGGTGCAAAGGAGGACGGTACAGGCTGGGTCGTCGGTGTGCGCGACCCGAACGGCGAGGGCGATTCCTTTGCCGCAAAGCTCGTGCTGAAGGATACCTCCTGCGTCACCTCCGGCGTGTACGAGCGCTATTTCACTGTGGACGGGCAGCGCTATCATCATATCATCGACCCGGATACGCTCTACCCTGCCGATTACTGCGTTTCCCTGACCGTCGTCACCAAGGACAGCAGCTATGCGGACGCCTTGTCCACGGCGCTTTTCTGTATGCCCTGCGAGGAGGGCGAGCAGCTTTTGAAAGCACTTTCTGACGCGGAGGCGCTTTGGATTTTTGCGGACGGCACTGTCCGAATGACGGACGGCATGGCCGCATATGTTCGGGAGTAGGAGGCCGCATGGACAAGAAAACGCTTCGCCGCGACATCATCCTCATCGGCGCTCTGCTTTTGCTGACGGCAGCCGCCTTTCTGCTGATAAACGGTCAGAGGACGGCGGGAACGAGCGTCATTGTGTGTGTGAACGGGCAGGAAACGGCGCGGTATTCTCTTTTATTGGACGGCGTTTATGCCTTGAACGGCGGGACGAATGTGCTGACGATTGAAAACGGCGCGGCGTTCATGAAAGAGGCCGATTGTCCGGACGGGCTTTGCATCAGGCAGGGCGGAATCCGCTATGAGGGACAGTGCATCACCTGCCTGCCCAATCGGCTGACGGTCACGGTCGATGGGGGAGAGAGCGGGGTCGATCTGGTTGTTTAGCATGCGTTCTAAAAGACTGGCAGTGCTGGCGTTTTTGACGGCGCTTTCGATGATTCTTTCCTACATCGAGGGGTTGCTTCCGTCATTTGTCGCCATACCGGGCATCAAGGTGGGGCTGGCCAACCTTGCGGTGGTGCTGGCGCTGTATCGGCTCGGCTGGCGGGAGGCTGCCTGCGTGTCGCTCGTGCGAGTGCTTTGTCTGTCGCTGCTGTTCGGCAATGCCGCCGGTTTTTTGTACAGCATCGCGGGGACCGTGATGAGCCTCATCGGGATGGTCGTCTTAAAAAAGACGATGCGCTTTTCACCGCTGGCCGTCAGCGTGACGGGCGGAGTTCTGCACAACATGGGGCAGCTTTTGATGGCCTGCATCCTGCTGTCCGCAGCGGCGCTGCGTTATTATCTGCCGTTTCTGCTGCTGGGCGGCATCCTTGCCGGCATCGTCATCGGCGTGATTGCCGCCGTGCTGCTCAAGCGTATCCCAAATTCTATCTGAGGAGCTTTCATGAGCTTGATATGTCTTTCCGATTTTCAAGCGCCCAAGCAGGGTACGGCGGTCTGTCTGGGGACATTCGACGGTGTCCATAAAGGGCATCAGGCGCTGATCAAGGCCACGCTGGAGGCGGCCGAGGCGCAGCATTTTTTTCCCTGTGCCTACACCTTTGATATTCCGCCCGCCCGCCTTTTTCATCAGGGGAGCGCCTCTCTTTTAACGGAGCTTTCGGAAAAGGCGGAGCTGCTTCAGGCTTACGGCATTGAGCAGGTGGTGTACAGCCGCTTTGACAGAACGCTGGCGGCGATTTCCCCGCGGGAATTTTTTGAGAAAATTCTCCTTCACCGCCTGAACGCCAAGCATCTGGTCATCGGCTTTCATTACCGCTTCGGCAGCCGTGCCGCCGGCGGCGCGGACGAAATGCGCGCTTTCTGTCGGCAGGCTGGCATCGGGCTGACCGTCATCGAGCCGATTCGTCTGCAAAACGGCGAGCTGATTTCCAGCACGGCCATTCGTGCCCTGCTTCAAAGGGGCGATGATAAAGCCGCCCGCGAAATGCTGGGACATCCACTGCAATGCATTCCAAACTCTATCAACAACTAAAGCGGTTGTACGCTTTTCATCAGATAAAGTTGCTTTTTCGGGAAAGACGGGGACAGGAGGCGGAAGCATGTTGGAGATTTTGGAAAACATTTTGCTGAACGTGGCACGGCTCGGAAGCCTTGCGCTGGAGCTGGCGGGCGTTCTTATCATCCTGTGTACGGCTGTCCGCTGCGCTGTCGGCGTGCTTCGGCGTCAGGAGCGTATTTCGGCGATGCTGTCGGCAGGCGTTGAAATAGCGCTTGAATTCATGCTGGCCGGCGAGATATTGCGGACGGTCTTCAGCCAAGACCTGAAATCGCTGCTGCTGGTCGGCCTGACCGCGCTGCTGCGTGCCGCCATGACGGTTTTAATCCATTGGAAAAGCCGCAGAACAGCTAAGACGACTTCATGCCTTGAAGAGAAGCCGGAGAAAAAGCTGGAACTCCTGTCCTCTGCCGCCGCGGAACAATAAGACACATACGTCACAGCTCCCGACCGCCGATTTGTTCGGCGTTTTTTGATTGTAAAATCCGTTTTTTAATCGATACATGATATATCTATAAACATATAACGGGTATACGAAAGCCTTAAAACACAAGGGTTTCAGAGCACTACTGTACCACGACTGTACCAAAAAATCGCCACTGTAAATAATGCACGATACGAGGTAAAAATAGGAGCTGCACTATTGCGGCAACTCCTATTTTTGCTTCGTATTTTTTAGCTGCTTGAAGTCAGAACGGATAATAGTTATAGAAGCGCGACAGCTTCATCGTCATGGTAAAAGCGCTAAAGTCCATGTCGATGCTCTTCACCATATACTGATGCACTTCATTTGTTCGCGGAGATGTGTACTGAATTTTCTGGTTTACCGACAGGAACGGGATGAGAATGGTTTGCAGTTCGACATCGGTATTCATGCGTGCTTTTAGATAGTTCTCATATTTGCCGCGCTGTATTGCCAAGTCGGTGGTATAAATGGCGGCGTAGTCGCCGTTTTGCAACACCTGTCTTATCTCTCCGTACCGCATTTCCTGTCCACCCCTGTCGCAAGCATAAGGGCTGTCGGGGTTCACGACATAATAAATATCCTCGCAAGCGTTGAACGATTTGTCGTCCGCAATGTCCTGTGCTGATGGTTGAGCGTTTACCTCGCGCACGATAACATGAATTTGCCTTTGCCCTTGAAGCAGCAGCTTTTTAACGGTTACGCCGTCAACAACGCGCAATACGCTTTGAAAGACATATGAACGTCCTTTTGTCAACGCTCCAGCCGCCAAACTCTTTTCGTTCGCATCCAGCAGTTCATAAGTGAAAGTTTCCGTTGTTCCGGTACTTTTATCGGTTATATCGAAGGAAATTTGCGGCGACGCTTTTGAATCGGCATCCGGCACAAAGCAGTAGTCGGCTGGCGTCTCGACGGTTTCCAATTCTGTCGGGAATGTCAGCTTATAAGTAGCGCCTGAACTTTCGCACTTGCTCGCAACATAATCATAGTCGAGCGTGCGTCCCCAAATTTCGGTTGTGTTCTTGACACCAGAGAAATTGAAGGAGCGCTTTTCCGAAATAATCATGTCGTCGATAAGCAGGTCGTCGCTGTTGTCGCATAGAGCGCACAGTTCGTCAATGCGCGTCGGGATAATTTGCGCCGTGTATGTGCCGTTATCATCATAGTATTGCTCATAAGTAGGGAACAAGCCGACAATGGTTTTCAGCACCTCTAAAGGATAAACACCTGCGCTAAACTCTTGGTCGTAGGGAATGACATCGGGGAAGCTGGCAACGTTTGTTTTGCTGAACGGCATATGCGTAGATATTACTATCCACACGGTGGTCGTTACGGGATTCTTCGTTCAATTAAGAACAAAGCCTTATGTCTTGGCATTGCTTTCCGCTGTCGCAGCTTTGTTATCAGCGTATGTTTTAGCGTTTGTTTCTGCTGTCGAAGCCTTCCCGTCCGCATAAGTTTCTGCGCTGCTTTGAGCTGCGGATGCCTGTTCTTCCGCGTAACTCTTCGCGTTGCTTTCCGCAGTACTCGCCTGTTCGTCTGCATACGTTTTCGCATTGCTCTCCGCATCGCTGGCTTTTCCGTCTGCATATGCCTTCGCATTATTGTATGTAAACGTAATAGTCTGGTTCGCCGATATATCCAAATTCGCACCGACATCGGCAGCCAGCTTGTCCGTCGTTATCGCTTGCGATGTGATGTGCGTAGCATTGATAGAATCGGCTGCTATCTTTTCAGCGGTAATAGCCCCAGCAACAATCTTGTCAGCACCAATAGATACTCGCCGCGCTGACCGCGCCGCCGCCGCTGACCGCGCCGCCGCTGCTGACCGCGCCGGGAGATATACACCCGTGCCAGTGTAT
This sequence comes from bacterium, assembly GCA_963626285.1. Classification (GTDB taxonomy): domain Bacteria; phylum Bacillota; class Clostridia; order Christensenellales; family Aristaeellaceae; genus CAVDRM01. The sequence continues at coordinate 1,484 of CAVFWQ010000075.1, read as the reverse complement.
GACCGTCAGCGCTGACATATGGCCGCCGTCCGGCGGCCTTTTTTTTTGCGCTTTTTTGTTTATAAATTTGTAATATTTTATTTATAAATTTGTAATAAATAAGTGGAAGGTCCTTGGCTGGTTAATCCCTGTAGGGGTGCAAGCGGTTGAGCGTGAGCGCGTGAGCGTGAGCGCGAGAGCGTGAGCGTCTAATCCGTCAAGACGGTTGACGGGAGCGTGCATAGCACGGCATTTTGCGTACTAACGACGGGACGCTGGAGGGCGTTCCAAAAGCCCGCGTCCTTGCAATGGCGCGGCGGCGGCTGGTGAGCTCGTGAAAACTCCAGCAGGTAACTTTTCCTTGCCTAAACGCGGCTTGCGGTCTGGGAAAAACATGAGTTACTTGTGTGTGAAAATTGAACGCCGTGGCAATACATGTTTTGACATGGTTGCACTCGCCTCTGTAAGTTTTGACTTATAAGACGGCTGGAGATTGTAAGTGCATATGTAACTTGTGTGGTCACACCTTCAATTCTGCTCATGGTGTACTTTTAATATAGGAGTGTGATGTAACATGGACGAAAAAAAATACTTGGAGGACTTGAGCCCTGCGTCTTTCACAGAGCAGGACTGGAAGGACATTTTTGAATTAAGAGAGCGGAATCCCGAGAAATTCCGTGCTATGTTTCGGAACAAAGAAACAGCGACTATCGCGGAACGGAACATAGAAAAGTTTCTGGATGGAGTCAAGCGCGACATGGAAATCGACAAATCCATGCAGTTACTTGATGAAGCCGGAGCGCCGGAACACGTTAAAAATTTCTGGCTCGGAATGGCATACGCAGCGGACGAGCTGGAAGAACAGAAGACGTATACTCCGAACGCGGAACGGATGCTGGAAATTGACGTGTTTTGGAACAAACTTCACGATATGTTTGATATGCGTGAGGAATATAAAATACAGAAGGGAGATGAAAATGACCCGTTCTCGGAACAGTATCTGGGAG
>CAVFWQ010000075.1:0-421 GCA_963626285.1 bacterium | reverse complement strand
ATCTGGGAGCAGAATACAAGCCGCCTGTTTTTAAGCGGAAACGGCGGAAGGGAAGCAACTGGGAACGGATAACATTAAGTTTTGACACGGAATCAGTCGCTGTTGACTTAATGGACTTTCAAGATTACACGGGCGTTTTGCCTGATATAGTTTCCGTAAGCCGGAACAGAATGTTTGATGTAAATTTCGATTTTATCGACGCATACGCGGAAACGGAACCGCAAAACTGAACAACTCAACTCACTTTAGCAGGACTCCACACGGAATCCTGCTTTTTTTAATGCTGCTTTTGCAGCGGAAAGGAGCGGAACGAGCGACAACGGAACAGAAGCATAAATGGAATGCCATTTTCCTTTTAAATTTATTTGTAGAATCGTTCGTAACGCATCGGACGATACAACTATCGAGCGCTGAATGAACG
>CAVFWQ010000074.1:0-10474 GCA_963626285.1 bacterium | reverse complement strand
TAACGGGACGAATGCAATAGTAGGTAAGTAAAACTGGCGATGTGCCAATTATTTGAGCACCGCATAGTACTACCGCTGCAGCATTAGCTTCACTGCCGGGCGAACGAAGCCACCAAAATCCGAGTTCCTTTCCTTCGGCTGACATACTCAAAGCATCTTGCGCTATCGCATACTTTGTCACTTCTGCGCGAGCTTGGGGGCTTTTGTAATAATCAAACTCAGTAGTAATTCCGAAATATTTAGTCACTTCTGCGCAACTTAATAAAAATATCTTATCTTTTGTATTATTACCGTTAACGAGCTTGTTTGGAAAAAGCGACTTTGAACGTTGTTTATTAAGTATATCACTCTGATTTTTGCTGTTATCAACATCGGTTACAAGTATACCTGATTGTTCTTCGTTTGTAAATGCTGTGTTTAAAAATGTATCATTTAGCCATAAACGGAGAGAGCAGTCTTCCCATGACACATACTCCATTGAATAATTATATCGCTGAACATCCAAACAATATCGACTGATGAGCAATGCTTTATTCCCATCAACATCAAGTACTAACCATTCAACAGGCGTTTTATCATTTCCTGATTTCCCCTGTGGATATGTACCAAAAGTGACATATGAACCAATTTTCACATTGGACGCAGAACTCACTGCATATCCATTTACATATATGCCATTAAGCAGTACTGATACGCATAAACATAAGGCTATTAATGCGTACTTTTTATAATTTTTCATAGTCTCTCCTCCTAAAAATTACAATTTTCTGAATTTTGATAATTTGGGATTTTTAAACATCGACAATCTTTTGCTAATACCGACTGCGCATAGTAACATCAACCACCCTTCGAAAAAATTCTTACTTCGTTATCATCATTATAACTCATTTGAGCAATATTGTCAATACATTATCCCACTATTTTACCACTCATTTGAGATATAAAATAGAAATAGGAGGGATGGTCATGGATGCGAAGGAGCGGATTCGGGAGCTGATGGACGAGCGCGGTTGGAGCGAGTATCGGCTGGCGATTGCCTCCGGCCTGTCGCAATCGACCATTGCCAATATTTTCAACCGCAACACGACCCCTTCTGTCTGTACCTTGGAGGCCATCTGCCGCGGCTTCGGCATCACCCTGTCGCAGTTTTTCGCCGAGGGCAGCATTGTGGAGCTGACGGAGGAGCAGCAGCGCCTGTTCCGTGCATGGAAAGGGCTGACAAGCGAACAAAAGCGCGTGTTTTATGAGCTGATTCAAGTCATGAAATCATCGACAACATCATAAAAGCCGCCCCGTGTTTTATGCGGGACGACGGGCAAATGTGATAATATTACTGCACCATATCCTCCGCTCTCCGTTTTTCGTGCTGGATGACCTGCTTATCACGAATCGGGCCGATGCGGTAGTTCAGGACGATATTGGAATTGGGGTACTGACGGTAGAAGAGGTTTTTGATGCGCTCCATGACGATTTTTCCGTCGTCATACTTCCTCAGCGGCAGCAGAATGGCATATTGAGAGGCGGTGTAATGCGTCACGGTGTCGCCCTTACGGAGGGTTTTGCGCAGCACCTCCAGCAGCTTCTGCATGACGTCGTCCAGCTTCAGCGGCTCTAAGGTCTGCCCGTCCAAGCTGTTGGCCATCAGCAGCGCCAAGAACATCGTCTGCCCTGCACGGTCCAAATTGCGCACCTGCAAGTTATAAATTTCCTTGAACACGGCATATTCGCAGACGAACGCGCCGGACATTTCTTCAAACTCGCTCAGCTCGCGGCGAATGGCGTCAATGTCCCCATCCAGCACATGGCCGGCCTTGATGATCTGCTTATAAAATTCCTGAATGCCTTCCGGCGGCTTCATGCCGAGATAACGGAAATGCAGCTTGGTGACGTGTTTGTACTGCATTAGCGCTTCGTTGTTGTGGTTGGTGCGCACGAGCGTTTCCATCAGCTTGATGTGCAGACGCTCGTCAAACGCATTCACCTCCAAGGCGCGGCGGCAGACGCGGATGATTTCTTCATATTCCTCCGTATCCTGAAGTGCATCCAGATAGCGGTAGACCGTTTCCATATACAGATTCTGAAGGGAGACGCTGCGCGTGACGACCCAGCTTTCCTCGGCCAGATTGGGCAGCAAATCGCCGTGATACAGGTCAAGCACACGGACGAACATGCCGCGTGTCTCGTCATCCAGCGTTACTTCCTTTTTCTGCTTCAGCGCCTCGCAGAGGTCTTCAAACTCAAACAGGTCGATTTCGCAGGGGACGCTCTGATTCCAGCGGTATGCGCCGCGAGTGGTGGCGATGCAGCTTCCCAGTTCCTTGGAATATTTGGTTAAGATAGCGCGCATTCTGCTGACCAGGGTCTTCAATGCGCTTTCGGGATTCGCGCTGCCCTCGTTCGGCCAAAGCACCTCATAAATCTCGTTATAAGGCACAGATTCGCTGCGATGCAATAAAAGGTACTGCATTAACATACAACCCTTCTTCGATTTTGCCAGCTGATCGTCGATGCGCTCACCGTTGACCATGATATCAAACCGTCCCAGCAGGCGAATTTGAATCAAATCCATACCCAATCACTCCTTATGGTGAAAATCACCAATATTATATTAAACTATTTTAAGCTTTTTTTCAAGTGCTTCTGAAGAAAGAGCGTAGGCCATTGCCATATTTTTTGTGATTTTCCCTTCGCTCAGCAGGCGGAGAATGTCTCCGTCCATCGTGGTCATGCCCTGTGCAGCGCCCGCACGGATGGCATTGTCGATCTGGTGCGTCTTTCCGTCCCTTATCATGTTCTGAACGGCCGGCGTAACGGTCATCATTTCAAAGGCGGGAATCTGGTTGCCGTTCACATCCGGCAGAAGCTGCTGCGACACCACGGCGCGAAGCGCCATTGAAAGCTGAATCCTGACCTGCTGCTGCCGCTCAGCCGGAAAAACATCAATGATGCGGTCAACAGTGGTTGCCGCGCCGATAGTGTGCAGGGTGGACAGCACCAGTGTGCCCGTTTCGGCGGCGGTCAAGGCCGTCTGAATCGTTTCATAGTCGCGCATTTCACCCAGCAAAATCACGTCCGGCGCTTGGCGAAGGCTTGCCCGCAGTGCCTGCCCGTAGCTGCACATATCCTGCGCCACCTCGCGCTGGCTGACGATGCTCATTTTGTGCGGATGCAGATACTCAATGGGGTCTTCCAGCGTAATGATATGCCCCGCCGTGGTTTGGTTGATGCGGTCAATCATGCAGGCCAAGGTCGTTGATTTTCCGCAGCCTGTCGCGCCCGTCACCAAAATCAGCCCGTGGCGGCAGGAAGGAAGGCTTAAAATGCTTTCGGGAATATGATATTTTGCGGGGTCGGGCAGGCCGAAGGGGACGATGCGCAGAACGGCGGCCAGCGAGCCGCGCTGCCGGTATGCGCTGACGCGGAAACGCCCGCTCTGCCGAAGCGAAAAGGAAAAATCATCATCGCCTGTCCGCTGCAAAGCGTCCATCGAGCGCTCGCCCGCCAAGTGATAGGCATCATCCAGCAAAGCCCGGCAGTCCTGCGGCGACAGCCGTTCGCTGTCCAGCGCCGTCATTTCCCTGTGGACTTTCGCCATCGGCTCAGCGCCCGGCACGAGATAAATGTCCGAGCAGCGCAGCTGCACGGCCTTCATCAGCATTTCAACCAGCTTCATGGCTGCTCCCCCTGATATATATTGGGAAGGGTCTCCTCCTGCCCGATTTGAGAGGCAAGCGTCCGTTTGACGACGACCGCACGCCCGTTCTGCACGGCGACCGTCATTTGAAGCGTCCTGTCCGCGCCCGCGTCAAAGAAAAATACATAATGCCCTCTGTCCTTTTCCGCATGGTACAGGGCAGCAGCTGCATCGGCATCCTCCCCCGAAGCCAGCGCCCCGTCCAGCGCTGCCAGCGCCCGCTCGCTCTTTGAAACGGCGGCATAATAGCCCGCCGCGCTCTCCGCGCTCCGCTGCGTCAGCTTGAGGTCGCTCCGTCCTGCGGAAAGCGTCAGCACCGCCAGCAGCATTAAAGAAAGCGTCAGCAGGACCAAAACCACGCTCGGCACGCCGATGCCGATTCTCGCCCGATTCTCACTCATACCGCGCCTCATATCTTTCCAGCGAAAGCTCCGCTAAAACGCCGTTTTCATCGGACACGGTCAGGCTGCCCGTGCTGAGAACGCCGCCTGCCGTTTTTTCATCGCTGACGGTCAAGCAAACGGTGAAGGCGTCCTCCTGCTTTGTATACGAGCCGTCCTCCTGTTTTGCAAATGTCCTGCTTTCGCTGAACCGCTCCGTGCCCAGCGCCTGCCACGCTTCGGCATGACTCTGCGCCTTGGTCAGGGCTTTCGTCAGCCTTACGCTTTCGTCCGCCGCCGACCGTCCCGCCGCAAAAACGCGCACCAAAATACAGGCGCAAAGAGTGAAAAATATGAGTGCGATTGTCAGCTCCACAATGGCGGAACGTCCGCGAAAGGAACTCTTCATAGCGGCCTCTCTCTCTCCGAGCGAAGAGCAACGGAAACGGTCAGCTCCTGCCCGTTTTTCATGCGCAGGGTGATTTGATAGGGCGTTCCCGCCCGAACCGTCAGATGCTCCGCTTCGGCAATCGTCTCTTCAATGACGGCGGCTGCATCGGCATCGGCGGCAAAGAACTGTTCCACGAGCGCTCCGCCCGTGCAGAGGATGCGCGTCTCATAGGATGCGCCGTCAAGCGTCTGCAAAAAGCGCAGCACGCTGCCGTTCTCGCCCTCCTGCACATCAATGTCGGCATCGCCGTCCATCGCCCTGAATTTATAGAGGATGTACTGAAGAACGTCCCGCTCGTTGGCATTCTCCTCGGTCAGCTCATTCACGGACACATAGGCGTGTACGCCCGATGCAATCAGCAGAAGGGAGAACAGCAGCAGCAGGGAAATGAGCAGGAAGGCAGCCAAGCTGCCCGTCATCCGCAGCGGGAGCTTCTTTTCCGCTTTCATCGCTCCTGCCCCCTTATATATACGGACAATTCCGGCAGCACGTTGGCCGCAAACGCATCGTAAAAAACGGCATAGCGGTCATCGTCATAGGAAACGCCGTAGTTTTCCGTAAGGTGGGAAAGGCTCGGCGGATAGCGGCCCTCCACGGCAAAGCAGGTGACGATGGCACGATGCAGAGCGGTTTCCAACCGTTCGCGTCCGCTTTCGATGCTCTTTTCCTCCAGCATACCTGCCGCAAGGAACAGCAGCGCCAGCGCCAGCAAAAACACGGCTATCGTCACGCCGAGCGGCCGTGCCCGGTGATTTTTCAGCCTGTACAAGTGCATACGCCTGCGCCTCCTGTCCCATTTCATTGAATCATGTCATCAAAACGCCGCCAGCACGCCGGCTAGCGGGAGCATCACCGCTAAGAGGAGCGCGCCCAGAATGACCGCCAGCAGCGCCACCAAAATCGGCTCGACCATGCCCGTGGAGCGGCTGATTTCGTCATCCGCCTGACGGTGCAAAAGCGATGCCAGATTGGCGAACGTCTGGTCCATCTGTCCGGAAGCAAAGCCGACGTGAATCATTTTGCCGTGCAGGGGAGAAAACATGCCCGTCTGCTCAACAGCCTCCGGAAACGGCACATCGTTTTCCGTTTTTCGGCGGCATTCCGCAAGCTTCGCCTTTGAAAAATCGTCCGCCGCCACATCCTCCGCAAAGGACAGAGCCTCCGGCAGCGGATAGCCGCTCGCCATCATGCGCCCCATGACCGAGCAGAAACGCGCCGCAGACAGCTCCGTATCGATTCTTTTGAGCATCGGCGCCATTCTTCGCAGCACCTTCAGCATTGTCGGCCGAAGGCCGGTATGCAGCAGCGCAAGGAGAAGAACGCTGATAAGAAGCACTGCTCCGCAAACGGAAAGCGCGATAACGCCCAGTGTCGTGCCGAAGCGGACGGTGGCCTGCGACAGAAAGGACTTCGGCAGGCTCTCGATAATCCCCGAAAAAATCGGGAAAACGTGCACCACAAGGAGCGCCAGAAGCGCCAGCATCATGCCGATCAGCACCAGCGGATAGGCGATGGCATTTTTGATATCCTGCCGAATCTGCGCCTCATTTTCATAAAACACGGCGAGGTCGCGCATGCTTTCCTCCAGCGTGCCCGTTTTTTCGCCGATGCGCACCATCTGCGTCATATAATCGGGGAACAGACCGCTTTCCGAGACGGCCTCATACAGACTGCCGTTCTTCCGAACGGACTGCGAAAGCGATTCAAAGCGCTCTGCCTCCTTGGAATCCTTATACGCCTCTCGCAAAACGTCCACGCCGTCCTCTAACAGAATGCCCGCATGCAGCATGGCTGCAATCTGCCGGCAAAACAGTGCGGTTTCCTCCGGCGGAATGATTTTCCCGCCTGCCAGCTTTTCTCTGCTCATCCGTTTCACTCCCCCGTCAATACCATCGCTCCAGCGTGTAGATTTCCGCCTTCGCGCCTGTTGATGTATAGGTCGGATCGTTCCGCCGCCATTCGCCGTCTATATACGCGCTGATCCATGCATGGTAGGTCTTGTCGGCATAGCCGATTTCCAAACGGCATGGGACACCCTGCGACCTGAGCATCGCACAGGCCAAAACCGCATAGTCAAAGCAAATGCCCTGCCCTGTTTTCAACGTTTCATCGGGAACGGGCAGATAGTCCTTTTTCACACTCATGGCCTTAAAAAAATCGTAGGTCACATGGGTGCTGACATAGCCGCAGACCGCTTCAAACTTTTCCGCATCGGTCTTGTCCACGCAGAGCGTCTGCGCAAGCCGGACGGTTTCCGAATCCTCCCGATACCACACATATTGGTTGGGGCAGAGGTAGGGCGACAGCTCATCGTTCAGCTTGACTTTCATTTTTTTGCTCAGCTTGGCGGCATAGCGGTTGCTGCCCGCGCTGATGTAGACCGTGACCGTGTATGTTCCGTCGCCTAATTGCAGGGGGAACACCTCATATTCTCCGTCACCGTTCAGCTTATAGGTCAGTGCCGTGCTTCCCTTGCTGATGCGGACGCGCAAATCCTTGCTCGTTGCCTGATGTTTAATCAAAAGGTAGCCATCCGACATATAGCTCTTGTCGATGGTCACATTACCGCCGCTTACAGTGTCCTTTCCCTGTGACGGATAAAATGCATCCGTCAGAGCAGCCGCCAGTAAGCCGAGCGCCGTCACCGCTATAATCATTGCAAGCACTGCGCTTTTTCTTGCAAGAGCTCTCAAACATGCATCAGCTCCATCCGCGCCGCTCCTGTTATACTGTAACGCCAGCGTAACCATTATACAACAGTCTCAGTCAAATTGCAACCGTAATGTAACCGAAAAGTTGTAAAAGAATAAAAACAGAATGCCGGATCTGCCGACATCCTGCTTTATATAATGTAACTGTTTTATGGCATAAGCGCCTTTTCCCGTGTGAAAATGATTTCGCCGTCCGAGGCGGCGGCCTGCACGCTGTCGCCCAGCATGAGCCGCCCGGAGATGATTTCTTCGCTCAAAGCGTCCTCGATTCGCCGCTGAATCACGCGGCGCAGGGGGCGAGCGCCCAAGGCTTCATCAAAGCCGGCCTCCGCCAGCAAAGCGGAGACCTCGTCCGTGCAGGTCAGCGTGATATCGTGTTCCTTCAGGCGGTCGGCCACCTGCGATACAAGCATTTTGGCGATTTCCACGATATTTTCCCTGCTCAGCGGATGGAAGACGATGGTCTCATCAATCCTGTTCAAAAATTCGGGGCGGAACACATTCCTGATTTCGGACAGCACGCGCTCCTTCATGCGCTCATAGGAATACTGCGTATCGCTGCCTGCGCCGAAGCCCAGGCCGCCGGAGCGGATGCTTCGTGCGCCCGCATTGGAGGTCATGACGATGATGCAGTTTTTGAAGCTCGTCACGCGCCCGACATTGTCCGTCAGCCGCCCGTCCTCCATGATTTGCAGCAGCATATTGAACACATCGGGATGTGCCTTTTCGATCTCGTCAAACAGCACCACGGAATAGGGCTTGCGGCGCACGGCCTCGGTGAGCTGCCCGCCCTCCTCAAAGCCGACATAGCCGGGCGGTGAGCCGACCATGCGGGATACCGTGTGCTTTTCCATGTATTCGGACATATCGAGCCGAATGAGCGCGTTTTCATCGCCGAACACCACATCGGCCAGCGCCCTGCAAAGCTCGGTTTTGCCGACGCCCGTCGGTCCTAAAAACAGGAAGGAGCCGATGGGACGCGCCGGATTTTTAAGCCCCGCCCTTGCTCTGCGGATGGCGCGGCTGACGGCGCTGACCGCCTCGTCCTGCCCGATGACGCGCCGATGCAGGGCATTTTCCAAATCCATCAGCCGCTTGGATTCATCCTCCGTCAGCCGAAGCACGGGGATGCCCGTCCACGCCGCCACTACCTGTGCGATGTCGTCCGCCATCACGCAGTCGTGCGCACGGGTCTTCTTTTCCTCCCATGTCTTGCGCTTTTCCTCGATTTGCGATTCCAGCATGTGTTCATGGTCGCGCAGAGAGGCCGCCTTTTCATAATCCTGCTGGTCGATGGCCTCGCGCTTTTCCAGCCGAATGGCATCCAGCTTCTCCTCCTGCGCCCGTACATCCGGCGGGGTGGTGAAGGCGTGGATGCGCACGCGGGAGGCCGCCTCGTCCATGAGGTCAATGGCCTTGTCCGGCTCAAATCTGTCCTGAATATAGCGCTCCGACAGGGAGACCGCCGCCTGCAGCGCCTCATCTGTGATACGGACGCGGTGATGCGCCTCATATTTGTCGCGCAGCCCCTTCAGAATTTCCAGCGTCTCGTCTGCGCTCGGCTCGCCCACCATGACGGGCTGGAAGCGTCTGGACAGTGCAGCATCCTTTTCGATGTTCTTTCTGTATTCTTCAATGGTCGTCGCGCCGATCATCTGCAGCTCGCCCCGCGCCAAGGCAGGCTTCAGAATGCCTGCCGCGTCGATGCTGCCCTCGGCCTTGCCCGCGCCGACGATTTGCTGCAATTCATCAATAAAAAGCAGCACGTTCCCTGCCTTGCGGGTCTCATCCAGCACGGTTTTGATTCGCTCCTCAAAGTCGCCCCTGTATTTGCTGCCTGCGACCATCGCGCTCAAATCCAAGGAAAACAGCTTTTTCCCAATCAGATTTTCCGGCACAAGCCCCTGCGCAATGCGCTGTGCAAGCCCCTCGGCCACGGCGCTCTTGCCCACGCCGGGTTCGCCGATCAAGACGGGATTGTTCTTCGTGCGGCGGGACAGAATTTGAATCATGCGCTCGATTTCCGTCTCTCGGCTGATGACGGGGTCAAGCTCGCCCTTGGCGGCGGCATCCGTCAAATCACGACCGTACTTGAGATAGGAAGCCTCCTCCGGCGAAACCGGCTTCGCGCTTTCGAGGCTCTTTAAGGCTTCCTCCGCCGCTCTCTGCAGAGCGTCCATATCGCAACCCATGCCGATGAGGACACGCACCGCCGTGCTGTCCCTTTGAGCCAAAAGACCCAGCCACAGATGCGCGCTGGTCACATAGGACTGGCTGTTTTTGGCCGCCCGCAAAATAGCCAGCTCCAGCAGCTTTTTGACACGCGGGGTCAGCTCCATCCGCTTCGGCTCGCTTTCGCCCTCGCCGATGATCTGCCGCACGGCCTCGGTCACCGTGCCAGCCACAACATTGTCCGGCAGCGCTTCTATATCGCTTCTTGCGACGGTCAGCAGCGCTATCAGCACATGCTCCGTCCCGATAAACGGATGGTGCATGGACGAGGCCGTCTGCTGCGCCGCCTGAATCACGCGCTGGGCGCGTTCATTAAATTTTCCAAAAATCGGCATATCTTTTTCCTCCGTGATTTATCGGATAATCGTCAATCTTCTTTTGCTGTCGCGGCGGGCAATATTGAGCAGCATCGAGCGGAAAATGCGGGCGCGCAGGGCGTCCTTCGCCTGCTCCGAAACCGGCACGGACAGCGCCCGCGGCGACAAGGCGGCCAAAATCATCTCGGCATCGTCCGCCGAGATCACACCGCGTTCCGCCATCTGCCTGCACAAAAGTTCCGCGCTCCGCGCATCCATGCTGTCTCCTATCCGCTCCCTAATCAGATAATCCAGATGATTCTCACCGTTCGTCACCACGCGGACAATGCGGATGCATCCGCCTCCCCCGCGCCTGCTTTCGATGATGTACCCGTGATCCGGCGTAAATCGGGTCGCGAGGACATAATTGATTTGAGAGGGCGCGCAATGGAAGTATTCCGCCAGCTCATTTCGCTTGATTTCCACGCCGTCCTGCTGCGTGTCGCCCAGCATCTCTTTAATAAATGCCTCAATGGTATCGCTCAGCCGCATACCGTCATCCCCATTCGGAATTTCAGCGGTCAAAGTATGCCAAAAAGTTTGACTTACTTTGACCATTAACATTATAACATAAGACGGCATGAAAAGCAAGCATTAGTAACCATCCACCGGCAAAGCCGGTGGCTTTTCATATGCGGGCATAGCCCTAG
>CAVFWQ010000073.1:0-10836 GCA_963626285.1 bacterium | reverse complement strand
GGATAACTACACGTTCGAAAAGAGCGTGGACGGCACACTGACCATCAACAAGCGTCCCGTGAAGCTGGTGTCGGCTGATGCTACGAAGAAATATGACGGCACACCGCTGACGAACAAGACCGTGACCGACACAGTGGAGGGCGAGTACCTCGGCTTCGTGAAGGGCGAGGGCGCAACGTACGATGTGACCGGCAGCCAGACGAATGTCGGCGAGAGCGAGAACAAATTCGGCTACGAGCTGAACGAAGGCACGGAGGCAGCGAACTATGCCATCACCATCGTGTTCGGCACGCTGACCGTCACCGGCGATAAGCTTATCCCCAACAAGACCACGCCGGAAGTCGAGAGCAACTACAAGCTGGGCGATGAGATCCTGTTCGACATCACCGTGGAGAACGTCAGCGATGCGGAAGTCAAAGACGTTGTGGTCGAGGATGAGAACGCGACCATCGTGACGGGCGCAGGCTACACCGTGGTGAATGCCCACAAGGCCACCATCGCTTCCATCGCCTCCGGCGAGAAAGTTATTGTGAGGGCCAAGCATACCGTCACCTCTGACGATATCCTGGCAGGTACGGTCGGCAACAAGGCGACCGTAAGCTGGGAAGGCACCAAAAAGGATGTGGAAGCCTCCACGGACGATATTGTATCCCCCGACACCAGGCTGACCGTGACCAAGAAATCCGACAAGGAAGGTCAGAAGGTCAAGCTGGGTGAGAAGATCACCTACACCATCACGGTGAAGAACGAAGGCAACGTGCCTTACTACAACGTGAATGTGGACGACGACCTGACCGCCATGCACGCAAACATCGCAGAACTTCTGGTCGGCGCGGAGGAGGAATTCACGACCTACTACACCGTCACCAGCGCTGACATCCTGAACGGCAGCGTGCTGAACAGCGTCACCGCAAAGGGCAACCCCATCGACGACCCGAAGGATCCCAAGAACCCGAAGACGCCCGAAGGCGAAGACGAGATCGAGGACGAGACGGAAGACGTTGACGTCACCCTGACCGTGACCAAGGAGTCCGACAAGGCGGGCAAGAATGTCGAGCTGGGTGAGAAGATCACCTACACCATCACGGTGAAGAACGAAGGCAACGTGACTTACTACAACGTGAAGGTGGACGACAAGCTGACGGGCCTGTACGAAGTCATCGCAGAGCTGCCGGTCGGCGCGAAGAAGGAATTCACGACCTCCTACACCGTCACCGAGGCTGACATCCTGGCGGGCAGCGTGACGAACAAAGTCACCGCAAAGGGCGATCCCATCAACGACCCGAAGGATCCCAAGAACCAGAAGACGCCTGAAGGCGAAGCCGAGGTCACGGACAATACCGAAGACGTGAAGGGCAAGATCGCGGTTATCAAGAGAAATGTGGACCGCGATCCGGATGCGACCGGCGTGAAGAAGGATGACGAGCGCACTTACCGCTACGGCGACACGGCGCACTACAACATCTGGGTCACGAACGAAGGCAACGTAACGCTGAGCAGCGTTGTTGTGACGGATGATGTCGAAGGCGTCATCTTTGAAGCCGGCGAGGGCTACACGGTCGGAAGCGACGGAAGGACAGCCACCATCGATACGCTGGCCATCGGCGCGACCGTCACCCTGAAGGCAGCCTACGCCATCAGGGAAAGCGACATCAAGGAAGACTTCAGCTACTTCAAGAACACGGTCAAAGTCAGCGGCGACACGCCGGTCCAGGGACAAGACCCCGTGACAGACCGTGACTTTGAGAACGTTCCCGTTCAGGGCAGGCAGGACCTGAAGCTGGTCGCCTCTTCCGCTGAAAAGAACTACGACCGCAGCGAATTGACCAAGCCCGAATACACCGTCTATCTGAACGGTACGAAGGTTGGCACTGTAGCGTCCGGCGAGAGCCTGACCCTGCCCTACAGCGGCGACATAGTGACGGCGACCGTTGAAGGCACCATCACCTACGTCGGCGAGGTACTCAACAAGATCACTGCCTACTCTGTCCTGAACGCGAGCGAGAAGGACATGAGCGCCAACTACACCATCGAGCCCGAGGACGGCAAGCTGACCATCCATCAGGTGTACACCAAGCTGTATGCGACCAAGGAATGGGTACGTCCCAAGATCGTGGAAGAGCTGGGCGAAGGCTATCCTGAGATCACCGTCATCGTGAAGCAGGACGGCGCGGAATACGGCAGACTGACGATCACCGCGGAAGACGAGTGGCATGCAAGCATGACAGACCTGCCCGTGGCGCACGGCACGGACGACCCCGGAGAGTACGTCTACACGGCGGAGGAAGTGCTGCCTGCGGGTTACAGCAAGATCGAAGGGCTCGAACCCGAAACGCTGGAAACGCTGGACGAGCACTATGAGTACAGAGTGACTAACGTCATGGGAACCACCTCGTTCAGCGGCACGAAGACCTGGGAAATGCTGGATACCGAGTGGGACGGCACGACGGAGACGCCGGACGTGACCATCCACCTGCTCCGCAACGGTGAGAACTACCGCGACTATGTGATCGCCTCCGGCGAAGAAGGCTACGAATTCAACGACCTGCCGACTCACGACCCGAATGGCGAGCCGTATGTGTACGAGGCCGAAGAAGAAGTGCCTGCCGGCTACGAGAGCACGAAGACCGAGACCGAAAAGGGCGCGGACTTTACGAACAGGCAGGTCGGTTACAGCTACACGGTGAAGTACTACCGGCAGATGCTGGAGGACAACGAGCTGTCCGACAAGTACGAGCTGGTGGAGGATGAAACCGAGACGTACGAGCACATCGGCTACGGCTGGACGCTCATCTACGACAAGAAGGACTTCGAGGGCTTCTACTACGAGAAGACGATGAAGACCCTGACCGAGGGCGGCGAGGAGATCGAATTCGTCGAGGGCGACACGATGCCTGCCAACAACGAGCTGGAGATCCATGTGTACTATGTGCGCCGCACCGACCTTACCTACACCATCGAGTATCGCCTGAACAACGCGAAGGGCAGGATCCTCTCCGAGACCAAGGTCGTTGAGAACTGCGTCTACGGCAAAACGTACCTCGAAACGCCGGTCGACCTGCTGCCCGAATACATCTGCGACGAGAAAGAATTCGAGATGCTCGTGACGGATGTCGACACCCTGAACTACCACGTGTTCATCTACGCGCAGCGCAGGATATACACCGTGGAATACTACTACGAAGACGTTCTGGATACGACAAAGACGGAATACTACTGGGCACGCTTGGGCACGGTCATCACGAACTACACGCCCAAGTCCGAGGGCGGCTACCGTCTCGACCATGTGGAGAACTGCCCGCTGATGGTGGTCATAGACGGCACGCTGAATGTCATCCGCGTCTACTACACCAAGACGCCCGAAATCATCATCCCGGATATCCCGCTCGGCAGCGGACCTGTCAGCCTGAACGTGGGCGACTGCTTCGAGTAACGACCTAAAGCATCAATCGTTCTGCCTGACCGACCCCGTCAAACGGGTCGGTCGGGCAAGAGTGGAATAAGGAGGAATGCACATGAAACGCCTGCTTGCTCTGATTCTGAGCCTGATGCTGCTGTTGTCGGGCAGCGCCCTTGCGCAGGATACGGACGCATCACAGAAGGACTCGCTGGTCGTAGGCTCGCTGACTCAGATGAGCGGTGACTTTTTCTGCGGTCTGTGGAGCAACAACACAGCCGATATGGACGTGCGCACCCTGCTGCATGACGCGGCGACCGTGGCATGGACATCCGGCGGGCAATATGCCGTGAACGATAACATTGTCCTGCATGCCGAGGCACAGGACGACGCGAACGGCGACAGGACCTATACCTTCAAGATCCGCAGCGATATGCAGTACAGCGACGGCAGCAAGATCACCGCGAAGGACTATGTCTTTTCCGTGCTGCTGCTCTCATCGCCGGAGCTGCTTTCACTGGGCGCTTCCAACAAGCAGTTCTCTCATCTGGTCGGCTGGGAAGCCTATGCCGGGCAGGAGAACACGGACGGTCAGGCCTTCAGCGGCGTCCGCCTGCTGAGCGACGATTCCTTCTCGCTGACCGTCAGCGCGGACTATCTGCCGTACTTCTACGAGATGGCGCTGGTGAACGTCACGCCCTATCCGATGGAAGTGATCGCGCCCGGCTGCGATGTCAAAGATGACGGACAGGGCGCATACATCAGCGGCGCGTTCACTGCGGAGCTGCTTTCAAGCACCCTGCTGGACGAGGCGACCGGCTATGTGTCCCATCCGAGCGTGACCAGCGGCGCGTATAAGCTGGTCAGCTACGAAAACGATGTGGCCAGGTTCGAGATCAACCCCTACTATATGGGCAACTTTGAAGGGCAGAAGCCCTCGATCCGTTACCTTGAATTCCGCGCCGTCAGGAACGACGAGCTGCTGGCTCAGCTGGAAAGCGGCAAAATCGACATCGCCAACAAGGTCTCCAGCGGCGCCGTCATTCAAAACGGCCTGACCATGTACCAAAACGGCGAGCTTGGCATCAGCTACTACCTGCGCGCCGGCTTCAGCTTCATCGCCTTTGCCTGTGAGCAGGGCTGCACCGCCTCGGAATATCTCCGCAAGGCCGTCGCCCTGAGCGTGGATTCCCGCGCCCTGTGCGATGAATTCCTGCTGGGCTACGGCCAGCCGGTCTACGGCTACTACGGCTACGGCCAGTGGATGGCCTCCGAGCAGGTGGAGGCGCTGGAAGCGCTGAACATCTACGAAAAGGACATCAACGCGGCGCGTGACTATCTGGTGCGCGACGGCTGGGTCTATGACGAAGAGCGCATGGCGTATGACGATGAAAACGACACGCAGCGCTACCGCGCCGTGAATTTAGACGGCGACCCGCTTCTGACCGAGGAGGAGGCCGTGAGCGTCAGCCGCGGCGACCCGATCGCGGAAACGAACGAGGCATACACCATGCAGGCGCTGACCCTCTCGATGGCCATCCCGCAGGACAACGCGGCCGCGAAGACCGTGGTCAGCCAGCTGGAGGAGAGCTTCAAGGAGCTTGGCATCACGCTCACCGTGACCGAGCTGCCGATGGCCGAGCTGCTTCAGCATTACTACCGCCAGACCGAGCGCACCTACGATATGTTCTTCTTGGCCAGCAATTTCAGCTATATCTTTGACCCGTACTACACCTACAGCACGGACGACGTCTATCAGGGCACGTTCAATACGTCCGGCCTGAAGGACGAAAAGCTGATGGAGCTGGCGGACGAAATGCGCCGTGTGGATTCGGAGGACACCGAGGGCTACAAGGCCAAGTGGCTGGAATTCCAGACCTACTGGGTCGAGAAGCTGCCGATGGTGCCGCTGTACTCCAACATTTACTTTGACTTCTACCGCCCCGACCTGTATAACTATCAGGCCAGCGCGTACTCCTCCTGGGCGGCCGCCGTCGTCTACGCGACCTTCGAAGCGCCCGTTGAGGAAGCAACGGAAGTTACCCCGTAAGTTTACCCCGTTATCGGTTTGCTCAAAGCCGTTCCCGCCTTTGCGGGAGCGGCTTTTCGTATGCAAAAATCGGCATGAGGGCGCGGAAATATGCAAAAAAAGAAGACGGCAGGCACCGGCTTCTCAGACTGTTAAAAAAGTCAGCAGGCATTTGGGAGGGGGATAGATGAAGGGGGCGCACACTTCATTGTTTATCGTATCGACTGTTTTCTGATGCATCCATGCATTGTTTATTTGTTCCCCGTCATTTCCAGGCCTGAGCCGGAGAAGATGGCGACGCCCTGAATGACAAGGTGCGCAAATTCCAGCAGCGACAGCACGACGTCATTGATGTACTGGATGTTGTACAGCCGAAAGAGCTTTTGAAGCTGCGGCTTTTCGTCCTCCGTCAGCATCCCGCTTTCCGAAAGCAGGGAACAGGCGCGGCGCTGCGCCTTCTTTTCCGTTTTCAGCGTGGTAAAGGACAGCGCAAAAGAAAACAGGTACACGAGCAGGGCAAGGCTCCACAGCGCCAAAGTGACATAGCCGCTTGCGCCTGCCAGCAGATAGTCCGTGACCATGCCCAGAACGATCAGCGGAAGGAAGAGGAGCGGCCCCAGGGTGATGAAGGGCGAAACGCGGTTGCGAAGCCGCATATCCGGGTCGTTTTCCCTGTCCAGGACAGCCAGCGCGACCTTTTCACCGCTCATCGCCAGCGCAGCAAGGCTTTCCCGCCCGACGGACAGGCGGCGCAGCCGCACGGTCTTAAAATAATGGCTGTAGCTGTTGCCGAAAATCAGCGAGGTGGTGATCTTGACATCGACATCGTGCAGACCGTTTGCGTCCAGCAGCCGCCGCGCAGCGGTTTCGCCGGTGATATGGGCGCTGTTTTTCTGCTGCGTATAGCGAAGATACGAAAGGCCGAGCAGCGCGCTGATACCGAGGGCGGCCAGCGCGACAAGCATGATCATCGCGCCGACGGCCAGCAGCGCCGCCTGCACAGAGGGATTCATATGTTCAAATACGGCTGAAAACTCCTCCATTGTCTCACCTCATCGGAGCCTGTTCATCGAGGAAAATCGTCTGCGCGAAGCCTTTTGTCAAGCATAAACTTATAGCTTCTATGATCATTATATCATCCTCATGTAACCAAAGCGTAACCAAAAAAGAGTCGTCCAATAAATTGGACGACCCGTGCATGCATATTTTGACGGCGGAGCGGAACGGCGCGCTATGCCCAGATTGCGAGAACCGCATAGAACACGATGAGCCCGCACACGATGAGCGCCTGCTTTCCCCTGTGCTCGGTCAGCAGGCCGACGAATTCCCGAACAAGCGCGTTCGGCCAGAAATACCATTTGGCCTTCGCGCCCATGCCCACCGCCCGCATCTTGACGCGCCGCGCATACAGCCCGCTGCGGAACACATGGTAATTGGTCGTCGCAAAGGCGATGCTGGCATGGGGGTCGATGCTGTCTATCACCGCCTTGGAAAACCTCATGTTTTCAAACGTGTTTGTCGATTGATTTTCCTCCAGAATCAGGCCTTCCGGTATTCCCCTGCCCAGCAGGTAACGCTTCATGGCCTCGCTTTCGGAGATGACCTCGTCAGAGCCCTGCCCGCCTGAGGTGACAAAGAAAAGATCTTTTCCCGTTTTTTCAAGCTGCTCGTTCCGAAACGCGATGGCTCTGTCGATTCTGTCCCGCAAAAGCGGCGTCGGGGTGCCGTCCTTGCGGATGGCGCAGCCGAGGATGATGACAAAATCCTGCACGGGCTCCGGCTGATAGCGGGATGTGATCGCATTGGCGATCATGATGCCGATCACCATGCATTCAAAATACAGATATACCGCTGCAAAGATGTTGGTCAGCAAATCGTGCATTCGGACATACAGCTCGCTGCCGGACACGCCGCTGTCTGCGAAAAACAGGAAAAGCTCGCCGCCGACCAGCAGGAAGGCAAGGAGAAAGCCCAGCACATTGACAAAGCGCAGCCCTTCATGCCGAATCAGGGAAATGTTGGAGGCGCACAGCGCGGCGGAGACCGCAAAGACAAACGGGGACGAGAACAGCATATAGTTTTTGGCCGATACGGACAGGAGCCATGTGATCTGCGCAAAGTTCTGTCCGAGAAAGAGGGACGGGTCAGCCGCAAGGCGCACGGTCAGCACGATGTGGGTCATCAGCACCGACAGCAGAAAAATCGAAAAGCCGCAATAGTATATCGTGTTGTACGAATAGGGATTATATTCGATCTGCGCAAAAAACGCCCGCATGAGCAGGACGATGGCCGCCCCAAAAAAGGCGTCCAGCAGGATGCATATCGCAATCGCGTGCGCCTCCGCGCCCGTAGCCGCAAGCAGGGCGGCGACAGCCGCCGTCCCGGCCGCCAGCACCGCGATATGCCGGACCTTCGGCTTTGTATCCCGCGTGTTAAATTTTATCGTATACATTTCCCGTCCCCTTCCGAACGTTTTGGACAGCGCGATTTTTTTGCCGCACGGACTGATTGCCCGCACGGGTCAAAGAGGATATCCGGCGCAGCGCAGCGTTGACCGCATACAGCCAAAAAGAGGGACTTTCCCCGAAAGGAAAGCGCCCCCTCTTTTATACGGTTTCGCTCAGTCCTGCTCCACGATGGCATAGCCGCAGTCTTCGCACACCCGCGCATGCGCACCGTTGAAAGCAACGGGCTCGGACAGGTCGTGCAGGCTTTCGAGCTGCTCGGTGGGCGAAGCGTACAGCTTCATGCTCAGGTTGTCATAGGACAGATAGTAGGAGGCAGTGCCTTCCTGCTGAAGGTCATTGAGCACATCCGTCCAGTCGACCCACGCGCCGTCCATGTACAGCAGGCTTTCGCCCGGATTGACGCGGCTTTCAAACCAGCCCTGCGCCTTCTGCTTGTCGCTCAGCGCAAAGGCATTCCACGTTTCCACAAACGCCTGATTCGCGCTGCAGGTGTAGGGGATGGTGTAGTAGAAGTCGTTGTCGTTCGTCACACGCTGCAGCTGCACCACGCTGATTTTGGCGCCGGCGGACACAGCGTAGCCCTGATGCAGCTCCATGCGGTGATAACCGGCGTACACATATGTGTCCGTCCGCGTGTCCAGCAGGGTGCCGTCCACGGGGCTCTTGGCGTCCTCGTTGAGCAGATAAACGCCCACGGTGATTTGAGCCATGCTTTCGGCGGACAGCACGCCCACATCGGTCAGCACGCTATTCTCCGCCACGGTGAACACGTTCACCATCGGGATGCGCTCCGAAAGCTGCACGGAATTGACGTAACCGGCGGGCATAAAGTCATAGGCCAGCACCTTTTCATCAACGTCCGCTTCCAGCGCCGTCTTGACCTCATACTCATAGCTTTCAGGACCGCAGATGGTCTGGTCGTAATAGGAAAGGTAGAAATAGCCGTAGTTGCCGTAGTTTTGACCCCAGCTGTTGCGCACGATCCACGCGCCGTCGGCGGGCGGGCGGTGGTCAGCCGGGAAATTGTCGGCGGAGTAATGGTCGTCCCAGCCCACAATGGTCACGGCATGGTTCACGCTCGCATACACATCATCGGTATACTGGGCATAATGCGTGGTGTCGATGTAGACCTTGGCGTCGGCTTCCTCAGACAGGCGGAACCTTTCGGTGTGCGCGTCGTAATCAACGCCCAGCTTTTCGGCCATCGCGCGGGCTTCGGCCTCCTGCTTCTGCTTATCTTCCTCGGTAGGCTCTGTCTTGCCGCCGGCAAGCGAGGCAAAGAAGGCCGCAATATCTTCATCGCTCATTTCGTCGCTGCCGCTTTGCGCTTCGGATTCCGGAGTCGGTTCGGGCGCAGCAGTCGTGCTTTCGGCGGTGTCTTCGGTTTTTACGTCTTCCGCGGATGAAGCATCCGTCTCGCCGCTGTAAGCCTTGTAGATGATGAGAATCAGCTTCAGCAGATGCTCGGCCTCTTCCTTTGACGGAGCGTCTTCGTCCGAAAGGCCTTCGGGATTCATCAGCACCTTCAGCAGCATGTCGATCTCTTCATCGCTCACCGTTTCACCGGCGCTTTCGAACAAGGCCTTGAGCTGGTCATAGAACATCTTCGCTTCCGCTTCGGGGTCCATGGCCTGGTCGGCATGATAGGCAATGGTCACGGCGCGGCCGAGGAGCAGCTCGTCCTTAATGGCGGCCGTTCCCCACTCGTTGTAGACATACTTGCCGTCCGCGTCCAGCGTGGCAGGGGAAGGCAGGATGCGGCTGTTGACCAGCCGGTAGTTGGAACCGAAGCGATCCGATTCCGGCAGCGACCAGTCCGCCGCAGTGGAGCTTGTGCCGTCCGCCGCCTGATAGGGAAATTCCGCTTCGGTGCGGGGGCCTTCGTTCAGGGCAAACAGCGTGGCGGCGAACATCATGAAGCCGCCGGCGTTGTAGTGCCCGGCCGAGGAATCATCCAGCGGATAGAAGCCCTCGCCCGCCTGAGAAACCAGCTGCGGGAAGATATAATCCTTGCCCTCTTCGGCTTTCGGCAGGTGGGAGGAAGCGAACCATGCCAGATGCTTTTCCGACAGATCCAGCGGAGAAAGAAAACTTTCCTCATACTCGCTGACCGTCAGGTTCAAAGCCTTCAGAATCGCCGTTTCGGTGGCTGCGATGGAGGCAAAGCCCCAGCAGGTTCCCCACATGTCCTGATTGCGCACGGGCGAGATCAGGTCATGCTCCCGCATGTCGTACTTTTCGGGGGTAGCCGTATAGAAGGCGCTCCAGTCTGTACCATCGTTATGGTACATATTGATGTCCTCGTCGTTCGTCTGCACAATGCGCAGGGCATTGACCTTCAGGGCTTCCTCCAGCGTTTCCCTCTCCGTGGCTGACTCCGCCAGCACGGGGGCGCTGCTCAACATCATGAGCAGCGCCAGCAACGCGGCTGGAAACCTGCGTTTCCATTGTCTCATCGCTTTTCCCCTATCTTTTTTCGTGGTTGGTTCACTTTACTTCCTGAAAGCAGCGTCAGTCCGCGCTCTTGACCTCAAAGGTCAAATCCGTGAGAACCTGCATGGCCGTTGCGATGTCCGCCTCGCTCAGCTCGCGGCCATCGGTATAACCGACATACAGCACGACGCCGTAGCCGTAGTACAGGGTGGAAATCAGAGCGGAGCAATAGGCGTCCTCGGTCGTTTTGACAACAACGGCCTCGGTTCCCTGACCGGTGACCATGATGCTCCATTCTTCCTCATCCATGTCCTCGAACAGCGCCAGCGCAAAGGCTTCCTTTTCCTCTTCGGTCAGGTCGTTCAGACGGATCTTGTCGTCATGGTCGGCATCGGCGGCGACCACCATGAGAATGCCCATGCTGTCGTTGTCCTTGATGAGCGACATGCACAGAATGCCTTCGTCCGTCACGGTATAGTCGGCGGTATAGCCTTCGGGCAGCACTTGGG
>CAVFWQ010000072.1:0-10990 GCA_963626285.1 bacterium | reverse complement strand
AGCAGATTCAAGTTCTGCTGAATGGTGCTGTTTTCAATGCGGCAGTCATCTTCGTAATGCTTATTGCTGCTGTTGCGTTTACTTTGAAAAGTTACTGGAAATTTACTTCTGAGGGATGTCCCGCCAACCGCCCCGCACTCCGCCTTGACAACCCCGCGAATGTCGGTATAATGAAACAGGGCCGCGCATGGCGGCTCACGGGAAACAGGGGTGCGGCGGTTTGAATGAACGATGAATGTGTATGAAGCGACGATTCCGGACAATCAGCCGGACGGGAAATTAGGCGTATATCTTCTGCGCGCGCTGCCGCTGCTGCCGGAGCGCGTGCTTCGGGAAGCCTTTAAAAAGCGGGACGTCAAGGCGGACGGCGTGCGCGTGCCGCCAGATGCCCCCGTTCGGCGCGGCGCGACAATCCGCGTGTTCACGCCCTATGAGGCCAAGCTGCCCGTCCTGTACGAGGACGAGCATGTGCTCATCGTGAATAAGCCGGCAGGCATCAGCGCGGACGATGATCTCCGCGGCGGCATGACGGTGCAGTCCGTGCTGGATAAGCAGGCGAGGGGCGCGTATCGACCCCGGCTCTGCCATCGGCTGGACAATCGAACCTGCGGGCTGCTGATCGCGGCCAAGGACGACGAGAGCGAGCAGTGCCTGCTGCGGGCGTTTGAGGACAGGACGCTGACCAAGCGGTACATCTGTCTGGTGCGCGGCGTCTTGCGGCCGGAAAGCGCCGTCAGGGATGCCTTTCTGGTCAAGGATTCGGTGCGCGGGCGGGTGCGCGTGGTGACGCACGGCACGCCGGAGGCACGGCCCATCCGCACGGGCTATGAGACGCTGGAAAGCAGCGGCGATGTTTCCCGCGTCCGCGTCACGCTGTACACGGGGCGCACACACCAAATCAGGGCGCATATGGCGTTTCTGGCGCATCCCGTCTTGGGCGATGACGTTTACGGCGACCGCGCCTTCAACAAGCGCATGGGCACGACCCGCCTGATGCTGTGCGCCGCGGAGCTGACCCTGCATACGGGCGGCATCCTGCGCTATCTGGACGGACAAACCTTTGAAATTCAGCCGCCGTTTTGAGGAGCGGCGTCCGAAAAACGCGCGGAGGGCGCTGATAACGCGGGAGATCAAGAAAAGGAGAGCTTGCATGACGGATATCCGCATGATTGCGATGGATATGGACGGAACGCTGCTGACGAGGGAGGGGAAAATCCCGCCGGAAAATCTGCGCGCCATGCGGGATGCGCTCAACATGGGCGTGCTGCCGGTCATCGCCTCCGGTCGCTTTCCGGAAAATGTCTCGCTGATCTTGCAGGAGGCGGGGCTGAATATCCCCGTCATCGGCACAAACGGCTGCGAAATCATGGAAGAGCCGATGGGACGGCTGCTGTTTGAGCATTTTATGGATGCGGACGCGGCGCGGGCGGCGGCCGAGATGCTGAACGCGCATGAGGCCGGCTTTTTTCTGTTCTCCCAAAAGCGCGTGACGACCAGCCGCACGGAGGAGCATCATCATTCGGAGCTGAGCCAGGAGGAGCTTCTGCGGCAGCACGGCTTTTATTACGGCCACGGTCCTGCGGATGTGCGGGCGGTGCTGGAAACGGGCGTATATAAGTTTTTCGTTCCCAAGAACGGCAGGGACTTGTCGGCGCTTCGGGAGGAATTGGAGCAAATCCCGCATTTGTGCGTGACTAGCTCGTCACCCAACAATATTGAATTGATGCCGGAGGGCGTCGATAAGGGGACGGGCATTCGCGAGCTGGCGGGGCATCTGCATATTCCGCTTGCGCAGGTGATGGCGCTGGGCGACCAGGAAAACGACCTGCCCATGCTGACCTGCGCCGGCTTCGGCGTGGCGATGGGCAACGCGCCGGAGCATGTGAAGCAAAAGACCCGCTATGTCACCGCCCGCTTTGATGAGTTCGGCGTCGCACGGGCGATTGAAAAATTTGTGCTGACCGCGTAACGAAAAACCGTCCCGTTTTATCAGCGGGACGGCTTTTTATGTCAGTCGGCGATTGGCCGAGATGGTTGAACATGGGACGGGAGAGGCGTGACTCACCCTATGCGCGGGATTATTCCTCTTCCGGGTCGCGCACCAGATAGCTGTCAACGGCAGCCAAGAAATCGGGCAGCACGTCGTCTTCGATGTCACCGGTGTCGAGGAACATCTTGTCGCGGGCAGAGTACATCATCGCAAGGATGCCGAGCGTAGACTTGGGGTCAACGCAGAAGCGATCGCCGCGCAGCGCCAGCTCGTTGGGATACTGCTTGCAGATATCGCTGAGACGCTCTGCCTCTTTCATGTTTTCAACCTTGATGTGAACCAGCATCGTATACACCTCTTTCTGTAGGGACCCTATCCCTACAGGCTATAGTATAGGCTAAATCTGATAAAAATACAAGAGAAAATTACAATATAAATTTCGGAAAATATTTGTACAATGTGCAATATGGTTTTGTTTTATACATCCATTTCAAAGAGGTGCGGCATCAGCAGGTCGCCGTTCGGGAGAAAGACCTTGGTCTCGCGGGCGGCCTTTTCGCTGAATTTGTGGGGCGTGCCGGGGCGACGGCTGTCGTAGAGGGCATACGGAACGGGAGCGCCGTCGTGGGTGCGGGTGGTCAGCAGCGTCGGATGGTCGGAAAGCAGGAGGATGCGGAAGTCTTTGTCGATGCCGGGCAGCTTTTCGAGCAGGCGGCGCACGACGCGGGCATCGACCCGCCGAATGGCTTCCAGTTTTTTTTCAAGCGACCCGGCGTGCGCCATTTCATCCGGCGCTTCGACATGGACGGCGGCAAAGTCGTCGCCGTTTTGAAGGGCGTTCAGGGCGGCATCCGCCTTGCCCTCGTAGTTGGTGTCCAAGTCGCCCGTCGCGCCGTCCACATGGACGACGGTCAGCCCGGCTAAATTGGCAATGCCCCAGACCAGCGGCACGGCGCTGATGACCGCTCCTCCGCGACCGTATTTTTCCTGCCATTTGGGAAGGACGATGGCGCGCCCCGGCCCCCACGGCCAGAGCATATTGGCGGGCAGCAGCCCGCGGGCGCGGCGGGACAGGTTGATGGGGTGCTTGTCCAGCACGCAGAAGGAGGTCTCCATGATGTCGGTCAGCGCATCGGAGAGCGCCCCCTTTGGCATATGACCCGCAACGGGCTGATTTAAGATGTTGTGCGGCTCGGTCAGACAAAACGCCGCGCCGTCCGGGGCGTTGATGACGCCGATGTGCCGGAAGGTGCGGCTCACGGTGACGGACAGCCCCACGCGCTGCGCTGCGCGGCGGAAGCGCTCGTCCGCAAGCAAATCGTTCATCAGGTTTTCCGCCTCATCGCCCTCGATGCCGCCGCCGTTGTGCGACAGCATCACGCCGTTTTCGACGGCACACAGATTCAGGCGGAAGGAGACCTCCCCTTCCTTTAAAAGAACGCCCACGCCCGCCGCCTCCAGCACGCTGCGGCCGGAATAGCAGGTGCGGGGGTCATAGCCGAAAATATTCAAAATGGCCGTATCGCTGCCGGGCGCAACGCCCTCCGGCACGGTCCGCACGGTGCCCGTTTCGCTGCCCGCCAAGGTGTTGAAGGCAGGCAGATCGAGGGATTCGATGGTGGTCTGCCCGTTGAGCTGCGGCAGGGAGGTGTCGGCCATGCCGTCGCTGATGACCAGCATATACTTCATAAAAAATGACGCTCCTCTCGGTGAAATTCCAAGGGTCGTGTGTTATAATACAGGTGTGCCGAAGATTTTTGTCGCACAGACCCATGCCATTATAGCGATTTTTTCTTCGATAATCAATGACAGGAGGAGGAGAAAACAGTGAAAGAACTTTATTATTTTTACCTGAGCAGCTGTCCGTATTGCCGTCAGGCGGGAAAATGGCTGGAGGAGCTGAAGGCGGAAAATCCGCGCTATGCGGCCGTCAACGTCCGTTTCATCGAGGAAACAAAGGAAAAGGCGCTGGCGGACGC
Organism: bacterium; assembly: GCA_963626285.1. GTDB lineage: Bacteria > Bacillota > Clostridia > Christensenellales > Aristaeellaceae > CAVDRM01. The sequence goes on along the minus strand of CAVFWQ010000072.1, from coordinate 7,021 downwards.
CTACGATTACTACCTCGTGCCGACCTTCTTTTTAGGGAATAAGAAGCTGCACGAGGGCATTGCCGACAAGGAAAAGCTTCGCGCTGTTCTGGAGGCCGCCTCGGAGGACGCATGATGCGAAAAATGCAGAAAACCAACGCCATGCGCGCCGTCGAGAGCGCGGGCATTCCCCTGCACACCCTGCAGTATGAGGTGCCGGAGGAAAATTTTGACGGCAGGCTCGTTGCCGAAACGCTCGGCCTGAATCCCGAAACCGTGTTCAAAACGCTGGTGCTGAAGGGCGACAAAACGGGATATCTGGTCTGCTGCATCCCCGTGTGCGAGGAGCTGGATCTGAAAAAGGTCGCCAAGGCCAGCGGCAACAAGAGCGTGGAGCTGCTTCCCGTCAGGGAGCTGCTGCCGCTGACGGGCTATATGCGCGGCGGCTGCTCCCCCGTCGGCATGAAAAAGCTGTTCCCGACCTATATCGACGAAACGGCGCAGCTTTGCGACGAAATCGCCGTCAGCGCCGGTCTGCGCGGCGAGCAGATGCTCCTTCCGCCGGATAAGCTCGCCGAAATTGTCTGCGGGCAATACGCCGACCTGATTTGACCGCGACAAAAGACCGCGCCGTTACAGACGCGGTCTTTCAAATGGCTGATTTTATTCGGCGGAAGGAACCAGCGCCACGACATCCGCGATTTTCCGCCCGCCGTTATAGGGCGTGGAAACGAAGCTGCCGTTAAACCACAGGACGGAGGATTGTCCGCCGTCCAGATTGTAGGCCGTCTTGCAGCCCAAGCCTTCCATATAGGAAGCCAGCGCCACAAGCGTCATGCCGCTGTTTTTGCTGCCGCTTTGCAGGGCGCTCTTTGTCGAGCGGCCGTCCACCTGCACGAAGCAGTAATGCCCCGGCTCAAAATAACCGATGGCGGAGCGGGGATTGGCCGGGGAAACGCCGGAATTGAATTTCGCATAGGCTTTTCCGTCGCCGTCCAAGAGGCCGGGGCCGAAGAGGAAGGTCTGCCAGATTTGGTCGGCGGATCTTGAAATGACCTTGTTGTCCACCTTATTCCCCTGAATGGTCTCCATCACGCCGTTTTTGTACAGGACGCACAGGTGGCGGGCAATGGTGGCGGAGCATTTGCGCTTTTGCTCGCCGTTGACAAAAATCCAGCCCTTTTTGAAATTCTGGCTGTTGTCGCCCGTCAAGGCCAAGATCGCGCCGCTTCGCTCCGCAATGGCGGGGACGCGCTCCAGACTGCCGCCCCAGCGCCCGCCGCCGAAGGCGCGCTGAATCACCTCCACCGAGCGCACATAAATATCGACGACATAAACGTCGGAATTATTCGCCCGCTCGGAGCGGATCTCAAAATACATATCGTAGCTTTGGTAGCTGTTTTCCGTGATGACGGGCTCTTCGCCTGCTTCCAGAAAATATGCCCCGAATTGTTCGGAAAAGTCGGCAAACTGCGCCGAATCGTCCGTGCTTTCGCCGAATGCGGCGGGCAGAACGCAGCAAAGCACCAGCAGAAGGCAGAGAAAATTTCTGATGATTTTCATCCTTTTAAAGTCCTTTCACAATCAATGCGCATGAGCGTGCTGTTTTTTTATCAGGCAGATCAAAAGAGAAGATGTCCTGAAGGGAAAAAGCGCGTCAGTTTTTCTCGGCCAAGATAATGATGTCCCCCACCTCACGGCCGCCTTTATAGGGGGTGGAGACGATGCTCCCGTTAAACCACAGGACGGAGGAGCGGCCGCCGTCCAGATTATAGGCTGCCTTGCAGCCCAGACCCTCCATATAGGAAGCCAGCGCCGTTAGCTCCATGCCCTTGTTTTTGCCGCCGCTTTCGATGGCGCTCATTGTCGAGCGCCCGTCCGCCTGCACAAAGCAGTAATGCCCCGGCTCAAAATAGCCGATGGCGGAGCGGGGATTGGCCGACGCAATGCCGGAATCAAATTTGCCGTAGGCTTTTCCCTCATCATTCAGGAGGGCGGGACCAAAGAAAAAGGACTGCCAGATCCGGTCTGCGGCATCGGCGACGGCGTCATTGTCTACATTTTTCCCCCGTATGGTCTCCATGACGCCGTTTTTATAGAGGATGCACAGGTTTCTGCCGGGCTTCGCGGTACACTTGCGCTTTTGTTCGCCGTTTGCAAAGACCCAGCCGGCATTGAAATTCTGGCTGTTGTCGCCCGTCAAGGCCAAGATCGCGCCGCTGCGCTCCGCGATGGCGGGCACGGTTTCCAGTTTTTCGTGCCATTGACCGCCTCCGAAGGCGCGGCGAATCACCTCCACCGAGCGCACATAAATATCGACGACATAAACATCCGACCTGTTCGCCCGCTCGGAGCGGATCTCAAAATACATATCGTGGCTTTGGTAGCTGTTTTCCGTGATGACGGGTTCCGCGCCTGCTTCCAGAAAATATGCCCCGAATTGTTCGGAAAAGTCGGCAAACTGCGCCGAATCATCCGTGCTTTCGCCGAATGCGGCGGGCAGAACGGTCAAAAGCGCCAGCAGAAGGCAGAAAAATTGCTTGAATCGGTTCATAACAGGCAGAGCGTCCTTTCAGTCTTCCTTTTCAGACAGCTTATCCCGCAGATAGCCCGCCAGAATTTCCACGATGCGGGCATTTTTGCCGCCGCGGGCGACGATGACGTCCGCCTCGTGGACATAGTTGCGGATGTAGCGGTCGTACATGGGCTTGACGGTGGCGAGATACTGGGCGGAAATGTTGTCGATCTGCCGCCCGCGCTCCTTGATGTCCCGCGTGATGCGGCGCAGCAGGCAGATGTCCGGCTCGACGGAAATGTAGAGCTTCAGGTACATTTTTGCGCACAGGCGCGGGTCATAAAAGGCGTGAATGCCCTCGACGATCAGCACCTCGGACGGCTCGACCCTTTCATGCGTGTCGCACCGCGCATGGAGGGAAAAGTCATAGGCCTTGCGCTCGATGGGCCTGCCGTCCAGCAGGGTGCAGATGTCCCTGTACAGAAGGTCATGGTCAAAGATGCACGGCTCATCATAGTTGAGTGCGGCGCGCTCCGCAAAGGGCAGGTCGGAATGGTCCAGATAGTAGGCATCCTGATTGATGACGGTGCTTTGAACGCCGATGGCGCGTGTCAGCTCCTCCGCAAGGGTCGATTTTCCGGAGCCGCTGGCACCGCAGATGCCGATGAAAAGCATGAGCCGCCCCTCCTCACAAGGTCTTTTTGTCCAAGCGGATGCCAAAGCATCACAGCATACAAAATACCGCAAAGTGCAATGGCTTGTCAAGCAAAAATAACGGGATTTTACATAGGTCGGGAAAAAATCTTATGCGCAGATCCTTTGATTTTTTTTCGTGAATTTTTTGACGGGTCGATGGAAAAATGCTTGACAAGCGGTGAAAGGTGTAGTATGATATTGACCTGTCAGCAGGGAAAAGTGCCGTCCGGTACTCACCTTGACAACCGCTCCGCGGCCTGCGCCTGTAGCTCAGCTGGATAGAGCAACGGCCTTCTAAGCCGTGGGTCGGGGGTTCGAATCCCTTCAGGCGCGCCAGTCTTTTATGGTGGGTATAGTTCAGCGGTAGAGCGCCAGATTGTGGCTCTGGATATCGTGGGTTCGATCCCCACTACCCACCCCATTTTTGTTGCTTCAGGCTGGCAGACGATGTTGGGGTGTAGCCAAGCGGTAAGGCACGGGACTTTGACTCCCGCATTCGTAGGTTCGATCCCTGCCACCCCAGCCACTGTGACCCATTAGCTCAGTTGGCAGAGCACTTGACTTTTAATCAAGGTGTCCGGGGTTCGAATCCCCGATGGGTCACCACCCTTTCGGACACCCGGTCAAGGCTCTGCATGGGCTTCCTGCGGGTGTGGCGGAATGGCAGACGCGCCAGATTTAGGATCTGGTACCTCACGGTGTATGAGTTCGAGTCTCTTCACCCGCACCAGTTTCATTCCTTTTTTTATGCGGTAGTAGCTCAGTTGGTAGAGCGCCACCTTGCCAAGGTGGAGGTCGCGAGTCCGAGTCTCGTCTACCGCTCCAACTTGCGGGTGTAGCTCAATGGTAGAGCTCCAGCCTTCCAAGCTGGTCACGTGGGTTCGATTCCCATCACCCGCTCCAGCTTATCCCTTTTATGCGCCATTAGCTCAGTTGGTAGAGCACCTGACTCTTAATCAGGGTGTCCCGGGTTCGAGTCCCTGATGGCGCACCACAGTCCGTCTCAAACGAGGCGGATTTTTTGTGTATAAACGACGAAAAGCCTCTGCCATATTTCAGCCCGTAAATTCCGATTGAAAAAAATGTCCAAAGCGTATATAATAGTTTCGGTGCATCAAAAGGAGGCGGCGTTCATGGAGGACGAGATACGGCTGGGCGACAAGATCCGCACCAGAAAGCCGCACCCCTGCGGCGGGGACGAATGGCAGGTGGTGCGCACGGGCGCGGACATTAAAATCAAGTGTCTTCAATGCGGCCGCATTGTGATGCTGGACAGGCAGGTATTTTTAAAAAAGAGGAAGGCGCTTCTGGAGCGCGGCCCCGAACCGGCCGCCGCCCCCGCGAAGCCTGCCTCTGACAAGGAGGAAACCGCGCGATCATGGAACCGAACGCAGAACGGGAAACCGACCTGAAAGCCCCGAAGGAAAAGGGCAAGAAAGCGAAAAAGGATAAGCCGAAAAAAACAGTGGGACAGGAAATCATGAGCTGGGTCGTCACCCTGCTGGCCGCCGTGGTCATCGCAAGCCTCGTGCGCATGTACATTTTTGAGCCGATTCGCGTGGACGGCAGGAGCATGAGCAACACCTTGGCGGACGGCGAGATCGTTTTCTGCTCGAAAATCGACTATTGGACAGGCGACCCGCAGCGCGGGGACATCGTCATCTGCCGCTATCCGAACCGCAATGAGGTGCTGTTCAATATCGGCGCGTCGATCGAGGTGACGGAGCATACGCTGTTTGTCAAGCGGGTGGTCGCCGTGCCGGGCGACATCATCGAAATGGTGAACGGCGTGCTGTTCGTGAACGGCAGGCAGGTCGAAACCCCCGAACTGATGGGCAGCGCCGCCACGACCGATTACCCGCGCACCCTGCTGGGCACGGACGAATATTTTGTCATGGGCGACAACCGCGGCAATTCGCACGACAGCCGCTCGTCCGATGTCGGCCCGATCTCGCGCAGCGCCATCATGGGCAAGGTCAAGTTCGTGCTCTATCCGTTCAACAAGATCAGAAGCGTCGAATGACAGGCGCTTGTATAAAAGGACTGCCGTTTGGCAGTCCTTTTGAAAATCGGACGAAACAGGGAAGGGAGAAAGGGGCATGGCGGACGCCGTTGTTTTTTCGTCAAAAACCGGATTTACCGGCGAATATGCCCGTATGCTGGGGCGCTTGGCCGGCCTGACCGTGTACCCCCTGAAGAATGCGTGGAGCGCCGTGCCCAAGGGCACGCGCATTATCTATTTAGCGCCCGTGCGGGACGGAGAGATCATGCATTTAAAGCAGGTCAGGGAGCGCTACCTGCTGGACGCCGTCTGCGCCGTCGGCCTTCTGGCGACGAGCGATGCGGCGCAGGAGATGATAGAGCAGAACCGTTTGACCATGCCGTTTCTGCTGATGCAGGGCGGCTATCGGACGGACGGCCTTTCGTTTCGGGAGCGGGTGCATATGCGCCGCCTCCGCCGTCGGCTTCAGAAGAAAGAAAAGCGCTCGCCGGAGGAGGCCGATGTGCTGACGCTCCTGGCGGACGGCGGCTCACGGGTGAACGAGAGCAACCTTCAGCCCCTTGTCGATTGGCTGCGAAGCAGGGCGAGACAGCCGGAGGCATAGATATCGTTTTAATGATTGCGTTTTTCTGAAAAAGAGTATATTCAGAACGGCAGAAACCCTTGAAAATAAAGGACTTCTGCCGTTTTCCTATGCCTGTTTGTCGCTTATTTGTCGCTTAAATCTATGAACCGATGCTAAACGATAAAAGCCGATATAGGATTATTTATTGCCTTTCGCCCGGTTATGGGTAGCGCAAAGCATGGTGCAGTTGCTAATATCCGTTGCGCCACCGTTGCTCCATGCGGTAACATGGTCTGCGTCCATTTCTTTCAGTTTATAGATACGCTGTCTGTTGTTGTCGCTGCCAAGAGCGCAAAGCGGGCAGTTTGAAACGCCCCTTACCGTTGCGTCCGTTGTCTGCCGCTCATAAACTGTTCGCTTCGTAACATCATCGAAAATGCGAATGTCAAGCAGCCTTGTATCGGTGCAGCCGCTTAAAATGTACTCAAATACGCCCTTGCGGTTCTTTACAAAGTAATCCGCATATAAGGCTTTCAATTTATCGTGTACGTCATTGGGATTATAGGCGTTTGCATGGAAACGCTCATAGAATGCGCCCCAATTCAACCCGCGCATTTCTGTTTCAATATCAATGAACACACTTGAAACCCAGTCAATAACACTGTTGAAATAGGTTTTTAATTCCGTTATGTTCGTATCGTATCTGTGGCGGCTCATATAGTCGTCAATATTGCCCTTGCTAACCCACATAAGCGCAGTGCGCAAATAATCCTGCCGTTTTACATCTCCGCTGATATACGCCGCCCATTTTTGAATGTTGGCATTCTGACTGTTGGAAAACTCTGCTTTTGCAAGCGTCACGAACGGACCGGAATAGATAGCGTTCAAAAGCTCCTGCTCATTCAGCGGAACGCCCACAATGTTTATCGTTTTGAACCATTCCTTGATTTCGCTCTCCGTGCCGCTGCATTCGTAAATCGTCAGCTTTGTATCAAGTATTTTACGCTGTAAGTCCTCTGCCAATCCTCTAAAATACTGCTGCATACCGTTTTCGTCCAAAATGGGAAATTTGCCCGTCAGAAAGCGACCTATGCTTGTAATTCGCTGTTGTCCGTCCAATACTTCAAATTCATTGTCGGAAACCTTCGTAAAATAGATAAGTCCGATAGGGTAGCCCTTTAACACGGACTGAATAACAGCAACATCTTTTTTACCATCGGCATATATGTAATTGCGCTGATACTCCGGCTGAATGGTCAGTTTT
>CAVFWQ010000071.1:1396-11103 GCA_963626285.1 bacterium | reverse complement strand
CTGGCAGGCATGATTTCGGTCATGCCTGTTTCGCTTTTAACGATTCATCCACGGGGAAACGGCACACGATATCATTTTCGATAGGTACCTTCTGCCTGCGCCTGCCGCCGGATCTGTCGGGGAAATGCTCCGAGCCCTTGACCGGCAGTTTTGCGTTGCATAGTTTTTTGCCGGGATGACGAATGACGGCTTTCGGTTTTTCAGGTTTACCCTTCCGCGCATCGGACAAATAAATTTCGTGATGCAATCCGCCGTTGCTGAACTCATCTTATCGTTCGCAACGGGCAAATCGAGAAAATGCAGAAAATTAGATTTCCGCATTGACAGAGGATATTCGGCGTGCTATAATATCGACTGTTGACGAGCTGTCCGTCCGCTGAGCCGCGTCGCTCATTCAAGGATGCATGGTCGTCACTCTCCATCGCGGCTGACCGTCCGATGGAGCAAAAATCTATACGGAGAAGTCGCCTAGCTTGGTCGAGGGCGCACGACTGGAAATCGTGTAGGCTGTAAAAGGTCTCGAGGGTTCGAATCCCTCCTTCTCCGCCAGAATCGGATGCTGATTTTGATGCAATGCGTATCATGACCGGCGTCCGTTTTTTTTGTAAACGTTTTTATCCTGAAAAATCCTCAAAATTACCCGAAAAAGTCGACAAAATTACCCGAAAAAGTCGAAAAATTTCTGTTTACAAAACATGATTGTCATGATAAAATAATCGATGTGGCTTTTGAACCGCAGGCTTGGTGTTGCGTTCTCCGACGTCATGCTCAGTCAGCGGCGATGAAGGCGTCATTGCACAATGCGGCGGCAACATTCGATGTGCCTTTTGTGTCATTTGCTTTTTTCCGAAATATCGCCCTGCGCTTTTCGCAAGGCCTCATCCCGGAAGACCTGCATCTGGTACGAGATCCGCTGTTCATCGTCCCGCCTTCTCTGTGCAGTGCTGCCGTATATAAAGCGAATGGGCGGCCACCCCGATTAAAAAGGAGGAAAACACTATGGACAAGGCTCTGAAGGCTCAAATCATGCAGACCTATGCTCGTCATGAGGGCGACACCGGTTCGCCGGAGGTGCAGGTCGCGCTGCTGACCGAACGCATCAATCATCTGAACGAGCATTTGAAGCTCAACAAGAAGGATCATCATTCCCGCCGCGGTCTGCTGCTGATGGTTGGTCAGCGTCGCGGTCTGCTCGAATATCTGAAGAAGACGGATATCGAGCGCTATCGTACCCTGATTGCTCAGCTGAACCTGCGCAAGTAAGGCTTCCAATGGCTATCGGCATCCGAAACGGGGTCGATAGCCTTTTCGTCTTGCGGCGGGTGTCGCAGGATAGTGTGTGTGAGGGAAAGGAAAGAAAAAATGGACTACAAAGCATACTCGATGGAATTTGCCGGACATCAGCTCACGCTGGAATTTGGCAAGTACGCGCAGCAGGCCGGCGGCTCCGTCGTCGTCCGCTACGGTGAAACGGTCGTTCTGGTCAATGCAACCGCTTCCGACAAGCCGCGTGAAGGCATGGACTTCTTTCCCCTGAGCGTGGACTTTGAGGAAAAGCAGTACGCTGTCGGCAAGATTCCCGGCGGCTTCATCAAACGCGAGGGCAGACCGACCGAAAAGGCGACGCTGACCTGCCGTCTGATTGACCGTCCGCTGCGTCCTCTGTTCAACAAGGGCATCCGCAATGATGTTCAGGTCGTAGCGACGACGCTTTCCGTCGAGCCGGATATCCCGCCGGAATTTCCGGCCATGCTGGGCTCTTCCGTGGCGCTGGCTGTCAGCAATATCCCGTGGGGCGGGCCTACCGGTGCGGTGATGATTGGCCGCGTGAACGGCGAGCTGATTATGAACCCCAATGAGGAGCAGCGCGCCAAGAGCGATATGAATGTGACCGTTGCCGGCACCAAGGATGCCATCATGATGGTGGAGGCCGGCGCGAAAGAGGTCAGCGAGGATGCCATGATGGACGCGATTCTGTACGCGCATGAGGGCATCAAGGAGCTGGTCGCCTTCCAGGAGAAGATTGTGGCGGAGATCGGCAAGGAAAAATCCGACTTCCCGATCGTGACCACCGGCGATGACATCAAGGCTGCCGTGCGCGAATATGCGTATGACAAGGCCGTTTACACCTTCGAAGCCTATGTGCGCAAGGAGCGTCAGGCGCGTGAGGAAGAGGTCAAGAAAGATGTTCTGGCGCACTTTGCGGACATCTTCCCCGGCCGCGAGAGCGAGGTCGCCGATGCGCTGTATTATCTGAACAAGGAAGTCATGCGCCGCAAGATCTTGGACAAGGGCATTCGTCCAGACGGACGAAAGGTCGATGAGGTGCGCCCGATTTGGTGCGAGGTCGGCGTTCTGCCCCGCGCACACGGCAGCGCCGTCTTTACCCGCGGCGAAACGCAGGCGCTGACTGTGACCACCCTCGGCTCCGTGAGCGAGGCGCAGCAGCTTGACGGCCTCAGCAATGAGGAGTCCAAGCGCTATATGCACCAGTACAATATGCCCTCCTATGCGACCGGCGAGGCGGGTCGTCTGCGCTCCCCCAACCGCCGCGAGGTGGGGCACGGTGCTTTGGCAGAGCGTGCGCTCCTGCCCGTCATCCCGACCGAAGAAGAATTCCCGTATGCGATGCGTCTGGTCAGCGAAATTCTGAGCAGCAACGGCTCTTCCTCCATGGCCTCCGTCTGCGGCAGCACCCTGAGCCTGATGGACGCCGGCGTCCCGATTCATGCGCCTGTCGCCGGCGTTGCAATGGGTCTGATTCAGGATGCCGAAACCGGCAATATCGCCGTTTTGACGGACATTCAGGGCCTTGAGGACTTCCTCGGTGATATGGACTTCAAGGTTGCCGGCACGATGAACGGCATCACCGCCATTCAGATGGACATCAAGATCAAGGGCATCAACCGCGAGATTCTGTCCCGTGCGCTGGAGCAGGCTTTGAAGGGACGCCTCCATATCCTTGGCATTATGCTGGATACGCTCGGCCGTCCGCGTGAGACGCTGAGCAAATATGCGCCCAAAATCATTCAGTTCACCATCAACCCCGAAAAGATTCGTGAGGTCATCGGCCCCGGCGGAAAGATGATTAACAAAATCATCGCCGAAACGGGCGTGAAGATTGACATCGAGGACGATGGCCGCGTGTTCATCTCCACGCCGGACAGCGCCGCCGCAAGCAAGGCCCGCCATATTATCGAGGGCATTGCCAAGGACATTGAGGTCGGTGATGTGTTTGTCGGCAAGGTCGTCCGCATCATGAACTTCGGCGCGTTCCTGGAGCTTGCGCCCGGCAAGGACGGCATGCTGCATATTTCCAAGCTGGACAACAAGCGCGTGGACAAGGTGGAGGACGTGGTCAACATCGGTGACGAACTGGAAGTCAAGGTCTGCGAGATCGACTCTCAGGGTCGCATCAACCTGATTCGCAATGACATTCAGTACGACAATCCGTCCTTCAGCCGCGCTCCGTCGGGCGACCGCGTTCGTCCGCCGCGTCGGGACGGCCGCAGATAATTCCTTCAAACAATATCAACATCAACGCTTCATGCCGGAAACCCATTCCGCGGTTTCCGGCGTTTCTGGTATTTAAGGCACCGCCGCAATGAGCCGATTCGCCGAATCGCGCGGCAATGCCTTCATCAAGTGTGCAAAAGGAGCAAGATGTATATGGCAGTGGAGCAGCTTACCCTGAGCAACGGCCTTCGTGCGGCTCTGTTCAGGATGCCGTATCTGCGCTCGGTTTCTATCGGCGTGTGGGTCAAGGCCGGTTCTATTTTGGAAGCGTCCGGCGAAAACGGCCTTTCGCATTTTATGGAGCATATGGCCTTTAAGGGCACGGAAAAGCGCACCGCACGGCAGATCGCGCAGGAAATGGATGCAATCGGCGGTCAGCTCAATGCCGCGACCAGCAAACTGTGCACCTATTACTATGCGCGGGTCATTGATGAGGATTTGCCGCCGGTGGCGGACATTCTGTCCGATATCGTGATTCATCCGAGCCTTGATGCGGACGAAATGAACAGGGAGCGCTCGGTCATTCTGGAAGAAATCGCGATGGTGGCGGATTCGCCGGAGGACGTCGTCTATGACGCGGTTTCGCAGGCCATGTTCGGCACGCAGACCTTGGGACAGACGATTTTAGGTCCTTCGGAACAAATCGCACGGTATACGCCGCAGGACATTCGGGCATACCGCAGCAAGCACTATGGGCCGAAAAATGCCGTGCTGGCGCTGGCGGGCAATGTGGATAAGGAGCAGGCGCGTCAGCTTTTGGAGGAAACATTCGGCGCATGGACGGGGAGCGATGGCGAAGAATTTCCGACAGAAACACCCAACCGGCCGCCGCAGGTCGTGTCGGTCGATAAGGATACGGAGCAGGTACATATCTGCCTTGGCTATGTCGGCAGGGAGCTTGGCTGCGCCAGCCTGTACAGCATCGCTATCCTGAACAGCATTCTGGGCGGGGGAATGTCCTCACGGCTTTTCCAGCGCATTCGCGAGGAGCTGGGCATGGCTTATTCCGTCTACACGACCCCCTCATTTTATCCGCACTGCGGCGATTTCTGCATTTATGCCGCGAGCAATCCCAAGCATATCCAAAGGGTGCTGGGCGAAATCGATGCGGAGATTGACAAGCTGCTCAAAAACGGCGTGACGGAGCAGGAATTTGCACAGGCAAAGGCGCAGCTGAGACGCGGCTCTATCCTGAGTTTGGAAAGCGCAAACACGCGCATGAACTCAATGGGCGGGAATCTTTTGCTGCTCGGCAAAACCATCGAACTGGAAGAAACGCTGGCGAGCGTGGAGGCCGTCACCCGTGACGATGTCATGGAGACGGCGCGGCAGATCCTCCGCACGCCGCGTTCGGTGTCATTTGTCGGCCGAAACGCGGAAAAATATAAGAAATTTGTGAAGGAATGACAAAACAGGCAAGCCGTTAGGACATGACGCAAAGTGCGGATGTCGGAAAGACGGCTTGCCGAATGTTCCGCCCCCGCCCCTTGAACGCTTGTTGCGCATGGCGCGGGGAAAAATGATTGGGTAAAGGGATAATGAAAATGGACAAACTGGATGAAATTTTCAGAATGCAGCAGGCGCTGAATGATGACATCATCACGCGCCGCCATTTGGAGGGCATTTCCGATACGGAATGGATTCAGAAGCAGACCCTGGCCATGCTCAGCGAAATGGCCGAGCTGCTCAACGAGGTCAATTTCAAATGGTGGAAAAATCCAGAGCCGGTGGACGAGGATGCCGTCAAGGAGGAGCTGGTGGATATCCTGCACTTCTTCGTCAGCATGTGCCTCCGCGCCCATATGTCCCCCGACGAACTGTACAAAATCTATCTGGACAAAAACAAAGAGAATTTTAACCGTCAGCTCGGCTTGAGCGAAAAGTCAGGCTATAAGGCGCCGGACTGAATATAGATTTCTCCTTGCATGGTCAGCGTATGTACCATGCAAGGATTTTTTATTTTGGACATCCCTGTATCATTCATGGGCTGTTCGCCGTCATCCGAACACCTCTTCCATCTTCTTTTCCAGCGTGCCTTCCTTGGCATATTCCAGCGCGTCAAGCAGCCGCAGGTTATGCTTTTCGACGGATGCATCGCCGGCAAAGCCGAGAATAAAATTTTTCGCGATGTGGTAGATGATCTCCGTCGGGGCGAGGCCGTACACCTGCTTTTCAAAGATATGCCGCAGCCTTTCGTTCCCGTCGGGGTACAGCTTCTTCATGTTCGCGCTTCGGTACAGCCTTTTGACGATTTCGGCGATGTACAGGCCGGACTTCATGTACAGGTCAATGAAAGTCTTATCGGGGTCATCAAAGCAGCCGGGGTTTTCCTCTTCCAGATCGTCCGCCATCTTTTTCACCACCCATTTGGGCGTAAAAATCTGGTTGGTTTTTTGCGGCGGGATGTAGTCAAAAATATCCTCCGTGTTCGTTTCGTCAAAGTAGTTCGCTAATTTCTCCTTCATCTGCAAAAATTCGCGCACGGAATCGTCGAACACGATCGGGTCAAACAAATGCCCTGCAAAGTGTTCCTTTTCGCCCGTCCGGGCGTTGATATACGGCCCGCCGTCCCGCAAAAAGCGGAACTGCTCCAACGTAATGCTCGTGACCTCGAAAAATACATTTTCGGGGATGATCCGGTCAAAGGAACGCAGCGTCACATGCTCATCGCCATAGGCCATCAGGAAAGAGGGGATGGTGCGGGCAAAGCCGCGCAAATGGTCGCGCACGGCGTCCTCGTAGCCCTTCTTTTCCTGCTCCCTGCGGCCGGTTTCCACGGCGCGGACGATTTCCCTTTGCGTCTTTTGCCGCTCGTCGTCAATGATGCTCAGCAGGTCATGCTGAAGCTGCATGTCCGCCTTCTTCTGCCGCGCATCGTATTGGCGGTCGATCTGCTGCTTTTCCTTCTCCGTCTGCGCGGCATCCAGCGCCTTCTGACGTTCCAATTCGCGGGTTTTCTGCTCGATCTTGTGGTTGTCATAGGCGCGGCTGACGGCCTGATCGAGTTCCTCCCTGGCCTTCGCCTCGAAGCGCCTTTGGTCGGACGGCCGCAAATCGCGCCCGTACTCCTCCTTTGCCCGCTCCATCACCGGCCCGACGACGGCCGTATGCGCCGCCTGCTTCAGCCGTGTTAACGAATCCTCGTCTGACACATGGTCGATGGCGTCGTATACCTCGTCCTGCACCTCTTCATAAATCTTGTCGCCGAACACGTCCGCCGAACGGCCGATGACATACCCCTCCTCTAAGGAGACTTCGCCGTCCTCGTTTAAGGATAAGTCCTCGCCCGTGGACGGCGTCACGCCCACCTCGGCGTTTTTCCTGGGCTCGGCCGTCGGGCGGAAGCTCTGAATGATGTCAATGACCTCCTGCGGCGCATGGAAGATATTGCTGATATTCTGGAACAAAAAGTCGCTCATGAAGCCGCGCCGCACGACCTCCTTTGACTTGATCTTGCGCGGGATGGACAGCACCTGCTCCGCGTTCAGCTCCACCATCCGCCCTTCTTCATCCTCGCCGATGACGGGGAAGAAGTTGAGCAGCGTCCGCACCTGATCCTTGCGGGTCGTGCTGTCGCCGCGCCCGTCAGCGGTGCCGGCGCACAGGTCGTTGGCGAACTGCTCAAAGATGATCAGCGTCCGCGCCGGGTCAAAGTCAAAGACATAGGCGTTCTGCTTGCGGTAGAATTTCCCGTTTACGGAATAGCTCCACGGGTTTTGGCTGCGGAACGCCGCCTGCATATAGAGCGCGGGGCTTTTCAGGTTGGAGAGCATCAGCACGCCCGACCATTCGGGGATGGTCACGCCCGTTGTCAGCTGCCCGACGGACAGGGTGATGGTCTTTTCGTGCTGTTTGATGGCCTCGACCACCTTGTCATAGGAGCGCCTTGTTTCCTCCGCCTCGTCCAGCCGCCCGTCGCCAGCGGCCAATACGATTTCGTAGTCCCGAAAAATCGGGTGTTCCTTGAGTTTTTTCGCCAGCGCCCTGGCGCTGTCCACGCGGTTCAAGAGCCAGAATGTATGCTTGAGCTCCGCCCGCAGCTCCTCCGTTGAAAACGGGAACTTTTCCTGTGTGGTCAGCGCGTCCAAGAAGCGGTCAACGGAAGTCTCATGCTCAAATTCTCCGTTTGCCCTGACTTTGAAAAAATCCGCCAGATCAAAGGCGTATTCTTCTGTTTTGCCGTCGATCTCCACCCCGCGCTTCAGCTCGTCGCGGACGATCTCGCTCATCTGGTAGGTGAACAGGTTCAGCTTCGGCAGCGCCGCATAGGGGTTCATGTCGCCCGCTTCGCCCTGCCAGGAGCGCTTCGCCTGCTGCTCGTCCGCGTATGTCCAGTTATAGATGGCGTCGGCGGGGAACTTGTCGTTCGCCAGCGCCTTGAACGGCGTGCCGGACAAATGCAGGGTGTGCTTTCGGGTAATGCGCTCAAAGGCGATGTCCGTCTTGTAGGTGTCCACGCCCTCATGCGCCTCATCCACCACCAGCAAGTCCCAGCAGAGGGGCTTATCGCTGTCGCTGCGAATGATGTGGTTCAGCTTGTCATGCTCGCCGCCGAAGTACACAGAGCCCTTCAGGTCCTGAAGGCTCACGAACTCAATGCACCCGCGCAGGGCTGCGTCCTCCATCATCGCATCCACATATTCATTTCGATCCAGCACATACGGCTGCCCCGCCAGTGCGTCCACATGGCTGACGAACAGATAGCCGGATCCGCGGCCCAAAAACTTCACATAGTCGCTGTACCAGCTGTTGGCGATCGCCGGGCGGTTGGTGACCACCAGCACGGACGTTAAGTTCATCTGTTTGCACAGGTCGTACACCGCCAGGGTCTTGCCGAAGCGCGGCTTGGCGTTCCAGAGAAATTCGCCGTTTGGGTGGCTCTCAAAGTACGCCCTGGTCTTTTGCACGGCCTCGGCCTGCTCCGCCCGCAGGCGATAGGGCGTGACCACATCGGGCAGCGGCACGCGCCCGTGGTTGGCGCGGAATTCATAAAAACAGTGCCTGGATTCCGTGCCGCCGATATGGAACCATTCGTTTTCTTTGCTGTTTTCAATGCCGATCTTGCGCAGGTAGGCGTGAAAATCCGTGTCCTTAAAATATTCACCGCTGCCGTCGTCATACTGGGCGCTGCCGCGCCACTGCTCCTCATACAGCACATCCGCCGTGTGCGTCTGCTGCTTCAGCCGCTGCTCCACGGCCTGCTCCGTATAGCCGATTTTTGTCCACCCGTCATGCCGCCTGATTTCCGGCGTGGTGTAGGCGTAGATCATGGGGACGAACTGACGGGCGGTCTGCAATGTGATGGCGGCCATCAGCTCATCTCCTTTACATGCGATTCGATGAAGGCAATTTCCTTTTCGTCTAAGCCATACTTGCGGTAAAGCTGCTGGTCGATTTCCGCAATTGAGAGAGACCAGTTAATATCTAACACGGTTCGGGGGGGGTAAAGGATTGCAGGGGAACACAGCGCCATACCTCTCGGTCGTTGTCTTGCGTTATTTTTAATATACCAAGCATAGTGCGTGCGAATTTTGATTTTATGTATTTTAAGGCTGAGTTTGCTTCAAATTCAGAATCAAAAGCGCCGATGCCAATAAAAGTCTGCGTATAGCCGATTAACGGCTCGCCGATTAACGGCGTAGTTAATACTTCACCGATAGCACCAGAACCATTTGCTCTTGGTAAGAGGACTTTCCATTTTTTAAAATTCTCATGTTCCTTATCGATATATTCTTCGGGAAGATAGCGATAAACACGCTTATTTTTAAGTACACCAAATACAGGTATATCTGAATTGGATTCTTTTTCTTCTTTAAACAGCGAAACTTTTTCAAAGATATTATTTCTAAAGCGTCGGTCTTTACCTTCACTGCCGAGTATTTTTTGATACTCAGGATGCTTTTTATATAAAACTGTTAGGTTGAATCTGTTTTGCGTATAAATAATATCAGCAAGACTAGACTCATTGGGCTTGGGTGCTGCTTTGGCTTTTATACTGTTCATCTCTTTGTAAGGAGTAAAAATACCAATAGCACCAAATTGTTTTGATTTATCTCTGTATGTTATTGCAACGCCGCCCTTAATATCCGTATTAGGAAAAATATTTCCGCTATTTTGTTCAAAGTAAGCAACTTTTAAATGTGGGTCAGACAACATTTCTTCATTCCATTTTTTGGGCGTACTCCCAGCAT
>CAVFWQ010000071.1:0-1386 GCA_963626285.1 bacterium | reverse complement strand
ATCATCATCACTTTATCGCCGATTTGATAGGCGGCAGAAAGAAATTTATCATAAACAGGGGGTGCAAAACCCTTATTGTCACCCAATGTTTCTTCCTGATACGGCGGGTTACCTATCACAAAATCGAACTTCATCGGGTATTTCCCCTTTCTGATCTGGTCGAAACGCTGCCTGCGCCTTCCGCGCCAGTTATATATGATGCACGGAACGGCGGGCTTGTCCTGTTCCATCCCGATGACCGAAAACCAATCCATCTGTCCGTCGCAAAGCGCGGGAGCGGGCTTCCCAAACGGCGCCGTGCCCTTCAGCCCGTCCATCTGCCAGAGATTCCATGAAATGGTTTCGGCGATCCGCCCGATCTGCTCCGGGGCAGGCGCAGCGCCCCAGCGCTGCTCATAATATTCCGTGAAGGTCAGCAGCAGGTTGACCCGCGCCAGCAGGAGGTTATCGCCCTGATACTCATAGCCATAGACGCTTTGGAACGCCCGCAGCGCCCAGCAAAACCATGCATCCGCGTCCTGCGTATGCTCATTCACGATGCGCAGCTTCCTGTCCAGCAGGCCGATGCGCTCCGAGATGGCGATCAGCCTGCCGCCGGAGGCGTCATAGCGGCTGACCAGATACGGCGCTTCCCCGCAGCAGATCTCCAGCCGCCGCGAATCCACATAGCCCTGCCAGCGCCTGCCCTTGGGAAAGGAAACAGGGGAGGGGCTGACCGTCCATGCCGTGTCCCGCAGGGCGGCAAACAGCCGCTTTTTCCGCCGAAACCACTGTTCGTCCAGCAAATCGTTCATCAGGCAGCAGACCCACGCGGGGGTGAACACCTCGCCCTTGCGCTTCGTGCGCTCCTGCCGGGTGTCCGCCTGCTTCATCGGCCGCGGCAGCAAGGCTTCAAAATTCGTTGCTTTGAGCTGCTCCAACGTGATCTCGCTTCGGTCTGTCACGGTATCGCCGATGCCCTCCGGCGGGTCTGTCGCCCAGATGATGTTCCTGCCCGTCGCCCTGTCCATGAGCAGCACGCCCAGCACCCGCTGCACCGCCGGCAATGTAAGATCTACCAATATATCCAAGGGAAAATACCTCGTTCGCTTCGCGCATGGGGAGGAAGGGAAATGGCCTGCGCTTCGTCCATCCCCACGCGCACCTTCTGTCAGATGATGTATCCGTTCCTATTATACATAAATGGCGGAAAGGATTCAAGCGAAAAAGCGAAAAACGCCGGGAGGATATTCTGATGCCCGCATCAAAAAAGCGGGAACTTCCCTTTTTCAGGACAGCTCCCGCTTGCATTTGCTTTTCTTTCTTATTTGTCGAAGTACCGCTTCAGCAGGCCCTCGAAGGCCTTGCCGTGACGGGCTTCGTCTTTGGCCATTTCGTGGACGGTGT
>CAVFWQ010000070.1:0-11277 GCA_963626285.1 bacterium | reverse complement strand
TGACCGGCAGCAAGCCCGGTACGGGCGGCTGCATCACCATGAAGGATTCCGGCTGGGAAATGAGCCTGATGCTCTACGACCGGGACTATTTCCCCAACCAGCGGGCGAACAATGAGGACTGCCTGTGGGGTGACGGGCTGTTCGGCGAGCGTGAGGGCAACTACATCAAAAAGCCCATGGCGGAATGCACCGGCGAGGAAATTCTCACTGAGATTCTGTACCACTTCAATCTGATGGACATGAAGGATGAAGTGCTGGCACACGCGCATATCTCCACTTGCATGATGCCGTACATCACCAGTCAGTTTATGCCCCGTACCTGCACCGACCGCCCGAAGGTCGTGCCGGACGGCTGCACAAACCTCGGCTTTATCGGTCAGTTCGTTGAGGTGCCGGGCGACGTGGTGTTCACGGTAGAAACCTCTGTCCGCACACCGCTGGAGGCAGTCTATCAGCTTACCAGACTTGACAAGGAGATTATCGAGGTCAACCCTGCACAGTACGATATGCGCTACTTCAAGCAGCAGATCATGAAGTTCAACGCCATCAAGGGTGACTTTACCTCAAAGGACCTCCCGAAGATCAATCCGTTGAAGATGAAAGAGATTGAGAAAGAGTTGCTCTATAAGATCAATCATATCCCGCCCTATTACATCATGTATCAGGGCAGAGATAAGAGCATGGCGTTAAAAGACAGTGTTCTTTCTCCGGAATATCCGAAAGAATAATCTCCAAGCAGCATACGGGCCGGGCAACTGTTTCATGTTGTCCGGCTCGTATTGTAAAAGTCAAGATCTTTTCAAATCACCTCAAAATGCCGCAGGGCATTCATGATGGCTTCTTCCTTCTCTGGCGGGCATTGCGGAACAATCGCATCCTCAGACTTCGGTTTGTTGTAGCTGTCACTGACATCGAGTCCGCATTTGCGCTTCACCTGAGATATATACAACGAGGAGACCTTCAAGCTGTTCTGTTCCAGAACATAATCCTTGATCTGCGCATAGGTCGCCTGACCGCGCTTTTCCTGAAGCATTTCCTCAACATCTACGTCGATGTCGATATGTAGACTATTTCTCTGTACTAAGAGACATACCGTCTCCACATGGCTTGTCCAGCAGAACATATCCACGGGCTGCATTTTGCGCAAGACATAGCCGCCGTCCGAAAGAATGCGGACATCGCGGGCTTGGGTCGCTGGGTCACAGCTGATGTAGACGATGCGGGAAGGGGCTGCCTGAAGGATGGCTTGAAGCACGGACGGTTCGGCACCCTTTCTTGGCGGATCGAGAACAATAACATCGGGACGAAGACCGTCGTTTACGAGGGTCGGCAGCAAGTCCTCCACGGCGGCAGTATAAAAAGACACATTATCAACGCCGTTTGCCAGCGCGTTTTCCTTTGCATCCCGAATCGCCGCTTCAACGATTTCAACGCCGATGACGTGCTTGGCTTTCCGCGCTAGAAGAAGTGAAATCGTGCCGGCGCCGCAGTAAAGATCGGCGGCCGTTTCATTCGGGGAAAGACCGGCAAAATCGAGCGCAGTTTGATACAGCTTCTCCGTCTGAAGCGGGTTGATTTGAAAAAAGGAGAGAGGCGATAAGGCAAAACGAAAACCGCATAAATCATCCGTCAGCCTGTCCTGCCCCCAAAGGACGCGATAACGGCTGCCTAAAATCGTGTTCCCGCGCTGCGTATTCACCATAAGGCAGACCGAAACAAGCCCCTGCACTCTTTCTTTCAGCAAATTACAAAGTAAGTCAAGCTGCGGCAAATTGTCGTGAGCTGCGATAATGACCGCCATGCAGCGTCCGTCTTTGGCAACGCGGGACATGATGTGGCGGACAAGCCCCTGACATGTCAGCTCGTCATAGGGTGCGGTGCGGCATTTTTGCATCCATTCCATGACAGTCTCGGCAATCAGAATGCTTTGTTTTTTGGCAATCAGACAATCATTGATGGGGACAAGCCGATGACTGCGCGGCGAAAAAAAGCCGAACTTCGGCCAATCGGCGCTCCCGCCGACCGGCGTGACGGTTTTGTTGCGATAATGAAACGGCTCATCCATGCCCAAAACAAGCGGCACTGAAAAATCAATGCGGCCGATGCGCTTGAACACCTGCTCAACCGCCTGACGCTTAACCTCCAGCGTTTTCCGATAGGTCATGTGAAGGGCGGAGCAGCCGCCGCACTGCTTATAAAACGGACAGGGCGGGTCAATTCGCGCAGGATTTTCCGTTTCGAGCGAATTGATGCGGGCAAAGGCGTAATGCTTGGTGCATTTGACGATTTGCGCCCTGACGCATTCACCATCCAGTGCGCCGGCGACAAAGACAGCCTGACCGTTGACATGCGCAACGCCGTTCATCAGGCCGTCCACACTTTCTATATTGAGCGAAACGACCTGATTTTTGGTTAAAGCAGTTCCTGTCTGTGCGGAAACGCCGTTCATATTCTTTTTCATATATTTATCAGCAATCCTTACTAATGCTTCTGGCTTCCATATAAAAGCGCTTTTCGTTGGCCTCGCCCATCGAAAAAGTCTTGCGCGGCAGAGCGCCGTCCTTTAAAACGGCGGGGAAAAGCGCAGCCTTATCCATTGCGGGCAGGAGGATGCCGACGGCATTCTGCTCCGCAACAAGGGTGCGGACAGCGTCCTCGCCGTGTACATAATCAAGCTGCAGACCTTCTTTTTTGTCAAGAAGCTTCTGCACCGTCCCCACCGTCAGCGCGTGGAGCGGCTTTGTAATTTTGAGCGGAAGGTCGCCGTCCCGATGTACCAGCACGATGTCCGGCCGCTCCGGATCGCACACAGGTACACAGTCGTCAAGCAGCGCTTTCACTTGGGAAGCGCCGATATGAAATAATATCCGATGAATCGGCTCAAATTGCAGCGCAGTATCATGCAGGTTGACCAGTTCCGCCATTGCATAACGCGCCGGATGCTCTGCCCACTCCTCCTTCGGCAGGGTTCGGCGGATATTCAGCCAATGCGCTCTCGCAGTCGCCAAGGAATGGTTGCCGTCGCCCACAGCAAAGACGATGCCGTTTTCTCCGGCACGCTCCGTCATATCGGAAACAACAGCATAAACCTGTGCCAGCGTTTTCTCGTCTTCGATTGCCCAGCCCTCCAAGCGACCGCCGCTTTGCATCAGCTCCACATCGTACAGCTTTTGATGCGCATCACGCTTTGCATAAAGCGGCTCAATCAGCCTGCGCTGCGGGTCGTCCGCCAGCAGCAGCACATGCGAAAGCTCCAGCGGTGCGCCGACGCGCACCTGAAGGCGCGGCGGAATGCGGGAGGTGATTGTTCCCTCCGTGACGCGGATGGGCGAGCGGGAATTAGATGCATAGTCATACTGCTCTAAGTCCACGCAGAGTAAAAGACCGAGACGAGCGCCGGAGGCGGTCGTACGGCGTGTCAGCACCATGCCGTTGACTTTCTTGGAGAGGACGCCGTCCAGAACATATCGGCTCATGGCCGCATGGATGGCAGGGATGCGCTTTGCGCTGTCCGAAAGATAGCATTCAGGCAAAATCATGCGGTAAGCCGATGGCTTGTCCCCGACAGTCTCTTCGACGGCCTGCCAATATTCCGGCTGCGCAGTGTACTGGTCACACGCGACGACGGCGTACCTGCTTAAATCAACCTGCTCGTCAGGAAGCAGAAAGCGTCCGGGGCGAATGCACAGCTTGCTCCAATCACACACAAAAAAACCTCCCTTGGGCAGCTTCCTGCCTTGATTCCATATAATGATACCGTTTCCCGTAAAATTAAGCAAGGACTTGCCGCAAATTCTTTCCGGAAAATTTGACAGTGCGAGTTTTTGTGCGGTATAATGGATATCGAAATTGAGAGCTATGAGGAGGCTTTTTATGAGCCGCAAACGACGCTCCGGCGCAACGCCGCTTTTTATGGGCTTATCGGCCGTCCTGCTGCTTGCAGCCATTTTTTTCGGGCTGAATGCCATATCCAAGGCAGATAAATACACCTATGAGGCATCTCTGACACCTACGCCCACCATTACGCCGCGCAGCGTGAGTGTGACCAGAGACCCTAACGCCGTTACCAATACGCCTGCGCCGACGGCCGTCTTGTTTCGGAACGGGGATCAGGGCGATGCGATAACGGCCATTCAGAACAGGCTCAAGGAGCTGGGCTATTATGCCATTGCCGTGGACGGGCAGTACGGAAACGGCACAAAAAACGCCGTCATTTGGTTTCAGACCCAGCACGGACTGGAGACGGACGGCATCGTGGGCGAAAAGACCTATGAGCTTCTGTTTTCGGATGCCGCACAAAAGGCCGTGGCGACAGCAACGCCCGCATCGACCGTGACGGATGTTTTGGCGGGCGATGTTCCCATCTTGGTCAACCGCCAGCACACCGTGTCAAGCGACTTTATACCGGCTGACCTGGTTTATCTGAAGGACATCTGCCCATCGGACTTCATCAAGGTCAAGGGTGACAAAATTCAGGGGGTGCGCGGCGCTGCGGAGGCGCTCGTTACCATGCTGGAGGCCGCCAGGGAGGAAGGGCTGACCGTCTTTCAAATCAGCGCGGGCTACCGCAGCTATGCCTATCAGAAGCAGCTTTTTGACGAAAAGGTGCAGTATTTTATCAATAACGGCTCCTCCCGCAGCTCGGCTGTTTCGTCCACCCGTGTGACGGTCGCCGACCCCGGCGCGAGCGAGCATCATTTGGGACTGGCGTTTGACATCACCGTGCCGAATACACAGACCTTCTTAGGCACGGCGCAATGCACATGGCTGCACGAGCATTGCTGGGAATACGGCTTTATTCTGCGCTACACCACCGAAAAAGAGAAGATGACCGGCTATACGGGTGAGGCATGGCATTTCCGCTATGTCGGGCTGCCGCACAGTACCATCATGCGCGACAACAACTGGTGCTTAGAAGAGTATATTGATTCCCTGAATCAACAAAATTAAGACGGCGGAAGGGCAGCTGCATGCTCGGAAATTCCTGCCAATTTCGGTGACAGCAGAGTCAGACCTCGCACAATGGCCTGTTCGCCGTATTTTTCTCTTAAAACATCAACGGTACGCGCCAAACGCTCGCTTTTTTCCGTCTGTTCATTCGTCAGCGCAAGCTGAGCATTTTCTTGCGCAACGAGCTGAGCCGTCCGAATGCCCAAGGAGCGGATGGGCTTTTGCCAGCGATACGAGACGTTCAGCAGGCTGACGGCGCATTTTGCCAGCACATCGGGAAGATTGACGGGCGTATTCAAGTGCATCTGCCGCTCATAAGAAAAAAGCGCATTATTCCGCACAAATAAAATGATGCACCCCGCCTTGACCTCCTCTGCGCGAAGCCGAAAGGAAACAGCATCCGCCAAGGCATAGAGAACGATTCTCGCCTCCTCTAAAGTGCTGATGTCACGGGGGAGCGTCATGCTGTTGCCGATGGAACGCGGCACATCACGGTGTTCAAAGGGCAGCACGGGGGAATCATCCAGACCGCAGGCAAAGCGGTGCAGCGTTTCGCCGGACTTGCCCAGCAGCAGGCGAAGCGCTTTTTCATCCGTCTGTGCCACATCACCGATGGTGTAGAGACCGCGCTTATTTAAAATGCGCATGGAGGAACGGCCGACAAACAGAAGGTCACTGATAGGAAGCGGCCAAATTTTTTCCCGATAATTTTCCGGCGTGATGAGTGTCGTGGCATTCGGCTTGTGCAGATCCGAGCCTAATTTGGCAAAGACCTTATTGAAGCTGACGCCGATGGACACCGTGATGCCAAGCTCCGTCTTGGCACGCTGCCGAAGCAGAGCGGCCGTTTCTAAGCCGTCTGTCGGGCAGCCTGTCATATCCAGCCAGCACTCATCCATGCCGAACGGCTCGACCCTATCCGTGTATTCATTGTACATGCGGCGCATGGCCTCCGAAAAGGCGGTATAGCGGTCAAAGTGCGGCGGCACAACGGACAGAGTGGGACACTTCTGCTTGGCCTCCCAAATGACATCGCCCGTTTTGATGCCGAATTTTTTGGCCTCCTCATTCTTGGCCAGCACGATGCCGTGCCGCATTTCCTGATTTCCGCAGACGGCAAGCGGCCGCTCACGCAGCGACGGGGCATATGCGCATTCCACGGAGGCATAAAAATTGTTGCAGTCACTGTGCAGAATCGTTCGCATTGTTTTTCTCCAAAATAAGAACACTTGTTCGTATATATTTTATCCGGAGACTGCTTTTATGTCAAGAGCAATACGAAAATATCAGCCTGTCGAAAAAGTCCGCAGACATTCTTGGGGGCATGAAGGAGCGGCAGCCCCTTCATTTTTATCGTATCAGCCGGCTCCGCCGGTCGGGCGGGGCGATTTTTCGGAGCTCAAGCGCAGGAAAATATATTCGTATGTCATCAGGATAACAGCGCAAAAAAGGAATCGGGGGCTTTTCATTATTCCGTTTTTCCTGTATAATGATTGCAGAATGCGGCTCGGCAAGAGCCGCTTCAATCAGGTGTTTGAAAGGGAAAAGGAGAGCAGGCATTTATGGCAATGCGGCTGCAAAAGTATTTGGCTCAGTGCGGAGTCGCCAGCAGACGGCACGCGGAGGAAATGATTGCGGATGGGCAGGTGACAGTCAACGGCGTGACCATTACCCGAATGGGAACGCAGGTGGAGGACGGAGACCGCGTCTGTGTGAACGGCATTCCCGTCCATCCGGAGGAAAAGAAGGAATATATTGTTTATCATAAGCCTGCGGGCGAGGTGACAACCGTCAGCGATCCGGAAGGCCGCGCCACGGTGCTGGACAGGTTTCGGGATTTTCCCGTGCGCCTGTTTCCTGTCGGGCGTTTGGACTATGACAGCGAGGGGCTGCTGCTTTTGACCAACGACGGAGAATTGGCAGACAAAATGATGCACCCCAGTCATGAGGTCAACAAGGCATATCTGGCCTTGGTGGACGGCGTAGTGTCGATGGATGAGGTAAGGCGCCTGCGCAGCGGCGTGGAGCTGGACGGGCGGCTGACATCGCCGGCTTCCGTGCGTGTCATGAAGTTAGAGGAAAACAGAACGCATCTGCTTGTCACCATTCATGAGGGGCGTAACCGGCAGGTGCGCCGAATGCTGGATGCAGTCGGGCATCAGGTGCTGGCGCTCCGGCGCGTGCAGTTTGGTCCGCTGGTGCTGGGCAGCATGAAACGAGGCGAGTGGCGGCGGCTGACGGACGAGGAAGTCCGAGCGCTCAGGGAGTCCGTATGAGCGAATTTGTTCTGCGCTCGGCGCGGTATCTGGCGGCGGAGTGTATGGAAAAAGTCATTCGGCCGGGCGATATTGTGGTCGATGCGACAATGGGCAACGGCCATGATACGGAGCGTCTGGCGCAGCTGGTCGGTGAGACCGGCCATGTATACGCCTTTGACGTGCAGAAGCAGGCCGTTCAAAATACCCGTGAGCGGCTGGAAAAGGCAGGGCTTTCCACGCGGGCAACGCTTTATTTGGAAAGCCATGAGCATTTGGCTGAACGCGTTCCCGCGCCCGTCCGCGTCGTGATGTTTAACTTGGGCTGGCTGCCCGGCGGCGATAAAAGCATCACCACCCATCTGGCATCCACGCAGAAGGCCATTGAGGGCGCATTGTCCGTTTTAGCGCCGATGGGCGTTCTGTGTATGTGCGTCTATCCCGGCCATGATGAGGGGAGGCGGGAACTTGCGCATTTGAAAGAGTACTTTGCCTCCCTTGATCCGCGCCGCTTTAACTGCCTTATGCAGACCTTTGTGAATGCGGGCGAGGGCGCACCGCGCTGCTTTATTATTCAAAAACAACAATGCAAGGTTGAGCAAAGCATATGAACAGAGAAGCATTGATGACGCTGCTGGAGGCATCGCCTATCGTGGCTGCCGTTAAAGACGAGGAAGGCTTAAGCGCGCTGAACCGTTCCGACTGCAAAATTGTGTTCATCCTCTTTGGGAATATCCTGAATATTGCCTCGATTGTAGAAGAGGTCAAGCGCGGCGGACGGGCTGCCTTTGTGCATATTGATTTAATTGACGGTCTGTCCTCCAGAGATGTGGCGGTGGATTTTATTGCCGAGCGGACACGAGCCGACGGAATCATTTCCACCAAGATGCCGGTTATCCGTTATGCCAAGACGCGGGAGCTGGCGACCGTTCAGCGCTTTTTCCTGCTCGACTCGATGGCGCTGTCCGCCATTGCCCGACAAATCGGCCAAAGTATGCCGGACATGATAGAGGTGCTGCCCGGCTGCCTGCCCAAAATCATCCGAAAAATCTGCCAATCCACTGACACACCGCTGATTGCCGGCGGTCTCATCCAAGATAAAGAAGATATCATCGCCGCGCTGGAGGCCGGCGCAACGGGTATCTCGGCGACAAGAAGCGAAATATGGAATATGTGAAGGATGTTCAAAAATCCATTCAAAAAACAGGGCTGTATTTCGGCAGCCCTGTTAATGGTTATGACCTTAAACAGAATTATTTGCCCTTATATTCGTTCAGCTGACGCTGTGCTTCGGCGAGAACATCATTCAGGCCGACTGCTTCCAGCTTGGCGCGCAGTTCGGGGATAATGACATCCGGGTCAGAGGTGCCGGTACGCAGCTCGGCGATGTACTGCTCCCAAATAGTCGCCATCGCAACGCACTGGTCATACACGGGTGTGACATCAAATGCAAAGCCCATCGCCGGAGACACTTTGGCTTCCTTCTCATAGCGCTCGACCAGCTCAGTCCACTGATTGGGGTTGGCGGGAACGGATTCGAACGCTGACGCCTCAACGGGACCCAGCGCGTAGCTGCCCTGACCGTAAGCGCTCAGAGACATATTGGTGTTGCCCAAATCGGTGCGCTGCACGATGCCCTCGGAAACCGTGACATAGTGCTTGCCTTCGATGCCGTAACGGGCGATGGTGCGGTATTCGGCGTTGCTGTTCATCAGGTTTATCAGCTTCATGGCTTCGACCTGATGCTCACTATAGCTGCTGATAGCGGTCATCGCGCCGCGGACAGAATAGGTGGTCAGGAAGGGACCGTCATAGCGGGAGATGTAGCTGGCCTTCTGACGGGCATTGGACCAAACGGTTTCAGCGCCGAACCAGCCCTGACCGGACTGCACAACACCGGCGATTGTACGCCCCATGGATTCGGTGACGGCGGCATCGGGGTTGATATAGCCCTTTTCGTACCAGCTGTGGATGGTCTTGAGTCGGTTGGTGAATGCAGGAACATCTAAAGCGCTCTTCACGGTCAGTTCATCATCGGTGCCCTCGGCATCGATATCCAGCGCGATGAAGTACTTTTCGTTAATCCAGTCGCACACGGCGTTCAGCCAAGAGGTGATGCCGGTTTTGGCAATTTTGAGGGGATAATCATCCGGATAATCGTCCTTGTACATCTTCAGATATTCTTCGATGCCTTCAAAAGAAATGTAATGGTCCTCGGTCAGCCCCTTCTGATTGATATAGTAATCGGTATCCAGAATCCAGAACACCTCAATACCGTAGTCCTTGACGTGGGGGATGGCATACAGTTTATCGCCGACCTGACCGCCGATCCAAATATTGCTCGGCATCAGTTCAGACATTTCATTGCCGTACTCAGTCACCAAATCCGTCAAATCAGCAAAAGCATTGTTGGCCACGTTGGTCGCAAAGTCATTGTACCAGTCGCAGGTGAAGCAAATATCGAAATATTCGCCGGACTGCATGGCCAGATTGATCTGCTGTTCAGTCAGATACTTGAATTCGCAGGTCACGCCGATTTCCTTGGCACTGATTTCATTCAGCTTTTCTTCAACCTCAGGCCAGTCAATGGGAGCATCGCCGGAGGTAAACACCCACCATACCAGGTGGACGGGTTCTTCGGCGAAGGCGAAGGACGTCATCGACAGTGCCATCACCAAGGTCAGTAAGAGAGCAACGAGTTTCTTCATTGAGGTTTGCCTCCTTGTAAAATTATTATAACGGCACTTCCGGCCGCTATGGACAAGTGCCTTATCCCTTCACCGCACCGATGGTCAAACCGGAAATGTAGTATTTTTGGAAGAAGGGATAGGAGAACATGATGGGGACGACCGCGATGACAACGATGGCCATGCGCATGGTCTCACTGGGCAAGTCCTGAGCATCCGCCGACATATAGTTGGCATTGTTCAGCAGGAACTGAATCTTTTGCTCGATGCTGACTAGGACAAACTGGAGCGGGAAAAGGTCAGTGCGCGAGGTGGACAGATAAATGCTGGCGATGTACCATTCATTCCAATAGGAGAAAGTCAGGAACAGGCCGATGGTGGCAAGCGCCGGCAGAGAAATCGGCAGCACAAGCTGAATAAAGATGCGGAGCTGGCTGGCACCATCGATTTTGCCCGATTCAATCAACTCGTCGGGGATTGTCGTGGTGAAGAAGGTACGGAGGATGATGACATAGAAGCTGGAGCAGCAGGTAGTCAAAATCATCACCCAATAAGTATCTTTCAGCATTAAAATCTGTGTGTTGACCACATAGGAGGCCAGCAGACCGCCATGAAACAGCATAGGAATGAAAATGTAGTAAGTAAAAAACTTGCGGCCTCTGTAACTTTTTCTGGACAGACAATAACCCATTGTGGAAGTCAGAATCAAACCGATGGCCGTGCCGACAAAGGTAATAAAAACAGAATTAAGCAGCGACCGAAGAACGATGCTTTTCATGCTCCACACATATTCGTAGGCTTGGGTTGACCACTCATGCGGGAAAAAGCTGTAGCCGTACTTTCCGATGGATGATTCCGAAGTGAACGAGATGATGATGACAAAAATAACAGGCAGGATGCACAGCAGGGCAAGGAAGATGAAAAGAGCGGAATAACCGACATTGGCTATCGGATTCACACGGTTGAAACGCAGCATGCCGTCGCTGACATGCTCCCTGTTATTCTTCTTTTGTTCATTTGGACTGCTGTTTGCCAAAACATTGTTTTCCATCTTTTTTGCTCTCCTCAGAAAAATGAGTTCTCGCTGTCAACCTTGCGGACGATGGCGTTGGC
Source organism: bacterium (assembly GCA_963626285.1). Classification (GTDB taxonomy): domain Bacteria; phylum Bacillota; class Clostridia; order Christensenellales; family Aristaeellaceae; genus CAVDRM01. The sequence continues at coordinate 272 of CAVFWQ010000070.1, read as the reverse complement.
TGTGACCAACGTAATGCAGCCGAGGACGGACTGCATAAAACCTGCAGCCGATGCAAAGCCGTAGGTCGGAATCGGAGAATTGAACAATGCGTTGTATACATAGACATCCAATGTCACAAAAACGTTATACAGTGAAGAAGAATTGCGTGTGGTTCTATAAAACAGACCGAAGTCCGAATTGAAAATGCGACCGACAGCCATGATGAACATGATTATCCTGAAGCTTATCGGCATCGAGACCGAGAGCATCAAATTCAAGCGCCAGAGCTTCT
>CAVFWQ010000069.1:0-11499 GCA_963626285.1 bacterium | reverse complement strand
TTGACAGTTGGCAACCAAATGACAACCAAATGCCGAAAGTTGACAACCAATTTCCATCACAGGTTAGGTTAGGTAAGGTTAGGTTAGGAGAGATTAGGTCAGGTAAGAAAGAGAGAGAGGGAATACGGAGCTCTTCCCCTCTCCCCTTTTCCGTTCTCTTCTTCCCGACGATGGTGCAGAAAAACGGCGCGTCCTGCCGCAGGCAGGGCTTGAGAGCGCCGCCGTCTCCCCCGCTTCGCTCACTGCCTTTCCCCCCGCTTCACCCGCCGCCTGCTTTGCCCTCTCTCTCTTTTCTGACGGCAAATTTCCAAAACCTTGCAAATTTGGTTGACAAACGGCGGATCATCGCATATAATCTGAGTATGCAAGCGTTTGCACTGACCAAATCAAACAAGCAGAGGTGCAGCATGGCCGCCACGATTCGAGATGTCGCCAAATCAGCGGGGGTGAATCCCTCCACCGTATCGCGGGTGATTAACGGCAAGAGCGTCATCAGCGCCGAGACCCGCAAGCGGGTGTACGAGGCCATGGCGCAGCTGGACTATCACCCCAATTCCCAGGCCCGCAGCTTGGCCAGCGGGCAGAGCGGCAGCATCGGGCTGGTCATGGACGCGGGGGACGGCGCGGCCTTCAACAACGCCTTTTTCGCCGTCAGCCAGTACGCCATCGAGCAGGTGGCGCAGGCGCACGGCTATCACCTGCTGATCGCCAATGGCGGCGCGCATTCCGCACAGGACGTGGCCGCGCTGATGCTGGAAAAAAAGGCGGACGGGCTGATTTTGACCGCCGCGGCCGCATCGGAGGATGTCCTTCGGCGCATCGGGTCTTTCCCCCATGTCATCCTCGGCCGGCCGGAGGAGGCGGGGCTTTCCGAAAGCTGGGTGGACATCGACAATCGGACGGGCGCCGAAATGGCCGCCAAGCACCTGCTGGGCAGGGGCTATCGGCGCATCGCCTATCTGGGGGGCGACCTGACGGGCAGCATGGGCTTTATCCGCCGCCGGCTGCTGGGCTATCTCTCGGCGCTCCCCTGTCCGCCCGTGCTGCTGCCGACGGATTCCGCGCCGGACAGCGCTTATCGTGCCGCCCTCTCCGCCCTGCGGGAAGAAGAAAGGCCGGACGCCTTCCTGTGCGACGACAATCTGGCCGCCTTCGGCCTTTTGCGGGCGGTGCGGGAAGCGGGGCTTTGCGTGCCGAAGGACATCGGCATCGTGACTTTCAACAACGCGCCGCTGGCCGAATACCTCGACCCGCCGCTGACGGCCGTGGACATCGACACGGCCGAGCAGGGACGGCAAACGGCCTGCCTTCTGTTTGAGCGGCTGGCGGGGCATAACGAGCCGCGGCAGGCGCTTTTGTCTCCCCGCCTCATTGAGCGCGCCTCCAGCGCACGCGCAAAGACCGACTGACGCCAAGGAGCATCCGGACATGAACGAATGGGCCATCCGCCATCCGGGGCGGGGACAGGACTGCTTCCCGCTGGATACGCATACCTTCCGCATCCGCTTTCGCTGTGCGCGGGGGGACTTTGACAGGGTGGAGCTTTGCTACTGCCTGAACAAGTACCGCTGGGACAGCGAGCGGACGGTTCGGGAAATGAAGCTGTGGGGCAGGGGCAGGGGACTTGACTATTACCAGCTGGACGTAAGCGGGGCGGACACGCGCCTGAGCTATATCTTTATCCTGCACAAAAACCGCCGCGTCCTGTATTTCAGCGAGGAGGGGCTGAGCAAAAGCTACGATTTTGCGCACGGCTACTACACCTTCTTCCAGTACCCCTTCGTCCATGCCTGCGACGTGCACCGCGTCGTCTCGTGGGCGGACACGGCGGTCATGTACCAGATCTTTCCGGAGCGCTTTGCCAAGGGGCTGCCGGAGAGCGAAAAGGGCTATGTCAACGCGGGCTGGGACGATACCCCTAAGCCGGATTCCTTTTTCGGCGGCGATTTGAAGGGCATCGAGGATCATCTTCCCTATCTGGCGGATTTGGGGGTCAGCTGCCTGTACCTGAACCCCGTCTTTCCCGCCCGCAGCAACCACAAGTACAACGTCCTGGACTACGCCTCGGTGGACGCGCAGCTCGGCGGCAAAAGCGCCTTCCGCTCGCTGATGAAGGCGGCGCATTCGTGGGGGATGCGCGTGATCCTGGACGGGGTGTTCAACCACTGCTCGTGGGGCTGGCCGCCCTTTCAGGACTGTGTGCAAAAGGGAAATTCCTCTCCCTACTGGGACTGGTTTTTCATCGACGGAGATGCCGTGGACACGAAGGCACCGAATTACCTGACCTTCGCGGCCTGCCCCGACCTGCCCAAGCTGAACACGGGCAATGAGGAGGTCATCGCGTATTTTTGCAAAGTAGGCGCCGACTGGGTGCGGGACTTCGGCATCGACGGCTGGCGGCTGGACGTCATGGACGAAACGAGTGACAGCTTCCTGCGCGCCTTCCGCCGGGCTGTCAAGCAGGTGAACCCCGACGCCCTGATCCTGGGCGAAAGCTGGCACGACGCATCGGCGTGGCTGCGCGGGGACGAGCTGGACGGCGTGATGAACTACGGGCTGACCAAGGCGCTCACGGACTACCTTGCGGCAGGCACGCTGGACGCCGCGGGAATGGCCGACCGGCTGATGATGCTGGAGCGGCGCACCTCTCCGGCCTCGGCGCGGATGATGATGAACCTCATCGGCAGCCACGACACCGAGCGCTTTCTGACGCTGCTGAACGGCGACAGGCAAAAGCTTTCCCTTGCCTTTGCCGTGCTGTTCTTTTATGTGGGCATCCCCTGCGTGTATTACGGCGATGAGGTGGGGATGGAGGGGGGGTACGACCCTTTGTGCAGGGGCGGCTTCCCGTGGGAAAGGGAGCGGCAGGACGCGGCGCTGCACGACACGGTCAAGCGCCTTGCGCGCCTCAAACGGAGCGGGGCGCTCAAGGGAGATCTCCTCTGCGTTTCCGCAGAGGGAGAGGTGCTGCACATCGTGCGGCGCGGCGCGGAGCTGTGGGTGAACGCCTCATCGCAGGCCGCGGCTTATCGGGACGGTACGCACATGCGTTCTCTGGACGCTTGCTCATATGCCATTCACGATTTGAAAGGAGCGAAATGAAATGAAAAAAATGCTGTGCCTGACGCTCGCCTTGGCGCTCACGCTGTGCTGCGGTATGCCCGCTTTAGGCGAGGAGAGCGAGATTTACCGCCGCGTCATGAGCCGCTTCACGGGCGAATTGGAGCAGGGAGCGACCATCAAGGTGCTGGAAAACGCAACGGCCATCGAGCTTGGCTATGCCAATGCCCTCATCGACGCCTTCAACGCCGCCTATCAGGACAAGGGCGTGAAGGCCGAGCTGCTGGACGCCGACCAGTATCAGGACTTGGCGACGGACGGGCCCTACGGCTGGGGGCCGGACGTGTGGTATCAGGCCAACGACATCCTGATGAAGTACGCGACCAAGCAGCACATGCTGCCCCTGCCCATCGACAGCCTGAGCTGCCGAAGCCTCATCCCGCAGAACGCATGGGACGCCTACAAGATGACCATGTACGGCGAGGACTTCTTCTGCGGCGTTCCCGTCAACGTGCAGAGCGGGATGCTGTTTTACATCGAATCCATGCTGCCGGACAACTGGCAGGACAACTGGGACGTCAACCAAAACGGCACGCCGGACTTCTTTGAGACCTTCACCGCCCTGTATGCCGTCAGCAAAGACATTCAGGAAAACGGCGGCAAGACCGAATACGGCTATCTGGACGACCTGGTGGATACCTACTTTTCCGCCGGCTATCTGTTCACCTACGGCGGCTATGTCTTCGGCAGCGGGAACACGGACCCTGCGGACATCGGCCTTGCCGCGGGCGGCAGCGCCAGGGGCGCGATGATGCTGCGCCAGTGGGCGGACCTCATGCACAACACCGAGGTGCTGGACAAGACCTTTGCCTCCGCCGCCTATGCGTATCTGGCGCAGGGCAAGATGCTCTGCACCATCACCACGCCGGATGTCAGGCAGATGTTCGTTCGGGCGATGGTCAACACCGGCAGCTGGACAAAGGAAGCGGCGGAAAAGGATCTGCACATGATCGCCGTCCCGCGCCTGCCCGCTTCGGCCGACCTGACGGCGGACGCTTGGCAGGACACCATTACCGATATGGAAAATCTGACGGTGAAGACCAAAATGATGGGCGGCGTGAACGGCTACGGGATGTCCGCCTACACCAGGTACCCGAATGCATCCCTGGCCTTCATCGAGTTTGCCGCCGGCTATGAGCAGGTGCTTCTGCGCAATGAGATGCTGGGCATCAGCCCCGCCCGCTCCGACGCGGCAGGGTCTATCGGCGCGGAGGACGAGACCGTGCAGCTCATCTTTGACAACCTCGACCAGGGCTATATCGACGTGATGCCCGCCATCAACGAGACCGCGCAGATTTGGACGCCCTGCGAATCCTTCCTGATAGACCTGTGCACGGACGCCTTCCGCAAGGAGCGCGGCGAAACGCCCATCTATGAGACGCAGGAGCAGGTGCAGCAGGGGCTGGAGCGCATGGTGCAGCAGATCCTGGACGCCATCTTCACCTTGGCGTAAGGGGAGGAGGCCGCCATGTCTATGAGCCATGCGGGGCAGACAGCCAAAGGGACGCAAAAACAATGTAAAATCCATATCTTTTTCCGCTTTGTCAAGACCGCTCCGTGGCAGGTGAAGCTGTCCATGCTGGTCATGGGGCTGGGGCAGCTGTGCTACGGGCAAATCGTCAAGGGGCTGTTCTATCTGGCCTGCCTGGGCGGGCTGATATGGTACTTTATCACCGCCGGCTTTCAGGCCGTCGAGGGCTTCTTCACGCTGGGCACGCAGCAGGAGGACCTGTGGATGGGCATTCCGGGCGACAACTCCATGACCATGCTGATATTGGGCATCTTCGCCATCATGCTGGGGCTGGGCGGAATCGTCCTGTGGGTCAGCAACATCAGGGACTGCGCCTTTACCGCACGGGAGGTCAAAGCGGGAAAGCGCCCGCGGCATTTTATGCAGACGCTCGCCAACCTCGCGGACGGGAAATTTCATGTCACGGCGCTGGCGCTGCCCATGACGGGCGTGATGCTTTTCTCCGTCCTGCCCATCATCTTCATGATCCTGATCGCCTTCACCAACTTAGGGGGCGACATCGTCTATCCCAAGCTGGCGGACTGGTCGCTGAGCGCGTGGCAGAAGCTGTTCGGGGTCGGGAAGCTGGGCTCGACCTTCGGGAAGATATTGAGCTGGAACGTGCTGTGGGCGGTGTCCTCCACGCTGTTCAACTTCCTCGGCGGGCTGGGGCTCGCGCTTTTGCTGAACAAGCCGAACGTCAGGGGCTCCAAGATATGGCGCGCCTTTCCCATCCTCGCCTACGCCATCCCCGGCTTCATCAGCATGCTGGGCTTCAAGTTCATGTTCTCCCAGTCCGGCCCCATCAACAGCCTGCTGACGGGCGCGGGAAAGGACGCGGTTTTCTTCCTCACGAACGACGCCTCCGCCAAATGGTGGGCGCGGGGCATCGGCCTGTTCGTCAACGCATGGATAACCGTACCCTCGCTGATGCTGATGGTGACGGGGCTTTTGGGCAACATCAGCCACGACCTGTACGAGGCCTCCGCCCTGGACGGCGCGACCAAGGTGCAGCAGTTCCGCCATATCACCCTGCCCTTCGTCATCTTCTCGACGACCCCCGTTTTGATCGGCCAGTTCGTTGGCAACTTCAACAACTTCGGCATCTTCTTCTTCATGCGAAGCGGCGTCATCTCCAACTACGGCGATTATTTCCTGGCCAGCGATACGGATCTGCTCATCAACTGGCTCTATAACCTGTCCGTGGACAACAACTACTACTCCGTGGGCGCGGCCATCAGCCTGATCATCTTCGTCATCACCTCGGCTCTGTCCCTGGCTGTCTATGTCCGCTCCGCCGCCTATAAGCAGGAGGACACCTACCAATGAGTACCGTTGCATTCAAAAAGCGCAGGCTCACATGGCGGCGCGCAGCCGATGATTTGTTCACCTACCTGACGCTTATCATCGTCTCCCTCATCTTCCTTCTGCCCTGCCTGTGGCTCATCCTGTCCTCCTTCAGCAAGTCGGGCAGCCTGTATGACATCCACGGCTTTTTCCCGACCTCGTACAGTCTGCAGACCTTCATCGACCTGTTCACGGACGACGTCAACGGCCTGTACCCGTACAAGAAGTGGTTCTTCAACACCCTGTATGTCGCCTCCATGAGCTGCCTGCTGGGGACGGTTCTGGTCATCCTCACCGGCTATGTGATGAGCCGCTTTCAGTTCAGGGGGCGCAACGCCATTAAGAAGCTGACGCTGGTGCTGGGGATGTTCCCCGGCTTCATGGGCATGACGGCCATCTACATCATCATGGCGCAGTTCAACCTGCTCAACCGGCTGGAGGCGCTCATTTTCCTCTACGCGGGCACGGCGCCGATGGGCTACCTCGTCCAAAAGGGCTACTTTGACACGATACCCGCCACCATCCATGATGCGGCGCGGATAGACGGGGCGACCAACATACAGATCTTCACCCGCATCACCCTGCCGCTGTCCAAGCCCATGCTGGTGTATACGGCGCTGACGCAGTTCGCATGGCCGTGGAGCGACTGCCTGCTGCCCAAGCTCCTGCTCAAAAACCGCGAGCAATGGACGGTGGCGGTCGGCCTGTTCTCCATGCCGGAGACGCACTTTTCCCGCTTTGCGGCGGGGAGCGTGTTCATCGCCGTCCCCATCGTCGTCCTCTACTTCTGCTTAGTCAAGCACATTGTCAACGGTCTGACCGCCGGCGCGGTGAAAGGATAACCGAATGAAAAAGAGATGCACGGCGTGGCTGCTGCTCCTTTGCATGGCGCTGAGCCTTGCTCCGGCGCTTGCGGAGCAAAGGGCGCTGACGGACAACTGGTATGAGGTCTTTGTCGCCAGCTACTATGACAGTGACGGCGACCGCATGGGCGACTTAAGGGGGCTGACGGAAAAGCTGGACTACATCAGCGATATGGGCTTTGGCGGCCTGTGGCTGATGCCCGTCCACCCCTCGCCCAGCTACCACAAGTACGACGTCACGGACTACTATGCCATTGACCCCGATTACGGCACCTTGGAGGACTTTCGGGCGCTGCTTGCCCGCGCCCATGCGCTCGGCATTCGGGTCATTCTGGATCTGGTCATCAACCATACTTCCAACCGGCACCCGTGGTTCCTGAGCGCCATGCGCGACAAGGACTCCCCCTACCGCGAATACTACAACTTCTATGACGAGGCGCACATAGGGTGCAGCCAACTTTCGGACGGCACATGGTATGAGGCGCGCTTCGTCTCCACCATGCCGGATTTGAACCTGGACAGCGAGGCGGTTCGGCGGGAGATAGCGGACATCATGCGCTACTGGCTGGACATGGGCGTGGACGGCTTTCGGCTCGACGCCGTGACCAGCTATTACACGGGTGACAAGAGCAAAAACATCGCCTTTTTAAGCTGGCTGAAGGAGACCGCCGCCGCCATCAGGCCGGACAGCATCCTCATCGGCGAATGCTGGGACAGCCTGTACACCATCAAGGATTACTACGCCAGCGGCATTGACAGCTTCTTCTGCTTCCCCGTCGCTCAGGGCGGCGGCTACATCGCCAAAATCCTGTCGAATGACGTGGAGAAAAAGGGAGAGAGCTACGGAAACGTAACCATGCTCCTGGAGCGGGAGCTGGGCGATGTCCTCGTCACGCCCTTCCTCGGCAACCACGATACCGCCCGCATCGCCAACGCCTTAGGCTATCAGAACGCCACCAACATCAAAATGGCGGCCGGGCTGCTCAGCATGATGCGCGGCAGCGTCTTCGTCTATTACGGCGATGAGACAGGCATGATCGGCAGCGGCGCGGACCAGAACAAGCGCATCGGGATGTTCTGGGACAAGAAGATGAACATCACCCGCTGCCCCACGGGGACGACGCAGGCGGAATACCCCTTCCCCTCCGTGGAAAAGCAGCAGCAGGATGCCCTGTCCATTCTGAATTACTACAAGCAGGCGATGCATCTGCGCTCGGAAAACCCCGAAATCGCCCGCGGCCGCTCGACCGTCTTGGAAAACGATGACCCCAACGTCTGCCTCATCGTGCGCGAGGACGAAGGGCAAAGGCTGCTCATCATCATGAACCTCAACATTGACGACACGGCGATCACCGTCCCCGACGGCTTCAGCACCCTCTGCGGCGAGCTGGAGATTTGGGGGAGCGCCGCCGTCAGCAATGCTCAGATCACCGTGCCGGCCTACGGCATCGCGCTGATGCGTTAAAACGCAATCCTTTCCCGTATTCACGGGGAATGAGATAAAAAAGGAGGAATTTCACATGAAAAAGACCCTGTTGTGTCTGGCGCTTGCTCTGTGCCTGCTGCTGAGCTGCTTGGCCTTGGCGGACGGCGAAAAGGTCACCGTCGAGGTGCGCGATTCGGACGGCGTGACCGTGCTGAACGAGCTTGAGGTGGCCAAGGGCGCGAAAATCACCGCGGACGACCTCGGCGTTTCCAAGGACGGCTGCACCTTAGAGGGCGTGTATGTCACCCCCGCGCTGCTTCGCCCCTACGATTTCGACACCGAGCTTCAGGAAAACACCGTGCTGTTCGTGGCGTGGAAGTCCGCCAAGGCGGACGAGCGCCCGTGGATGCTGGCGGGCGGGCTGACCGACTATCCCGACAACGCCTGGGGCAAGGTCTGGCCGCAGGACGACTATCGGCTTCAGCCTGTCGAGGGCGAATTCAACACCTTCGACATCAAGCTGAACCTGCACGCGGGCGATGAATTCAAAATCGCCGTCATCGGCGAGGGCTATGCGTGGAGCGATACCGACAGCCTGGACAGCCGCAACGTCGTCAGGAGCGAATACGTGACCGGCGGCGAGGACGCCTTTGACACCGGCGCGAACATCAAGGTGCTGCAGGACGGCTACTACCGTGTGATGCTGACCACCGATGCGGAGACCATCTCCGTCTGCAAAATCACGCTGGAGCGCCTGAGCGACCTCATCCAAATCGAAGTCGCCTACACCTTTGATCTGCAGGTCCACGCCAGCTTCCTCGGCTGGGACGTCGCCCGCAACGTCGTTCTGACTCGCAACGGCTCTGACTACACTTGGTACGGCGAGTTTGACTGCGAGGACGACGAGGGCGAATTCGGCATCAAGAACTACGGCTCCGAGGCGTGGTTCGCCGGCGAGGACGGCAACATCAAGGTGACAAAGGGACACTACATGGTGTTCATCAAGCTGACCGAAGACAACAAGCTGGCCGAGCCCATCGTCGTGGAGACCCCCGCCTACTATGTGGTCGGCACCTGCGGAAACGGCGGCTGGGCAGCCGATGCCAAGGCCGAGAACGAGACCTACAAGCTGACCGCGCAGGATGACGGCAGCTATGCCCTGAACGTTATCTTCACCGAGGCCGATACCGCGGATTGGGCGGGCAACAAGGTCGCCTTCAAGGTCGTCTACGGCTGCGGCGGCAACGTGGCCAACGAATTCTGGTACGGCGACAACGGCGAAAACATCACCGTTGACCCCGGCCAGTACACCATCGTCTTCGACCCCGCGACGAAAATCGTGACGGTCAAGTGAGCATCAAAGCCCTGAGGCATCGCCGAACAATCGGAACGGCTCTGCCTTGAACCATACCGGCGGGACGCTGTTTCGGCGCTCCGCCGAGGTTTTATGGGGAATCCATCACCGCGCAAATGAGGCGGCTCTGTCTGAACGGCGGCGCTGCGCAAACGCCGCTGGACGGTCGGTTGCCCTCATGGATGCGCTTTTCCTTTCGAGCGCCTGATGCCGCCCAAAGCAAAGCCCGGCAGGGACAAAAATCATCCCGAAAACGCCGCCGAACAGCCGAAAAAGAGCGTCATGACAGAAAAAATGAAAAAAGTAAAAAAAGGGCTTGCTTTTTTCTCCGCTTTATCATATAATAGCACTGTTGTCGCTGATGTAGCTCAGCAGGTAGAGCGCATCCTTGGTAAGGATGAGGTCACCGGTTCAAATCCGGTCATCAGCTCCAGAGATCCTTCAGAAATGAAGGATTTTTTGTTGTTTCGGAGCCATTTTTGCAAGTTTTGGAGCACGGACTTGCATTTTCCGGTCAGCAAGCACCTTTTAGTCAGTTTTTAGTCAGTTCGGCTTTTCTGGAAGCCTTGAAATATAAGGCTTTAAGGGCACTTTTTTAGTCAGCTTTTAGTCAGTTGGCAGCCAAACCGTAGCATCTCCCGATGGCATCCGATGCGTCGATCGCCGTGCTCCGTCCCTTGTCGTAGTGCTTCAGGGTCATCTGCGGCGTGGAGTGTCCGAGCATCCGCTGCACCAATTTCAAATCGTGCGTCATCGCGGAAATATCCGTGGCCACCGTTGTGCGGAATCTCCTCGGCGTAATGGTCTCGCCGAAGTGCGTATCCCAGTTGATCCGCTTGCGTATTCCGCGGAGCTGGGTGTAGCTGACCGGCTTTTCGCCGCCGATGACAAACTCTTTCGGCTTGCCTTGGCTCAGATACGGCAGGATTTCCCTCGGAAAAGCCAGGGTACGGACGCTGGACGCGGTTTTCGTGTAAGGCTTGAACTCCGGCTCGTTTCGGGTTGGGTGTGTTACCGTGTTATGCACTTTAAGCGTGCAATTCTCGGTGTCAATGTCTTCCCAGCGCAGTCCAAGCACTTCTTCGGGTCGAAGCGGCAGGCTGATGGACAGCGCAAGCCATGCTCGGTCTGTCGGATTCTTCACGTCGTCCAGATGAGCGGCTATACGGATGCGTAATCCTAAGCGCCCCATGTCGTCCATTGCCCTCTTATTGTCATTGAATAAGCTCAAGCGCTCTATACCCGCCGATATAGGTTGCTTGTGCTTTGAGTGTACCAAAAGCGCCCTGTCCTGCAGCGCTATGCTTCACAGAACAGGATGCAGTAGGTTGGTTATCGGGTTTGATTTTGCTGTTTCGGGTCATACCGATGCGCCTTGTCCATTTCCAGAATCATTTCCGCATTCGCTTTAGTGCACAGCAAATCGCGCATTTCATCACGGGCCTGTCGGTGTTGCCTGTAGGCTTGTTTCTTTTTCTCGATCAGCTCTGCGTACTCACTGCGCAGCATTTTGATGGTCGGCAGCTTCTGCAAACCAAGTTCATCGAACGCAGTCTTGGCAGCTTTGCACAGTGCCAGTTCCTGCTTATGTGCTGCGGCAAAGGAACGGGAGTGGCTAGAAGCGCGATACGCTGCGTACACGTCCTTCGTTTTCAGGTAATTGCTGATGTGCGTTTCCAGCCCCTTGATCTCCGTCATGCGCTCCAGCTTACTGATGACGTACTCTGCCAGGTGCAGCAGGACTTTTTCATCCGGCATGAGGTAGCCGATCATATCGTTCAGCTCTGCCATCAGGCCGATTCTGCTTCCAGGAGCGTAGATGCAGATCATATTCTTTTCCCGACGGGTGAAGTGGTCCATGGTGGTTCCTCCTTAAAAA
>CAVFWQ010000068.1:0-11698 GCA_963626285.1 bacterium | reverse complement strand
TCATGCATCGGCCTTTTTCAAAATTTCCGCTGCCAATGCACGGCGCTGCCTTCACTTCGTCCGTCAATTTGCGGCAGGTCAAACAAATTTGCAGGACACAGCCCTGCAGCGTAAAGAGGAAACAGAATGGATTTGCAAGCATTGAACCCCATGCAGCGGAAGGCCGCTGAAACCATCTCCGGTCCCGTATTGATTCTGGCTGGCGCGGGCAGCGGAAAGACCCGTACGCTGACCTACCGAATCGCCAATATTTTAAGCAAGGGCGTTCCGCCCTATCAGATTTTGGCGCTGACATTCACCAATAAGGCGGCGCGGGAAATGCGCGAGCGCGTGGAAAAGCTGGTGGGCGAGGCGGCCGGGGATATGTGGCTGGGGACGTTCCACTCCGTGTGCGTTCGGATGCTGCGGCGTGATATTGAAAAAATCGGCTATCAGCGCTCATTCACCATCTATGACGATGATGACCAGACCCGCGTCATTCGGGACGTCCTGCGGACGCTGAACATTGACGATAAATCCATGACCCCGCGGGAGGTGCGCAGCCGCATTTCGGAAGCGAAAAACCATATGCTGAATCCCGATGAGTGGTTTGCTTCCTCCGAGCGGAATTTCCGCGCCCAGCAGGTGCATGATATTTATGCGATGTACGAGCAGCGCCTAAAGAGCGCGAATGCGCTCGATTTTGACGATTTGCTGCTCAAGACGCTTCAGCTTTTTTTGGATCATCCGCCGGTGCTGGACTATTACCGCGGCAAGTTTTTGTATGTCCATGTGGATGAGTATCAGGATACGAACATGGCACAGTATCAGTTTGTGCGCCTGCTGACGGAGGAAAGCCGCAACCTGTGCGTGGTGGGCGACGACGACCAGTCCATTTACGGCTGGCGCGGCGCGGACATCCGCAACATTCTGGAATTTGAAAAGGACTTTCCGGATGCCTGCGTCATTAAGCTGGAACAGAATTACCGCTCCACCGCCAATATTCTGGACGCGGCCAATCAAGTGATTGCCCACAACACGGGCCGCAAGGAAAAAATCTTGTGGACGGAGGACAGCGAGGGCGACAAAATCCGCCTGTACAGCGCGGGCGATGAGCGTGAGGAGGCGGCGTGGATTTGCGAGCGCATCCGCCGCCTGCACACGGACGGGCTGCCCTATGCGCAGATGGCCGTGCTGTACAGAATGCACGCGCAGAGCCGCGTCATTGAAGAAATGTTCATGCGGGCGGGCATTCCGTACCGCGTGTTCGGCGGAACGCGCTTCTATGACCGGCGCGAAATCAAGGATGCGCTGGCGTACCTGCGCATTTTGGTCAACCCGTCGGACACGGTTTCTCTCAAGCGCATCATCAATGTCCCCAAGCGCTCCATCGGCGATTCCACCGTACATCTGTTGGAGCAGGAGGCGGCGCGGCAGGATGTGCCGATGTTCTCCCTGCTGGCCGACCCGCCGGCGGCGCTCACCTCCCGTCCGCGCCGCTGCGTGAGCGATTTTGCCGCGCTTATCTATCGCCTGATGGCGAAAAAAGGCACCATGCCGCTCAGCGAATATGTGCAGTATGTCCTGAATGAGGTCGGCCTGCTCAGACAGCTTGAAAACGAGGACAGCGAGGAAAACAGGACGCGCATTGAAAACCTGATGGAATTTATCGGCGCGGCAAAGGAGTTTGAGCAAAAGTCCGTCGAAAAGACCTTGGAGGCTTATTTGGAAAACGTTGCCTTGGTGACGGACTTGGACAATCAGGAGGACGCGCCGCAGTATGTGACCCTGATGACCCTGCATTCCGCCAAGGGGCTTGAATATGACGCCGTCTTCATGGCGGGCATGGAGGAAAACGTCTTCCCCAGCGCCCGCGCCGTCAACGAGGACAGCCGCTTTGAAGAGGAGCGGAGGCTTTGCTATGTGGGCATCACCCGCGCCCGCAGGCACCTGTTCATGTCCTATGCGCGGCAGCGGACGATTTTCAATCAAATCACCCGCAATTCGCCGTCCTGCTTCCTGAAGGAGATTCCCTCCCGCCTGATTGACGATGAATGGGCGCAGGCGGAGCGCCGGTCCTTTGCGCCGCAGCGCGAGCGGCTGAATCGGGAAACGCAGAAGCGCCCCGCCCGTTCCCTGTCCTTTGGCACGCCGGGCATGGGGCAGGATCCCTTGGGCATCCCCGGCGTCAGCAGGGGCTTCGCCGCATCGCCTGCCGGACAGTTTGCCAAAAGCGCCGTGCAGACGCTGTTTAAGCCGGGCGACCATGTCCTGCACAGGAAATTCGGCGAGGGCACGGTGGAAAAGCTGACGGGCCGCGGCGGCGATGCGAGGATCACCATTTTCTTTACGGCCTACGGCAGCAAGGAATTTTCTTTGGCGATTGCGCCGATCGTGAAAATCGACGAGTGACAGGCAGGCTGTCGGGATTTCTTCGGGGGATGCACGAAGCGTCTACCCTTCCCCCAAATTCGCTGCGGGGAGTGGCCGAAGCGCTGCTCTCCACGTCAATTTTCCGGTCGCAACCCGGGACGGCTCAGTATCCGTTTTGATGAGAATTGATGCGCAAAAATGAATGCTTTGGCGTGACTGCGTTTGAATAAGGATGAAAGACAATGGACGAGATGCGCGCATTGGTGAACCGGCTGAACGAGACAGCATATGCTTATTACACGCTGTCCGAGCCGATGATTTCGGACGCCGAATGGGACAGGCTGTATGACCGGCTGCTTCAAATGGAAAAGGAGACGGGCATTCGGCTTCCCGATTCCCCGACGCATCGTGTCGGCGGAGCGCCGCTCACGGGCTTTGAGCAGCACAGGCATATCACGCGCCTTTGGAGCATGGACAAGGCGCAGAGCGAGGGCGAGCTGAACGCATGGTTTGACCGCGTGGAAAAGCTCCATTCGCAGGATGCAACCCTGCCGCCGCTTTCTTACGGCATCGAGTATAAGTTTGACGGGCTGACGCTGAATCTGACCTATGAAAACGGGCTGCTGGTACAGGCGGCGACCCGCGGCAACGGAGAAACCGGCGAGGCGATTCTGCCGCAGGCGCGGACTGTGCAGGGCGTGCCGCTCCGCATCCCGTATCAGGGGCTGATGGAGGTGCAGGGCGAGTGCATCATGCGCCTGTCCGCCCTCCGCAAATACAACGAAACGGCGGATGAGCCGCTGAAAAACGCCCGCAATGCCGCCGCCGGAGCGCTGCGCAATTTAGACCCTGCCGTGACCGCTTCCCGCCATCTGTCGGCGTTCTTTTATCAAATCGGCACGATTCAAAATCCGCCCTACCATTCGCAGGAGGGCATGATCGATTTTTTGCGGGCGCAGGGCTTCCCTGTCAGCCCGTATTTCCGCACGGAGAACACCCGCGAGGGCGTGCTGAGCGCCATCCGCGCCATCGAGCGGGATAGGCCGAACCTGGACTTTTTGATTGACGGTGCGGTGGTCAAGGTGCGCGACCAAAGGACGCGGGACATGATGGGCTATACGGACAAATTCCCGCGCTGGGCCGTGGCCTTCAAGTTCGCCGCCGAGGAAAACACGACCGTTCTGGAAAGCGTGACGTGGGAGCTGGGGCGCACCGGCAAGCTCACGCCGCTGGCGCACGTTGCGCCTGTTGACTTTGCGGGCGTGACCGTGCAGAAGGCGACGCTTAACAATATGGGCGACATCACGCGCAAAAAGCTCAAGCTCGGCAAGACGGTCTGGATTCGCCGCTCCAACGACGTGATTCCCGAAATCATGGGCTGTGTGGACGATGACGCGCCGGGGGAGGACATCCTGCCGCCCGACAAATGTCCGGCCTGCGGGGGAACATTGACCGAGCGCGGCGCGAACATTTACTGCCTGAACCGAGTTTCCTGCAAGCCGCAGGCGGTGATGCGCCTCAAGCACTTCGCCTCCCGCGACGCAATGGACATCGACACCTTTTCCGAAAAAACGGCGGATGTTTTCTATGACCGCCTGAACGTCCGCGACCCGGCTGACCTGTACCGTTTGACCAAGGAGCAGCTTTTAACGCTGGACGGCTTCAAGGAAAAGCGGGCGCAGAACCTGCTGGACGCGCTGCAAAAGAGCAAGGCCTGCACGCTGGACTGCTTCCTTGTGGCGGTCGGCATCCCGAACGTGGGCAAGCGCACGGCGCGGGACTTGGCGCAGCATTTCGGCACGCTGGACGCGCTCATGCACGCCGACGAAAAGGAACTGGCGGCCATTGACGATATCGGTGACATCGTGGCGCAGTCCATCTTGGACTTCTTTTCCTATCCCGAAAATCAGGAGATGATTGCCCGCCTTCTGAGCGCCGGCGTTCAGCCGCAGGAAGTCAAAAAGGCGGAGGGCGGCGCGCTGCGCGGGCTGACCGTCGTTGTGACGGGTACACTGCCCACCCTGTCCCGCGCACAGGCGGAGCAGCTCATTCGGGATAATGGCGGCATCGCTGCGGGAAGCGTCAGCAAAAAAACGGCGTTTGTCGTGGCGGGCGAAAATGCGGGCAGCAAGCTGACCAAGGCGCAGAGCCTGCATATTCCTGTTTTGGATGAACAGGCGCTGCTGGACAAGATTGCCCATTCATCATTTTCTCTTTGAGGAGACGCTGATTCTATGCAGATTATCGAGCTGCCCCGAAAGCAGTACGAGGGGTATACGCTTCATTTCGACTACGATACGGCGGGCTACTATGATGTCCGCGTATTCCCGACGCAGATGGGCTTTGCGGCGACCTTTGAGGTGAAGGGCATTCCGCGGGAGCATCGGCATTTCACGGACAAGCTCTACGCCCCGCATTGGGACGACCCGCGGGCGTTCGGCCTGATGAGCAACGAGGGCGCTTTGGCGGGCATCATGGAGGTCACGAAGGAAGAATGGAACAACCGCCTGCGCATCACGAATCTGCTCGTCTTTGAGGGCTGCCGCCGCCGCGGGTACGGCTCGCTGCTGATGTGCAAGGCCAAAACGCTGGCACGGTCGATGGGCTGCCGAGCGCTGATTTTGGAAACGCAGAGCTGCAACCTCGGCGCGATTCGCTTCTACCTTTCGCAGGGCTTGACGCTCATGGGCTTCAACGCCTGCGAATACTCCAATGAGGATATGGAGCGCCATGAAGTGCGCTTGGAGATGGGGCAGCTGATTCAGACCAATAAAAAAGCGATATAACGCTTCTGCGTGTCAGAAACTGCGTTTTTGACACGCTCCATGCAGGATGAAGCACTTCATCCTGCATGGCCAAGGCTGCGGACTTTTTCGACAGCCTGAAGCGACATAACGCTTGCGCAAGCCGTAAAAACCGCGCCGCAGTCTGTTATGACCACGGCGCGGTTTGCTTTCTTCACAAAATCGCTTATGCGATGTAGTTGACGGCGGTGTGCTCGGTGACGGTGGGTTTCACGGTGTCGTCAGAGGAATTGTCGATGGTGATTTCGCCGTCCATGACTTTCTGCTTCACGGCTTCGTATTCTTCCACGGTGAAGCCGTCCAGCTTCCAGGAGCCTTCGGCGGTGGGCAGACCGACATAGTCGCCCTCGGCCAGAGAGTACGTTTTGAACTGGCCGCCGTAGTTGTCCCAGTTGCCGGCGAAGTAGTCGGTCAGGATGGTCTCGGTGACGTTCTGCAGGCCCTTCATGGCAGAGGTGATGATGCACGGGTCGATGTAGCTCTGGTCAACGTCAACGCCGATGACCTTGCCGCCGTGCAGGTTGGCCGCTTCCACGGCAGAGGAGTAGATGCCGCCGCCGCAGGCGAATACGACTTCGGTGCCGGCGCCGTACCAGCCCTCCATCTTGGCGGTGATGCTGGCATCGCTGAAGAACTGGCCGCCGTAGGTGTAGTTGATTTCGATGTTCACGCCCATTTCGGCAGCCGCGTCATCAGCGCCCTGCACGAAGCCGTAGCCGTAGCGGATAACGGCGGGAACAGCCATGCCGCCCAGGAAGCCGAGCTTGGTGTAGCCGGCCTTGACAGCCGCGTAGCCTGCCAGATAACCGGCCTGCTCCTCGGCGAAGGTCACGCACACGGCGTTGCTCTTGGGCTCATAGTAGGTGACATAGTCATGGGTCAGGTCGCCGGAGCCGACGTCGATGGCCAGGAACTTCACCTCAGGATAATCCTCCTGCGCGGAGATAAGCGCTTCGCCGAACAGGTAGCCGGGCATGACGATGACGGACGCGCCCTCGGACACGGCCTGGTCGATGGACAGCAGGCGGGCGTCGGTGCTGTCAGCGGTGGGCTGATAGTAGGTGTATTCCACGTTATTGGCTTTTCCGTAGGCTTCGACAGCCTGCCAGCAAGCCTGGTTGAAGGACTCGTCGTCGATGGTGCCGACGTCGGTCACCAAAGCGATCTTCTCAGCCGCAAATGCCGTCGGGATAGCAAGCAGCAGAACCAGAACCAGAGCCAGAAACTTTTTCATGGTTGTTCCTCCTACATTTTTTCGGACGCTGATGCGCCTCATTCGCTTCTATTATAGCAAGCCGTTATGCAAAATTCAATAAGCTGATGGAAAAGATTTTTTGCATCCGTCCGCCCGATTGATTTTTACGCTGCTTTGATATACAATAGGAAAGGATTCTGCCGATGAATGCAGAAAAAAGGCGAACAGAACAGAGAGGCAGAGCGGAAAAACAGAATGCTGCGCCTGTGCGCGAAAGGAAGATACACATGCGGTACGGACATTTTGACGATGCGCGGAGGGAATATGTGATCACCACCCCGTTCACGCCCCTTCCGTGGATCAATTATCTGGGCAATCAGGACTTTTTCGGGCTTATCAGCAATACCGGCGGCGGCTACTGCTTTTATCGGGATGCCAAGCTGATGCGCATTCTGCGCTACCGCTATAACGGCGTTCCCGCGGACATCGGCGGGCGCTTCTATTATATCAAGGAGCGCGGACAGGCGGCATGGAGCCCCGCCTATCATCCCTGCGATACGGAACTGGACAGCTATTCCTGCCGTCACGGGCTGGGCTACACGGTTTTTGAAAGCAGCAGGGATGCGCTTTTGGCATCGCTCACCTGCTTTGTGCCGCAGAACGAGACCTGCGAGGTGCATAAGCTGACGCTGACAAACAACGGCGCAGCCCCCAAGGATGTGCGCGTGACGGGTGCGGTCGAATGGTGCCTGTGGAATGCCGTGGACGATACCACCAACTTCCAGCGCAATCTGAACATCGCCGAGGTGGAGGTGGAGGGCAGCACGGTCTACCACAAGACCGAATACCGTGAGCGCCGCCGTCACTACGCCTATTACGGCGTGAACGCGCCGATCTGCGGCTTTGATACGTCGCGGAACGCCTTTTTGGGGCAGATGGGGGAGTGGCGCCTGCCCGCCGTCATCCAAAACGAGCGGCACACGGGCAGCGAGGCGCACAGCTGGTCGCCCATCGCCGCGCTGGGCGTGGATGTGCATCTGCAGCCCAATGAGCAAAAAACGCTGATTTTCACCTTGGGCTACGGCGAAAACGAGCGGGACAGGAAATTCATCGCGCCGAATGTTATCCGCAAGGACACGGCGAAGCGCACGCTTGCACGGTTTGCGGATGAACAGCAGGTCGATTTGGCGCTTGAGGAGCTGAAGCGCCACTGGGACGCGCTTTTGAGCCGCTGTCAGGTGCGCAGCGCAGATGAAAGAATGGACCGCATGGTCAACGTCTGGAACCAGTACCAGTGCATGGTCACCTTCAACATGAGCCGCTCCGCCAGCTACTTTGAAAGCGGCACGGGGCGCGGCATGGGCTTCCGCGACAGCTGTCAGGATTTGCTCGGCTTTGTCCATATGATACCGGAGCGGGCGCGGGAACGCATCATTGACATCGCCTCCATCCAGTGGGAGAGCGGCGCGACCTATCACCAGTATCAGCCGCTGACCAAGCGCGGCAACAACGACATCGGCAGCGGGTTTAATGACGACCCTTTGTGGCTCGTCGCCTGCACCTATGCCTACATCGCCGAAACGGGCGATTTGTCTGTCTTGGACGCGCCTGTTCCGTTTGACAATCAGGCGGGCAGCGAAAAGCCTTTGATGGAGCATTTGCGGCGCAGCGTTCGGTTTACCATGACGCATTTGGGCCCGCACGGGCTGCCGCTGATCGGCCGTGCGGACTGGAATGACTGCCTTAACCTTAACTGCTTTTCATCCGAGCCGGGCGAAATTTTCCAGACCACGGGGCCGAGCGAGGGCGCGGTGGCGGAGAGCGTGTTCATCGCCGGCATGTTTGTGAAGTACGCGCAGGAATACGCCGACCTCTGCGGGCTGAAGGGCTTGGACAGGGAAGCGGACGAAATGCGCAGAGCCGCCGCCGACATGACGGAGACCATCGAGCGCTTCGGCTGGGACGGCGAATGGTTTTTGCGCGCCTATGACGCCTTCGGGCACAAGGTGGGCAGTGCCGAATGCGAGGAGGGCAAGATATTCATCGAGCCGCAGGGCTTCTGCGTGATGGCGGGCGTGGGCGTGCAAAACGGTCTGGCGCGGAAGGCGCTGGATTCCGTGCGCGCCCGTCTGCTGGGGCGCTACGGCGTGGAGCTGCTCAGCCCCTGCTACACGGTCTACCATGAGGAGCTGGGCGAAATCACCAGCTACCCGCCGGGATACAAGGAAAACGGCTCGGTCTTCTGCCACAACAACCCGTGGGTCAGCATTGCGGAGGCGGTGCTGGGCAACGGCGACAACGCATTTGATCTGTACCGGCGCATCTGCCCCGCCTATCAGGAGGATGAATGCGAGGTGCGCCGCAGCGAACCGTACTGCTATGCGCAGACCGTCGCCGCCCGTGCGTCCTTCTCGGAGGGCGAGGCCAAGAACAGCTGGCTGACCGGTACGGCGGCATGGACGTTTGTGAATATCAGCCAATACATCCTGGGCATCCGTCCGACCCTGAACGGGCTGTCCGTCGCGCCCTGCCTGCCCGCTTCGATGGACGGCTTCACGGCGAAGCGCACCTATCGCGGCGCGGATTATCACATCACCGTCCGGCGGACGGGCGCAAAGAGCATGACCGTGGACGGGAAACCCGTGCAGGGGACGGTCGTCCCGCTTCAGCAGAACCGAAAAGAATATCAGGTCGAAGTGACCGTTTAAGAAAGGAAGAAAGCACATGATTCATTTCCCGAAGGATTTTATACTCGGCACGGCGTATGCCTCCTATCAGGTGGAGGGCGCATGGAACGAGGACGGCAAGGGCGCGAGTATCTGGGATGACTTCTGCCATGCCAGGGGGCACATCAAAAATGACGACACGGGCGACGTCGCCTGTGATTCCTACCATAAGTTCGATGAGGACGTCGCGCTGATGAAGGAAATGGGCGTGACCGTGCATCGCTTTTCCCTGAGCTGGCCGCGCATCTTTCCAAACGGCACGGGCGCGGTCAATGAAAAGGGCATCGCCTTTTATGACCGCATGGTGGACACCCTGCTGGCAAACGGCATCGAGCCGTGGGTGACGCTGTATCACTGGGATCTGCCCTCTGCCCTGCAGGAAAAGGGCGGCTGGGAAAACAGAGAAACGGTGGAAGCCTTTGACCGCTATGCGGCGTATATCGGCAGGCATTTCAGCGGGCGCGTCCGCTGCTATATGACCATCAACGAGCCGGAGTGCGCGGCGGTCTTGGGTTATTACACGGGCGAGCATGCGCCGGGGCTGCACTTGGAGGATGAGCGCATCGCGCTTATCATGCATCACCTGACGCTGGCGCACAGCGCGGCGGTCAAGGCGCTGCGGGCCGCCTCGGATGTGCCGCTCCGCATCGGCACGGTGACCTGCGGGCGCGTCTGCTATCCGAACACGGACAGCCGCGAGGCGGAGGAAGCCGCGTATCGGGCGACCTTTGACCTGAACGGCGAAAACGCCGGCGTATGGGGCTTTACGCACAATATTTTCCTGGACAGGATCTTTTTCCCGCGCGCATGGGACGATGCGCCCGACATCCTTCGCAAATTCTGGGAAAGCCGGCCGGACAGCGACTGGGACGGCATGGAAAAGCCGGACTTTATCGGTCTGAACGTCTATAACGGCGCTGTGACCGACGCGCAGGGGCAGATGATTCCTTTCCCGGCGGGCTATCCGCGCACGGCCATCGGCTGGCCGATTACGCCGGAGGTAATGTACTATGCGCCGCGCCACTTCCACAAGCGCTACGGGCTGCCCATTATCATCACGGAGAACGGCCTGAGCTGCACGGACAAGATTTATCTGGACGGGCAGGTGCATGACATCGACCGCATTGACTTTTTGACCCGCTACCTGACGGAATTAAAGCGCAGTCTGGACAGCGGCGTCCCGATTTCAGGGTATCTGCATTGGAGCCTGCTCGATAATTTTGAGTGGGCGAACGGCTATGGCGACCGCTTCGGCCTCGCCTATGTCGATTACGCGACAGGGCGCCGCATCCTCAAGGATTCCGGCAGATGGTATGCAGAACAGATCAGGGCAAAGGAGAAATGACATGAATCAGGAGGCTGTGCCGGGGCAGGTGGCCATGCCGGGCGATGCCAAGGTACACAATCGGCAGGCGATGCTCAGGGTCGTCCGCTCCGGCCGACCGCTGACGGCGGCCGAGATCAGCCGCATCACGGGCATCAGCAGGCCGACTGTCATGCGCTTTTTGCAGCATCTGAAGCAGAATGGCGTCGTCAGCTCTGTGGGGCTCGGCGCAAGCACCAAGGCGGGCGGCAAAAAGCCGGAGCTTTTTCGCTTTGACGACCAAAGAAAAATTCTCTGCGTCAACCTGTGGCCGGAAACGGTTACGCTGGCGCTGAGCGACTTGGTGGGCGGCTTGCAGGACTTGGAGGAGCATCCGCACAGGCTGAATGAGCATCTGGATGATGCGCTGGCGGAAATCAAAAGCATGGCGGAGGACTATTTAAACCGGCATCGGTTATCCCTTGATCTTCTGTACGGAGTCGCCGTGACAGTGCCCGGCACGGTGGATATAAAGACCCAGCTCCTGCGTTACAATTCACAGGCGCCGGGCTGGGGAACAGAGGTGGACATGGGGCAGAAGCTGCGCACCCTGCTGGGCGGCGGCTTGGAATACTATGTGGACAATGCGGGCAAGGCCGCCGGACGTGCCCTGCTGATTGAGCATCCCGAATATGCCCGGCATCGGCTGATGACGTTCTTCACCACCTGGGGCGTTTCGGCCTGTCTCATGGACAAGGGACATGTGCAGAACGGGCGGGATTCGCTGATTGGCGAAATCGGCCACATGATTATCTGCGATACGGATGACGTGGTGTGCGGCTGCGGCAAGCGCGGCTGCCTGGAAAGCATGGTCAGCCTTAACCGTGTGCGGCGGAAAATGCAGGCGCTCGGCGAGGATAAGAAGGCTTGCGGAGCGCTCACCTTCCAAACGCTTTTTGAGCGCTCCGGGCAGGGCGATGCGCGGGCGCGGCAGGTCACGGCCTATCTTGCGCACTGCTTCGCCGTGGCGCTTCAGAATTTGTCCCTTGCGTACAATCAGGAAATGGTCGTTTTTCAGGGTGATTTTGCCTGGGCGGACGATTATTTTGACCAATGCCTCCGTCAAGAGCTGCATCAGTTCCGCTATTATCCGCGCGGGCGTTTATTTGACATTTCCTATGACCGCCGAGAGCTGACGGCCTTGGCCGTGCAGGGCAGCGCCGGACGACTGATTGAGAGGTACTTTGACGAACTGTCAGACCAATAATCATATTCCTTTCCGGCTTGAAAATACGGTATCATGACAAAACCGCCGATG
>CAVFWQ010000067.1:0-11772 GCA_963626285.1 bacterium | reverse complement strand
GCGCCAGCCTGCGCAGCGTGGCGGGCAAGCTCTTGGGATGTACGGGTGCTGATGGCGCCCACATGGACGATAACGGGAACACGCCCTTTTACCTCATCCACAACCGTCTCCACAAATGCCTTGCGCTCGTCCGCATCACACAGGAAGCCCTCGCCGGTAGAACCGGTCAGGTACAGGCCGTTCACGCCCTGATGCAGCAGCTCCGCCGTCAGCGCACGGGTGCGGGTCAAATCCAGTTTTTCGCTTTCGTCAAAGGGAGTGAGCATGGCGGGAATGACGCCGCGGATTTCGTTCATCTTGAAATGACTCATCGTTCGTTCCTTCTTTCCGTTTGTCTTTATACGGGGAAGAGGCTGATTTTTCAGCCTTTCCAAGCACACTGAAATGCCCTTGCGCCTCTTTGCGTGCGACGGCTGAAACCTCGACAGCCATTATCCCACACGAAAGAAGAAATAGCAATAACGAAAATGCGCTGTGTTCATACTTTTTTGCCGCATCGCCGCACAAAATCAGCCTGTCTTCAATGAATGTTTGTTAATACTCTTCATACGAGGTCATGCCCAAATATTTTCCGGAGGAGAAGTGCGCATCCATTGCCCGTGCAAAAGCAGGATAGCTGTGCCGCTCCAAGGCCTCGACAATGGCCTCGTGCTTGGCAATCGTATGCTCCAGATGCGGCTGCTTCTTTTCAAGCTGAAAACCGTCGTCCACCGACCAGATGGCTTCCAGCAGCGAAAGCAGGACTTGGTTTTGCAAAGGGCGGAAGAGTGTCAGATGAAATTCCTTGTCTTCCTGAATAAAAAACTCTCCATGCGACCATTTTTCGCGTATCGCGTCCGCACAGGTGCGCATGGCCTGAACATCCTCTTCTGCGACCGCATGAAACGCCTGCCGCATATACGCCAGCTCCAGCACCTTGCGGATGCCGAACATCTCTCGGATGGAATGTTCCTCCTCAGGTCCTATCTGAAAAAACAGCACGTTCTGGAAGATGAAGTCCAGATTAAAAGCCTGCACCATCGTGCCTTTGCCCGGCTGAGCGCACACCATGCCCATCAGCTCCATGCTCTTGATGGATTCCCGAAGGACATTTCGGCTGACCCCCAACGTCTCGCACAGCTTTTGTTCGGTGGGGAGACGGTCGCCGGGCTTCAAACCATTCTGCACGATATATCGTCTGATTTCACGGTATGCCTGAATATACAGCTTTTCATCCCGATTCGCGTTTTGCATGGCCGTTCACCTCCTTTGCATACTTTGTAGGACAAACTCGAATTGTATTATAAGGTATCTTGACGGAAAAGTCAACAAAAATATAAAATACGGTGCAAATTTTGAAAATTTTTATAAAAACCTATTGACATGCTCGACAGTTTGTAGTACATTTAAGCCATGAGATTGTTCGTCATCTCAGGAAGTCAAAACATCGCTCCCACCGTTTCTTCCCCCTTGAAGGGGTTGAATCAATACAGTAAGGAGGATTTTACAAATGAAGAAACTGATTGCTCTGCTCCTGTGCCTGATGCTGGCTCTGCCTGCGGCCGTAGCCTTGGCAGACGATGCGATGACTGAGATCACCCTCTGGACCTTCCCCATCGGTGATTGGAGCAAGGAAGAAGTGGTCAACGAAATCATCGCCAACTTCAATGCCGTTCATCCTGAAATCAAAGTGACTGTTGAGTATTTGGACTATACGAACGGCGATGCGCAGGTGACGACCGCCATCGAAGCGGGCACCGCGCCTGACCTCATCATGGAAGGGCCTGAACGCCTCGTGACCAACTGGGGTGCTGCCGGCAAGATGCTGGCCGTGAACGACCTGTGGACGGAAGAGTCGCTGGCGGACATCAACGCCAACAACGTTATCATCGCCGAATCCTGCAAGGGCACCGACGGCAACTATTATATGTATCCGCTGTGCCTGACCGCGCATTGCATGTGCATCAACAAGACCGCTTTTGAAAAGGCGGATGCGATGCAGTACATCGATGCGGAGACCCGCACTTGGACGACCGAGAACTTTGAAAAGGCGCTGCGGGCGCTGGTAGCCGCCGGCTACAGCCCCACCGGCCTCATCTTCTGCTCCGGTCAGGGCGGCGACCAGGGCACCCGTGCACTGGTGACCAATCTGTACGACGGCCGCTTCACCAACGATGAACACACCAAGTACACGATGGACAGCGAAGCCAACATCAAAGCACTGACCACCCTGCAGAACTGGGCCAACGAGGGGCTGATTACCTTCGACCCCTCCATCAACGGCGGCGAGGAAATCGCTCTGTTCGTCAACGGCACCAGCCAGATGGCATTCTGCTGGAACTCCGCTCAGGTTGCCAACAATAAGGATAAGCTGGCCGAGGGCGTTGAACTGTTCCACATGGCGTTCCCCTCCGAGGATGGCGTCCCGCGTCTGGACGGCGGTCTGTGGGGCTTCGGCCTGTTCAACAACGGCGACGATGCCAAGGCTGCCGCCGCGAAGAAATTCATCCGCTTCGTGTGCGATGACGAAACGCAGACCCCCAAGAGCGTCTATGCTTCCGGCTATTTCTCCGTGAAGAGCTCCATCGACAGTGTGGCGCTTTACGAAGGCACGGACAAGAGCGTGCAGGCTGAATACGCCATCTTCGCTCCCTACCTCGGCGACATCTATCAGGTGACCACCAACTTTACCACTCAGCGCTACGAATGGTGGAATCTGCTCCAGCGCATCGACGCGGGCGGCGATGTGGCGACCGAAGTGGCAGCTTACATCAATGTTGTAAATCAGTGATTGCTTTGACATAGGTCATAGGGGCGCTTTCATTCTCCCGGCGGGCGAAGTAAGCGCCCCTTTTCAAAAGGGGGAACTTCCGCAATGCAGACTACCGTGAAAATGAGCCGCGGGCTTCGCGCCACGCGCAGGCGCGAAAATATTTCCGGCTACCTCTTTATGGCTCCGTCCCTGCTGTTTTTCTTTGGCTTCGTGGTTTTTCCCATGGTCATGTGCCTGGTCAACAGTACCTTTAACTACACCATGTCGGACTTTACCTTTATCGGCCTTGATAACTATAAAAAGCTGTTTCAAGACCCCAAATTCACAACTTCCTTTGTGAATACCATGATTATCGTGCTTGTCAGCGTGCCCTTCACCTGCTTTTTTTCTCTGTGGGTGGCCTCGCTTATCTATAAAATGAAAGATATGTACACTTCCTTTTTCCGGTGCGTTTTTTATCTTCCCGTTGTCACCGGCTCCGTGGCGGTCACCGTCGTTTGGAAGTGGATGTTTAATTCCTATTACGGCCTGCTCAACTATGTATTTCAAACCCTCGGCATCATCAACAGGAATGTGAACTGGCTGGGTAATGCCGATACGGCGCTGGGCTGTATCATTATGATTCTGCTGACCACCTCCATCGGCCAGCCCATCGTCCTGTACGTATCGGCGCTGAGCAATGTGGAGCCGTCGCTGGTGGAAGCGGCGCAGGTGGACGGGGCGAACAATTTGCAGACCTTCTGGCGCATCAAATGGCCGCAGATCATGCCGACAACGCTGTATATCCTCATCATCACCACCATCAACAGCTTCCAGTGCTTCGCCCTTATCGACCTGCTCACCTCCGGCGGGCCTAAGGATTCGACCCTGACCATTATGTATTATATCTATCACAACGCCATCAAGCTGAACAATTTCGGCTACGGCTGCGCGATGGGCATCATTTTGGCCATCATCATCGCCGTCTTCAGCGCATTGCAATTCCGCTTTGCGAAAGTCAGTTGAAGGGAGGCATCAGAGTATGGAACACAGTGTACAAAAGAAATCCGTTTATCGGATTATCAGCATCATTCTGCTGGTCATTCTGGCTCTGCTGATGCTTTTCCCCCTGTACTGGATTATCACCGGCTCATTTAAGGATGCGCGCACCATCAATTCCCGCACCCCCAGCTTTTTTCTGACATCACCGACGAATGCCAATTATGTCAAGCTGTTCACCAAGTCCGCGTGGGCATGGCTGGGCAATACGGTGTTCATCTGCGCGGCGGCAATGCTGCTCACCTGCCTGTGCGCTTCCATGGGCGGCTATGCGCTGGCAAAAAAGAAATTTACCGGCCGTACATTGATTTTCAGCATCTTCGTGGCGGCCATGGCACTGCCCAAGCAGGTTATCATGATTCCGCTTTTGAAGGAAATGGCGTGGCTGAACCTGCATAACACCCTCTGGTCTGTCATTTTCCCAACGGTGGGCTGGCCTTTTGGCGTCTTCTTAATGAAGCAGTTTTCCGAAAATATCCCCGATGAAATGCTGGAGGCGGCAAAAATCGACGGTGCCGGCGAAACCCGCACCTTTGTGGAAATCGTATTTCCGATGATTAAACCGGGCATCGGCGCATTGGCCATCTTCACCTTCATTACCGCGTGGAACGACTACTTTTTACAGCTCATCATGCTCAATTCCATGACCAAGCTCACCA
Organism: bacterium; assembly: GCA_963626285.1. GTDB lineage: Bacteria > Bacillota > Clostridia > Christensenellales > Aristaeellaceae > CAVDRM01. The sequence continues at coordinate 7,323 of CAVFWQ010000067.1, read as the reverse complement.
TTTCCCTGGGCATCGCCAAAATGCAGGCGGAAGCCAGCACGGACTTTGGTCTGATTATGGCGGGCGCAACCCTGGCGAGCGTTCCGATTATTGCCATCTTCCTGCTCTTCCAGAAGTACTTTACCCGCGGCATCACGATGGGCGCGGTCAAAGGGTGACTTGACAAACGGAAATTTATTGACAAATACTGTGCCGTTTGATAGAATCTTTTTGAAAGTATTACATGATGCAAGAAACGATTTGCGGCGTATGTCAGTGTTTCGGCAACTCCGGAATCCTCCTTATGTCGCTTAGAATGAGGAAGCGCAAGCATGAAACTGCAAGGTTCGACGATTGATTTTTTGGGAGACAGCATTACCGAGGGCGTTGGCGCAAGCTGCAAAAACAATCGGTTTACCGATGTATTGGCGCGGGAATTCGGACTTCTGAAAGCCAACAACTATGGCGTAGGCGGTTCTCGCATCGCAAGACAGACCGCTATGACCGATGAACCGCACGACCGTGATTTCTGTATGCGGATGTTTGAAATGGACAAGGACGCGGAGGCCGTGGTTGTTTTCGGCGGAACAAATGACTATGGGCACGGGGACGCGCCGCTCGGTATGCCGGAGGATAGAAAGCCACTCACCTTTTGGGGTGCGTGCCACTATCTGATGGACAATCTGCTGACGCTGTACACGGGTAAGCCGGTCGCTATTCTGACACCCCTGCACCGTGATAATGAAGAAAATCCACGCGGCGATGGGCTGAAGCAGACGGACGTCGCCCCCCTGTCCGTTTACCGCGATATTCTTCTGGAAGTTGCCCGATATTATGCCCTGCCTGTGCTGGACTTGTACGCTGTCAGCGGCATTCAGCCGAAAAATGCGCGCTGCCGCGAACTGCTCCTGCCGGACGGCCTGCATCCGAGCGACCAAGGCCATGCGCTGCTGGCCGGAAAAATCGGTCGATTCCTGCAATCTTTATAAGAGGTACAACAACATGACGAAAGAAGCATTGTTTTCTCTGATGAAGGGGACGATCATCGTGTCCTGCCAGGCGACGCAGGGCGAACCGCTCTACGACAGGGAGCGTTCGGTCATGCCCCTGATGGCGCGGGCCGCAAAGCAGGCCGGCGCGAAAATGATTCGCACAAGTTCCGTCCGAGACATCATCGGCATCAAGGAAGAAACGGGTCTTCCGGTCATCGGTCTCATCAAGCGGGAATATCCCGGCTATCAGGGACGCATCACCATGACCATGCGCGAGGTGGAGGAATGCATGGCTGCCGAAGCGGACATCATTTCCATCGACTGCACGGACTGTCCGCGTGGGGACGGACTGACTCCGACAGAGTTCTTGAAGCAGGTCAAGGAAAAATACCCGAACATTATCATCATGGCGGACTGCGCCACGTTTGATGAGGCTGTGGCCGCCTATAACGCCGGCGCGGACTTGGTCGGCACGACCATGAACGGCTATACTCCGCAGACGGCAGATCAAACAGGCGAGCCGAATGTTGAGCTTGTGGAACGCCTTGCCGCTGCGCTTCCCTGCCCCGTCATTGCGGAGGGACGCGTGCATACGCCGGAGCAGGCGAGGACCATGCTGGAAAAAGGGGCATGGGCCGTCGTCGTCGGCGGAGCAATCACCCGTCCGCTGGAAATTGCGAGCCGCTTTATGCAGGCAGTCAACGGCTTTTCGGGCGGTCTGGCATGATTTTAGGAGTGGATATAGGCGGAACATCCGTCAAAATGGGGCTGATTGACGAAGGCGGCGGCATCCGTGCGCAAACAGAAGCGGATGTCGGCTTTGACGGCTATCAGACCCCCATCATTGATACCGTATGCAAAGAGGCCAAACGGTTTTTGAGCGTTCAAAACGTACGGGTCAGTGGCGTCGGCGTCTCTGCGACGGGTCAAATCGACAGCCGGACGGGCGTTGTCATCGGCACAAACGGGAAAATTCCGCATTATGAAGGGACGCCTGTCAAGGAGCGGCTTCAACAGGCGCTGGATGTGCCCGCATGGGTTCTGAATGATGCCAATGCCGCTGCACTGGGAGAATGCTTCACGGGGCGTGCGCGGGGACTCAAAAATGTCATCATGGTCACCTTGGGGACAGGCGTGGGCGGCGGTCTTGTGCTGGACGGAAGGCTCTACGGCGGCCGACGCGGAATCGCCGGCGAATTAGGGCATTTCTCGCTTTATCAGAACGGTATTCCCTGCTCCTGCGGCAAGCGCGGCTGCTTTGAAAGCTATGCCTCCACGACTGCGCTGCTTACCCGCGTCCGGAAGGCTTGCCCGCAGGAAAACGAATGGACGGGTCGTCTCGTGTTTGAACGAGCGGCGCAGGGCGATGCCGGTCTGCGTGAAATTCTGTCGGCATGGATTGATGATATTGCGGCGGGCATCACCGGCCTTGTGCATATCTTCAATCCGGAAATGGTGATCGTAGGCGGCGGGGTCAGCAGTCAGGAAGAGCTTCTGATGAAGCCCCTGCGTGAACGAATCCTCAGGCATGTCATGCCGCGCTTTGCGGAAGGGCTGCAGGTTGAAGCGGCGCTCCTTGGCAACAATGCCGGAATGATAGGCGCTGTTAAATTCTTTATGGAGCAGGAAAAGACAAGGTGATTGAATGTTGCGCTTCGCCGGCATATGCCGGTGAAAATAAAGGAAACACGGTCAACAAGGAAGGAGAAAAACACATGAAGAAACTACTCTCTCTGCTGCTTGCGGTCTGCCTGCTGTTCACCCTTGCAGCCACTGCTTTAGCCGCCGAAGGCTCCGGCGGAACGGCGTATGTGAACCCGCTGCAGGATGTTCGCGTTCGTCAGGCACTGTGGTATGCCATCGACATGGATGCCATCGTGGACGCACTTTGGAACGGCACGGTCACCGCTGCCGACAAATCCCTCGTGCCGGAAGGCTACTGGCAGGCAGACGGCCTGACGGAATACTCCTACAATCCCGAAAAGGCAAAGGAGCTGCTCAAGGAAGCCGGCTGGGACGGAAGCCGCACCCTGAAGGCCGTCTATTACACCGGCAACCTGCTGGATACCATTACGGCGATTCAGGCGTATTGGGCTGATGTAGGCGTCAAAATGGAATTCCAGCTGCTCACGGATAACCTGACCGCACTGCTTTGGACGCCCTCCGCAGACGGCGTGCATTCCGCTGTGGATTGGGATTTGTGCTTTGCCGGCACCAACGCGCTGACCCTCGGCGAATTCTACAACCGTCATCACAGCACGGCGGTGAACAACTCCACCGTTCTGCCGGATGAGACGCTGGACAAACTCATCGAAAATGCCCGCGTTGCCGTCAGCAAGGAAGACCAGAAGGCAGCTTACGATGCCATTCAGGTCTATGAAAACGAGCAGGTCACCGTCATCCCGATGTTCTACATTCCCTCTTGGGTCGTGACCTCCAAGCATCTTGACATGAAGGGCAATCCCGTTGGCAACGACCAGTTCTCCTATCAGAAGAACATTCTGGATTGGACGACTGACCGCGAGGATCATACCCTCTATACCAACACCGGCGCAGTCAATGCTTTAGAGCATCCCGCCACCAACCCCGGCCTGTTCTGGCATCAGGAAATCGTGTTCGACCGTCTGCTGAATGCCGATGAAAGCCTTGCGCCGACCGACGGTTCTCTGGCGGAGAGTTTCACCGTGTCTGAGGACGGCAAGACCATCGCCTTTACGATTCGTGAAGGCATCAGGTGGCACGATGGCGAGCCCTTCACTGCGGAAGACGTTGCGTGGACTTTCAAGTACTATCCCACCGTCCCCGGCGCAAACACCGTCATGACCGATGTTATCAATGATGCGAAGTCCATCACCGTGGACGGCAATACCGTCACCTTTGAATTTAACAATCCTCAGCCCAACGCACTGACCGTCTTCTCTCAGTGGCCGGTGCTGCCCAAGCATAAGCTGGAAAATGTCGCACCGGAAAACTTCAGCGCGGATACCTTCTGGCAGGCGCCCATCGGCACCGGTCCCTTCAAGGTGGAAACCGTGAAGCTGGGGGAATACACCATTCTGGCTCGCAATGAAGATTACTTCATGCCCGGCACCGGCAACATCGAAAAAATCTATATGTATCCCTCCACTGACGCGGGCGATGAAAACCTGATTACCAACGCGATGGCCGGTAAGATTGACTATGCTTTCTGCAAGGATTCCTCTCAGATTCAGCAGCTGCAGAACATGGAAGACTATGCCGTTTACACCGTCAACGTCACCTTCCCGCGCTATATCTTCATCAATATGTTTGAGCGCTGATTAAGACATCATCCCAGGCATCAGGGGCTGGCTAGCCACCAGCCCCGTTTCTTCATCCTATAAACTATTTCGATGATAGAGAGGACCAGCCTATGCTGAACTTTATCCTTCGAAAGCTGCTGGGCATGATCCCCATGCTTTTGATTATTACATTTCTCATCTACGTGGGCATTGAGCTGATGCCCGGCGATGTGATTGACTTTTTGATACCGATGGACCAATTAGCGGAAATGACACCTGAGCAGATCGCCGCGTTTAAGGCCGCAAAAGGGCTGGACGGGCCGATGATTGTCCGTTATCTGAATTGGCTCAAGGGGGTTTGTACGGGCGACCTTGGCTATTCACTGCAAAATAATATGCCCGTCAGCACCCTGATGATGCAGAAACTGCCTGCAACGATTGAGCTGTCTTTGGCGGCGCTTATCATATCCACCGTCTTGGGCATTGTGCTGGGGTTGATTTCAGCGCTTCGCAAGGGGAAATTAGCCGATAATATTCTGACCGTCGCCGGAATGATTGGCGTAGCCATTCCGCAATTTCTGTTCGGCGTACTCTGCATTATCCTGTTTTGCCTGAATCTTCACTGGTTTCCTGTCGGGCAGCGAGGCACAGCGGGGCTGCTGGATGAGCTGCATCACCTGTTTCTGCCGGCCTTTGTGCTGGGCATTTCCATGACAGCCGGCGTTATGCGGTATTCGCGTTCCAGTATGCTGGATTCCATGAATTGTGACTATGTAAAAACTGCCCGTGCGAAGGGGCTTCCGGAATGGAAGGTCAACCTTTTCCACGGTTTTCGTGTGGCGTGTACGCCTGTGATGGTGCTGATTGGCTTTCGTCTGCCGATGTTGATCAGCGGCTCCATTGTAATTGAAAACATTTTTCAATGGCCGGGCGTCGGTCGTTGGTTTACGGATGCCGTCAAAACACAGAATACGCCCATTATTATGTCTGTCGGGCTGTTTATGGTTTTATTGGTTTTGATTTCATCATTGCTGGTTGACGTTTTGACCGCAATTTTAGATCCGAGGGTGAAGCTGTCATGAAAAATAAAATCAGACGAACGGCATTGGAGCGAAAAATGGACCGTATTAAGGCACTGGAAGAAAGCGGCCGTCTTGCGACTAAGTTCACGAGCCGGACTGCACGAAAGCTCCTTTCCAATAAGCTGGCGGTCTTGGGCGCTGCTTTATTCTTGGTCATTTGTGTACTCTGTTTTGCCGCACCTCTTTTTACGCGCTGGCAGCCGGGCAGTATTTCCCTCCGTGACCGCATGGCAGCGCCCTCTGCCGACCATCTGTTCGGCACGGATCAGCTGGGGCGCGATATTTGGGCACGAATCCTCTACGGGGGACGAATCAGCATCATCGTCGGCCTCGGCAGTGCGCTGGGCGCTGCGCTGATTGGCGTCACGCTCGGTCTGTTTGTCGGATACAAAGGCGGATTATTGGATAAAATCATTTTGAAAATATCCGATGTGTTTCTTTCATTCCCGCAAATGGTGCTGATCATCATCATGGTTGCGCTGGTTGGGCAAAGCCTGCAAAACATGATCATCATTTTCATCCTGACGGGCTGGCCGAGCATGTACCGCATGGCCAGAAGCAAGGTGCTGTCCCTGAAAGAGGAAGAATTCGTGCAGGCGCTTCGCGCCTTCGGCATATCTCAAGTAAAAATAGCGTTCAAGCATCTTTTGCCGAATGCGGTCGGGCCTATCGTGGTCAACATTACCCTGTCCACCGCTATGTTCATTCTTCAAGAGGCGTCTCTTTCTGTTTTAGGCTACGGTGTGCCGCAGGAGACAGCTACGTGGGGGAACATCATCAATGTCATTACGAATGCCGGAACGATTCGTTATGACTGGCTGGGCTATTGGTGGATGTGGCTTCCCTGCGCCGTCGTGCTGGTGCTGTTTGTGCTGGCCATCAATTTTATCGGTGACGGACTTCGTGATGCGAGCGATCCGACACAAATCGGTTAAGGAGGGGGCAGCATGTCAGAAAGAACAAACGACATCGTGCTGAGCGTCAAGGATCTGCACGTTAATTTTTACACCAATAAACGCTGCAACAAGGTGCTTCGCGGAATCGATTTTGAGATCAAACGCGGGAAAACGCTGTGCCTCGTCGGTGAATCCGGCTGCGGAAAATCCGTTACGGCCAATGCCATCCTGCGTCTCTTGCCGGAGTTGTCGCGCATTGAATCCGGCTCCATTACCTATTATCGTGAAAACGGGGAAGAAATCCGGCTGGACAGGCTTGAAAAGAACGGCAGAGAAATGCGCTCCCTGCGCGGAAAAGACATTGCCATTATTTTTCAGGATCCCATGACGGCGCTCAACCCCGTCTATACTGTCGGAAGCCAGATTCGGGAAATGATTCATCAGCATAAGCCGAATTTGAATGCAAAAACGCTGAAGAGGGAATCCATAGAGGATCTTGCGGATATGGGCATTCCTGCGGCCGAGATTCGTTACGGAGAATATCCGCACCAGTTCTCCGGCGGCATGCGTCAGCGGGCAATGATCGCCATGGCCATGTCCTGCGAGCCGAAAATTTTGCTGGCTGACGAGCCGACCACCGCCTTGGATGTGACCATCAGCGCACAGATATTTGACTTGATGAATAATTTGAAGCAGACGCACGGAACGGCCATTATGATGATTACCCACAATATGGGAGTCGTCGCGGAAATGGCCGATGATGTGGCGGTCATGTACATGGGAAATATCGTGGAATACGGCACGGTCGAAGACATTTTTACGCATCCCGTGCACCCGTATACGAAAGCCCTGCTGCGCTCGATTCCGGTGCTTGGGAAAGGCAGAAATCAACAGCTTGAGCCGATTCGCGGCTCTACGCCAGACCCGTTCAACAGGCCGAAGGGCTGCCAGTTCTGTCCGCGCTGCGATTATGCGGATTCATGCTGCGAAGAAAAAATGCCGTCCAAGGAATGGGTTTCATTCGGACACTACACACGCTGTTTTCATTATAGGGAGGCGCTTGCAGATGGAGAATAAGGAGGTATTGCTGAAGGTCAGAAATGCGAAGACCTAC
>CAVFWQ010000066.1:6570-11891 GCA_963626285.1 bacterium | reverse complement strand
TTGACAGTTGGCAACCAAATGACAACCAAATGCCGAAAGTTGACAACCAATTTCCGTCACAGGTTAGGTTAGGTAAGGTTAGGTCAGGAGAGATTAGGTCAGGTAAGAAAGAGAGAGAGGGAATACGGAGCGTTTCCCCTCTCCCCTTTCCCGTTCTCTTGTTTACGCCGAGGGTGCAGGAGGACGGCTCGGCCTGCCGCAGGCAGGGCTTGAGAGCGCCGCCCTGTTAAAAAATCAGCACATCATCCTGCGCGTAGGCAGGGCTCAGCCCCACATGCTCCACCTTGGTCTGATAGTTATTGCCGAGCCGATAGAAGCGGAGGCTGTCCTGCTTGGGGTCGATGATGTCCGTCAGCTTGGCGCGCAGCAGCGCAAGCTGGGCGGCATCCACCAGACATTCAAACACGGAATTCTGCACCCGCTGCCCGTGGTCCACACAGGTCTTGGCCACGCGGCGCAGCCGCCTTTTCCCGTCGGCGGTTTCGGTGTTCACGTCATACGTTATCAAAACCAATATTGCCCTTCACCTCACTTCCAGAAAAACGGCGGATAGACCTCCAAGTCTCCCCGTAGCGTCCGCGCCAGAAGTAGCGCCTGCATGTGCGGCACAAGCCCCCACGGGAGCTTTTCCTTCAGGAACGGATGCGTGATTTGCTCCTGCTTCTGCGTCTGCCAGAGCTTGAGAAAGACGCGCCGACCCTCGTCCGTCATCAGGATGGCGCCGCTCTCCTGCTTTTTAAAATGCTTTGCGGTGAGACTGCGCCTGTTGATGCAGGTCAGCACGAAGCGGTCCGCATACACGGCTCGGAGTTCCTCCATGATGTCCAGGGCAAGGCTTCGCCGTCCGGGTCTTATGCCGTGCATGAAGCCGACATACGGGTCCAGCCCGACGCCCTCCAGCGCGGCGGCGCATTCGCCGGCCAGCAGGGAATACGCAAACGACAGCAGGGCGTTCATATTGTCCGTCGGCGGACGACGGCTGCGCACGGCAAAGGAAAAGTCTTCGTGCTGCTGCAAAATCAGGTCGTCGAAGCAGCCGAAGTACCGCTGCGCTGCCTCGCCCTCCAGACCGCGCAGCCGATCAAGCTCCTCGCATTCCTCGATGAGCGGCAGGGCTGCGGCAAGCTGCGCACTGACTTTTTTGAATTTTTCCGTCGGGACGCGCTGCGGATGGTCCCGCGTGGCGCGTTCCAGCACCCAGCGGGCATTGTATATCTTTGCGAGGATGAAATTCCGTGCGATTCGACAGCTTTCCGCCTGCCTGTCGGCGATGCGGTACTGCGTCTGCCTGAGCAGGACATTCCCCTGCTCCTCGCCGTTCGTCCGCGCCAGAAAGCGCCCGTAAGGGGTATAAAAGCTGAGATTGATGCCAAGCCGCGCACACTTGCCCATCAGGGCGGGGCTAGCGCCGGCGTAGCTGAAGCAGACGACGCCTTCCAAGGTATGGAGGGGAATGCGGCCCCTCTCCTCCTTTTGGCGGCTGATGACGACATTCTCCCCCTCCAGGGAAAGGTAAGCATCCTCACTCATCACATAGAGCGCGTTCAGGAGCTGTCTCATGCCTGCACCTCCTCGCACACAGCGTCCAGACAGGCGCGCAGATACGCCTTCGCATCCGCCCGCCTGCAAAGCGCCGGAAGACATATCTCCTTGAGGGAGCAGGCATTACAGAACGCGCCCGTCTTGACCTTCGGCGTATGGCCGCGCCTGAAGTACCGAAGCATTTCATCCGCCATCGCCTGTGTTTTCTCCCGCAACTCCCCCGTGAGGGGAACATACTCCCGATGATGCGTTTCCTCGTAGTAAAGTGCGCCCTGCGGCACATCGCACACCAGCATCTCCTCCAGCGCCATTGCCTGCGCGCAGAGCTGGAGACGGTCCTCATCCGTTTCCTTGGCGTGGCCGTGCTTGTATTCAACGGGCATCGGCAGCCAAAGCCCCTCGGTATTCTGCAGGGGAACGCCGTGCGGAGAGGCGTGAAATTCCACGACGTCGCAGGCGCCGACCAGCCGGAGGCGGCGGCTGACGACGCGCATACCGCGCACCGTCAGCACATCCCTCCGCCGCTCGGTCTGCCCCGCATCGTGGCAGCGGCGATGCTCCAGGCGCCCCTCCGTTGTTCTCAGATTTTCCTGCCACTGCTGCTCCAAGTGTATCAGCGCCCACTGACGGCGGCAAAAGCAGAAATGCTGAATGCCGGACATCGGCAGGAAATCCTCTTCGGGGAGCATCAGGACATCCTTTCCAAGGTCACACCGTCCGGCAGGATGTCGGAAACGGCAACGGTGTAATCGCCAAAGCTGCGCGGGGGATTTTCGGGGTCATTGCGGGTCACGGAAACGGCGTCGAACAGCTTATAAGAGGGGGCTCTGCCCATCTCCGAATCGTGCTTAAAGACGATAAGCTCCCGCATCGCCATCTTGCCGCGGGCGGCGCTGCGGTCGTTCTCGAACATATTCAGGATGGCCTGCCAGAGCAGGTGCAAATCATCGTCCGAAAAGCCGGTGGACTTGCGGGCGAGGTTGGCGGAGACAAAGCCCTCCGCACGGTAGAGGGCGTAGGGGATGATGTGCTTGCGCCCCATCTCCGTGCCCTTCTTCTCCGCGTCTGCCTCCGTGGTGATGGCCACGCGGGTGATGGTGACCTCCTGCGGGACAACAGGATCCACCGAGCGGGCGAAGCTTATCTGCACAGGTCCGCGCACCTGCCCGCAGTTCAGAGCGCCCTTGACGAAGGTCGTCATGACGGCGCCGAAGGTGCGGATGTCAAAGTAGTTTTCGCACATATAGTCGCGCAGCCTTCTGTCGATATCGGGGTCGGCCTTCTTCGCCGCCTTCAGGTCTTCGGAGATGTTGAGGGCGCGGACGGCCTCCGAATCGCTGCGGTTGAGCGGGACGCCCTCCTTTATGTAAATGCGGTAGCCGGGTGCATCCTCCTTGAGGGTATCCACATAGTTGCGGATTTTGCGCTTCAGGCAGACGTCCGTCACGAGGCCGTAACCTGTTTCGGGGTCAACGCGGGGCATATTGCCCGCATCGGGGTTTCCGTTGGGGTTACCGTTTTCCACATCGAACAGCATGACAAAATCGTAGCGGTTTTGAATGGGCTTACGCATGGCTTATTCCTCCTCGTTCTTCTTTGTATAGCGTTTTTGCTGCTGGTGATAGTAGCCGATTTGGAACGCTCCCTGCTCCTGCAGCGTCAGATGCGCGGGATAGGTCTCGTCCAAGCGTCCGAGAAGCTCCGTGAGCTGCTTGTTATAGTAGGCTTCATAGCTGCCTGTCAGCTTGTTCAGGTGCTTTTGGGTCAGGCTAATAAGGGTCGGGAAGGCCAAGGCCGGGGTCGCGCAGGCCGCGTTAAAGTAGCGCTCGCGGATGGTGGTGTTGATGCCGGGGTTGGCCTTTTCCTGAATTTCCTCCAGCACCTCAAACAGCCGGCCGAGAATGTAGGGCGTGTAGCGGGTTTCCTCGTTGAGCTTCACCGTTAAGACCTCCTTAAATGATTTATTTTCCGTTCCGTTTCTCAAATAATACGCCTTGAGAATGGCTGCGCGGCCGCGTGTGACCTGCTGCTCCGCACGGATGCGCAGGGTGACGCCGTTCAGCAGCGTGGCCGGATAGCGCTGTCCCGTCAGGACGGAGCGAAGCAGGTCGCCCGCCAGCTGCGGCGCGGGAGAGGGATTGCGCTCCTTTTGGTTGACCGTCTCCTTTGCCAGCGCCCAGACGGGCAGGCTGATGCGCCTGTCATAATCGGGGCGGACGATTTCCAGCGCTTCGGCGTGGCGCCGAAGGTTTTCGGCAAACGCTCCGAAGGTGTCCCGAAGGAAGAAGCGCACGGACAGGCGGGCGGCGTTGGGTGCCAAGCCCAAGACATAGAAGTGCTGCCCCGCGGCAAGGCGGCCGTCCATGAAGGAAACATCCCTGCCTTCGGCCAGCGCCTTCAGCGCATAGCTGACATCGGCATCGCTGAGGCCGCTGTCCTCCTGTTCGCCGAAGAGAAACATATTCATGGCGTCCTGATATAGCGGGTCAGCGTTCTCCGCCCAGCAGACTATGGTCGTATCGCCGATGCGCCTGCAGTGGTCACGGTCCGCAACGAGCCAATTCAGCGCGGCGGTATAGGCGGAGGCCGCGTACTCGCTGACGGGCGCATTCTCGCCCTGGTCGTGATTATAGGAGCAAAAAGCGGGGGCGTTAAAGGAAACGAGCGCCGCGCCGGAGCTTTGAGCGCCCATCACGCCCTTGACGGACGGATGCAGGCGGGCAAGCGGCGCGTGCCAGCCGGTCACAAGGCACTGAATACAGCCGCCTTCGCCGGCGGCGGCCTCCTTATGCGCATCCCATGCCGAGCGGATGGCCGCATCGTCAACGGCAAGAGAATGCCTGCCGTCCGGCGCTTCATAGCCGAAAATCAGGTTGGCCGCGCCGGTCAGTTCCTTAAAATTCGGAGCAATCTGCGGATGCTCATCCGCCCTTTCCGGCTTCCAGCTGTCAAAAAAGGCAAGGATGGCCTTGGCAGCGGGAGAATCCACGCCCTCCAAAAGGCGGTGATGAAGGGCTGCGCACGCTTCAAAGCACTGCTTGGCGCGTTCCGGCTTGCCCTTTTCATCCGCGCCGAGCAGATAGGTCGAATTGTCGCTCAAAAAATTGGCGGCGATGCCGACAGTGCGCTTTTCCCGTGCAGGAACGGAAATTTCCCGCGGCACAACGGCCTGCTTTTTGCCCGCCTGCTTTACGGTGCGCAGATCCACCGCCTGCAAAAGCTCTCCGGCATCATTCAGGCGAAGCTCATAACTCACCTTATAACCGCTGTCCCAGCCAGGCGAAGCAATCTTGCCCTGCTTTCGCAATTTCTCGCAATACGCGGTCAGCGCCTGCAAAATCATGTGAACACCTCCGCATCACGGCAGTCCAGCACGCCGTTGACCAGCCTTGCACGGAAAAACTGCGGGATTAGGTTCTGCGGGTCGGAATAGTCGATGTCATAGAGCATGAAGCCCAAATCCTGCGTCACATCGACCGTGGGGATTTCCTTGTCCGTCCACTCCCGAAAATACGCCGGAAATTCACGGCAGCCGAAACAGGGCTGATGATAGCACTGCCCCTTTTGCAGCCGGCGGCGCAGAATATCCTGAAACTTTCCCGCGTTGTCGCCTGCGCTTGCCTTTTCCGTCATGGTGAAGTGACATTCAATCACATAGTGCACATCCTGCAAAATCAAGGCGGCGCGCTGCTGAATGTCCTGCGAGGTATACAAAACAGGCGGCGTGCCTCCCTTGGCAGCCGCCAGCGCAGCAGAGGACAAGAGCGTTGATTTCACCT
>CAVFWQ010000066.1:3520-6560 GCA_963626285.1 bacterium | reverse complement strand
CGACGATTCCGCGGGCCGCCGATGGGGTCATGACGTCATAGCTCACCCGCTCGGTTTTCATTTCAGGTCTGGAAAAACAGGCATAATCTCCCCAGACCTCGATTTTCATTGACACTGTATTCGCCTCCGTTCGATTGTTCTCAGCCATTATGCAGATGCGGTTTTCTCTGTCATCTCGATTCCGACCGCGCCCATGCCCAAAGCGGTTTTGATGCCTATCCCGGCATAGGGCGCAAAGCAATACAGCACATTCAGCAGTTCCATTAAAGGAACAGACAAATGCGCCTCCAATATAATCCTGCCCTGAAAGGAAGGAATGCGAGCCTGCTTCAGCGGATACCGAAGGGTGCGCAAATGATAATCCGCAATGCGGATTCCCTGCTCAAGGGCGCGCATGGCATCCGCGTCATCCAGCGCAAGTTCGGGAAAGCACAGACCCCACCGCTGAACAAGCGACTGCAAAAGCAGGCTCTCCTGCGGATAAATGACATAACGCTGCGCCTGCCTGAACGATGCAGGCGAAAGGATTTGCACGGCAAACCGATTGTTTCCCCGAAGCGCCTCGGAGCGGTGAAGCAGCGTATGCGCATCTTTGATTGTCTCGACCGTTTTTTCCTCAAAGCATATGGTTCGGCAATGAAGCGGCGCCGCATCAGCCTTGTCTAAAATGGGGCAGAAGATTTCCGCCGTCTCAGTTGTCAGCAGGCTGACTGTCCAATACACCGTATCCGGCGTATCGCCGCGGCATATGGCCTGACTAATCGGCTTGATGCCCTGACGGTGCAGTCTTTCCCCCTTCTCAAACGGCGCATGAGAAAGCAGCCATGCATACAGAGGGTAGGCCAGCGATGCATCATATGGCTCTGATTCTTTTTTCAGCAAAAAGCGATACCGAACAATCATTGAATATTGACCTCACATAAACCGAACGCATAGTATTTCCCGCGATACGCGCCGTATTTCATGGTGCGCGGCGAAATGCCGAGCTGCGGGTCTTTTTCATGACGGTGTGCGCGGAAAAAACGCGCAAGCTGGCCCGATGTATAGATAAGCCCCTGCTGCTTTCCCAGATACGGATAAGCCAAGCTCTTTGTAAAAAAGCCCGCGCCGCCGCCCAAGCGCATCATATGGCCGCTTGGAGCGGACGCATAATCAAACGGCGCGTCAAAATGCTCTTGATAGGTTCTTTGATAATACTGCTCAAGCGCATCCAGCGCCTTTAAAATAGATTCCATCGTTATCGCATTTTGGAGCACCGAATGGTCCAGTGTCATCCGAAGATGAATCGGCGTATCGGGCATTACGCATTCCCTGCACAGATTGATTTGATTTGTGGAGCCATCCGCAAAGCCATCGTTTTTGGAGGCGAGCGTCAGGCGCGAATCGGCTATCGGTTCGCTGTCCGAAATCTGAATGCCGCGCATCAGACTGTTCACTGCGTTTTTTGTATTGAGCGTCAGCGCCAGCGTATGCAAATAATTCTCCTCGGAAAAGGACTGCATCGTTCGGCCGTTCTGCGTGCCGTCCTCCATGATTTTTTGAAAGAGAAGCGCTGTTCTGACCGCACCCTTGACGCTGCTGCCGGGCACATAAGCGCTGCCGCTTCCGTTTCGGATAAAGCGGCTGATATCACGCAGAGAATGATGTTCATCCAGCGCATCTCCTGCTTTGATCTGATAGCGTATCGCGGTCTTCAGCTGCTCATTGGTCAGACGGCAGTCCCGAAGCAAAAACGAATACAAATCAGTTTGCCTAGACAGGCAGAAGCATTCAAATGCATCTACTAAGTGAAAACGGATCAAAAGGTCAAAAAATGACTGCTCATCCAAAAATAAAACCGTGCCGGTTCTGTAATCAAACAAATAATCCTTTTTCGGCAGTTTCTGTCCGTTCCCGATATGCAAAAGTCCGCGCGCGGTCAGCGTCAGCCGATAGGTCTGCAAATGCTCCATCTCAATCAAAAGGACACCCCCAACATCATCGGGACGGCATAACGGTAGACCGGATGACTTCCGCCCTGACCCACCTGATACAACTCTCCCGAAAAGAGCTGCTTCAGCATTGCACCGGCTGATAAAAAATACTGCGTTTGCTTTTTCAGCGGCGATGCGCTGAAGGTGTCGGACTGCACGAACCCGCCGCGGCGAATCAGCTGATACTGGGCGCCGTCCAAGGCGCGCTCCAGCTCGCTGTCCTTTGGCAGGGCGGAGGTCAGCAGCAGATAATGCTTCGGATTTTTTTCCGTCAATGCATGATACAGCCAGTGTGTCTGAACATCAAAAGGCTCATTCAAATAAAGAACATCCTCAAGCCGGAATTTGCCGTATCCGGCACTGACCTTCCCGCCGAGACCGCTGACGCCCAGTACGTTCAGCAGACAGCACAGCCGCTCATGCACTGCTTCCGAAGCACATGCGGACAGAAAGTATAAGCCGCAGTTTTGGAAGAAATGATATGCGCCGACCTGATACGGGCGGGCATCCTGACCGTCCTGCACGGCAGCGCAGGTGCGCTGCTCCGTCATTCCAAAAGCCGCCGTGTCCGGCGTATAGGACTTTTCTCCACGCAGCGATGCGCCGAAAGCCTCCATATCATTCACGGGAAGCCAATTCAAGCGCTTCATGGCCTTGCGAAGCTGAGCGGGTATCTCCTGCCTTACCTCGGAAACAGCGCATGGCTTCGGAATATAATAGATTTCTTCCTTTTCATTCTCCCGCCAAGGCATACTGTCGCTGAGCCTTAATGCGCCGCTGCGCACCTGAGAGCATATTTCTTCGATGCCCCTGCTTCCCCAAAGGGCGTTGGCTGTGTGGCACAGAGCCGAAAAGAACGTGTCTGCGCAGAAATGCTCCGAAGCGCCGCTCAAAGACATGGATGAGTCCGAGGCGCCAATGTGTACAGCGCCGTCAAAGCGCAGCTTATACAGGTAGTAATTCATAATTCTCCGCCTTTTTAAAGAAGGACTTTAGGACTTCCTCCGAAAAATCCGTTTCAATGCAGCCGAAACGGAAGTTGTCCAGCCCTACACGCCCGCTTCCTC
>CAVFWQ010000066.1:0-3510 GCA_963626285.1 bacterium | reverse complement strand
GCTGCATGGCGCGGACAAGCTGCTGCATATCCTCCGTGATTTCCTCCGACCGCATAATATCATACACAATGCGCACCGAAAAGCATGCTCCGGCAACTACGCGCTCAGTCTGGCGCGGATTAGCGACCGAATCCGTTCGGCGGATGGCATTTTCCGTTTTGACCTCCGTCAGGCCGGCCTCCCCAAGCGCATCCGCATTGGAAATAAAGCTATCCGAAAATTGAAGCCGTGAACGCCTGACAGGGTCGGCCGAGCCGAACAGACGCAGGATAATCGGATCATCCTGATTGAAATCCGACATCCGGTTAATATCCCTGCATAGACTGCGTGCCAAAAGGGTGCGCAGTTTCCCCTTTAAACTGCTGCCCGGCAGAATAGGCTTTCCCGTAAGCGGATCACGAATAACGGGGCTGTCCACTGCGCCGATGGCTGAAAAAGCGCCGGACGCACCGATATGCAAGCCTGTTTTGACCTTCAAATCGCAATAAATAACAATTTTTCCGTACATATCAATTCTCCTTGCCGCCGAAATAGCGATGGTATGCCACCAATGCTTCCATGTAATGTGAAAGCCGAATCAGCTTTTCTCTGTCTGTGCCGATGTCCTTCATGTACTCCAGCAGGTGCGCCTTTTCGATAAAAGCCTTGACCGTCGGCTCTCGTCCCGCGTCATAAACAGCTCTTATCCTTAAACGAAGCAGCTTCGCCTGGCTGGCCGAACTGAGCGTTTTATCCGTTCGCAGGCTCTCCTCGTTATAAATATCCGTCAACAATGCAAAGATTCCGCGCAGCTTGGAGGATGTGATGCGGCTTCCGCCCTCCATCAGTGCCCGCATGACCTGCTCCGCCTCGTTTACATAGTCCTGCGGAAGCTGCTTGGGCTGAACCGGCGCCGGCAGACCGCCGCCCTGAGTCCCTCTTGGCGCATAACCGCCGAAGCGGTTAGCGCCGCTGTTCGGCCTGTAATTATTGTACATCGTGTTGTTCCGCCTTTCTGTTCATATATACATACAAATAAATTGCCGTAATCAGTTGCCGCCTGTCCTTTGCATTGCAGGCCCATGCGTACATTTTTTGTGAAAAATCCTTATAGAGGCTGAAGGAGGCGCTTTGGCGGCTCGGCTGAAGGCGCGCCAGCATATAGGCATACCGAGCCAGATTCAGCCTGCTTTTCTCCGCCTCCCGCAGCAGACCCGTCATGCGGTATAAAAATGCTTTTCCGCGTTCATCCTGTCCGGCAAAGAAACGTTCGAGCATTTGGTATTTTCCCCGCATAACCTGCTGCCGGAAAACCGTCCATGAATAGGTATGCTGCTCCAGCGGATCAAACAGGGAAACCGCATTCTTATCCGGCTCTGCTTTTGCCCGCTGCTCCAGCGCCTGCGTTTCCTCGGCTGCCAAGCGGATAGGATATTTTTCAGCATAAAGACCAATGCCGCCGCTTAAAGTCAACGCACCGCCTGTAAAGGCAGTAAACTGCTGCTGAATGCGCTGCGCCGCTTCAATGACATGGTTCCATGCGCCGAGCAGAAATACGTCGTCACCGCCTGAATAAATGACCGAGATTTGCAGCGGACTTCCCTGACACAGCACTTCTCTTAAGTATCGCTTGAAAAATAAGGATAGCTGCCGTGACAGAGCCGCCGTTCTGGAGAGCGTAACGAAGTGATATTTTTCCGCCGCATTCTTTGCATCTGCCTGTTCAAAGCCGGCAACAAATGCATGACCTAAGTTATCAACGTCCATCCGGCATACCGCCAGGCGGCGAATGCCGGAAGAAGCCCGCGCCAGTTCTGTATTCCGATTGTCGGCATAATAATCGCACACATCCAGCCGTGTGCTGTAATTCAGCCCTGTAAATGCGTGATTTTTCGTATAGATTCGAACAATCCGGTCATCCGTTTTCAGCCTTTCCCTTGCTTCCTGCTCGGAAATCAACGCAAGAAAGACCTCTCCGTCCGCGCAGGGCAACGATAGGTCATGCGAAAGCCCCGCATTCCGCGTTACATAATAGGCGATGCGCTGCTCGTCTTGAATTTGGGCTGAAATCTCTTCAAACCGCGCACACCACAGACAACGGTCTTCATGAAGCAATTCCGTGCTGCCGCAGACCTTGCATTCTCTTCCGTCCGTGTGCTGTGCCTGTACGTTCAGCTTTCGCAGCTGTTCCGGCGAATATCTGCGCATCTTATGGAGGCTGACCGCAGCGGAGGCTCTGCCAAATACAGCCTTATAGGGCGTATCCGCAGCAGGTCTGTTTGTCAAATCATTGGCGGAGCATTCGGCCCAGCCGTGTGCCAAAAACAGCTTGATGCCAAACTGCTTCAGCAACCAGCTGTTCGTTTCTCGGTTGACCTGCTTCAAGACCCGCACCGTCTCCTGTGTATTGGGAAGCAGCACATAGCAATGTCCGCCGCCGGAATACAAAAGATTTGCCCGGCTCAGCCCGCAGCGCGTCAAAATTTCGTCGATATAATGCTCCATCAGCAGTTCTAAAAAGAACGAACGGCTGCGCAGCGCCCGTTGCGCGCCCGATGCGGCAACGGTATAAATAAATTTCTGAATGCCGGACAAATCCGCCGTATAAAGCAGAAACGCTTTTTCATCCCGAAATTTTATCTCATTTTCAAACAAATGCGCTTGAAAATCTCTGATGCTGTTTGCCAGCAAATATTCACTGATGCAGGCGCCGACCGCTGCCGTTACCTTCAGATGGTCAAACAGCGAAATATCCGGACTTTCACCTGTATAAGTACTGGACGGAATATTGGATGCGCAGCTCTCCAGCAGAGCCAGCAGGGAGTCCGTCCACTGCTCGGAGACAGTTATGCCTTCTAAGCCCCGCTGCAGCACCCTGAGCAGAGATGCATACTGCGCCGATGTGACCGGCGGCTGTTCGCCCGGCAAATGCAGATGCCCGTCATGGCAGACGGGTGCCAGCGCCTGCCCATTGTGCCGCCCATTCAAATGAGAAAAAATCGAATGCAGCGGCAATGTACGATCAAAACGGACAGAGCTGCTTTCCTCCTCGCGTCTATCGGCCGCAGCGGAAATATTGTCGGCCACGCAAAGAATATATGCTAAGCTGTCGCATTTGAGCTGTGCCTGACGAAGCGCCCGCGCATGATGCCAGCGAACGCCGGAAAGGATATCGCGCCATTGTGCGTCCGGCAGACGCTCTGAAAGCCATGTATATCCCGACGTCGAATGATCCTGCGTACTTTCGCCCGCACGAAAAACCATTTTTCCTATATCGTGCAAAAGACCGCTGAAGGTTGCCTGCAAAGTGAGCGGATTCAAGTATACGCCTCCTGTCGGAAGTCAAATGATGCGGATATGACTTCATCGGTATGAATTATTGTCCCATTCATTATAGGGCATAAAAAGCAAAGTGTCAAGGCATCGTTACAATTCGTCACGCAATGTGCTCTCAGCATAAAATCCGACCCGCGCATAATTTACAAACATCCCGCCCTGTGGTATAATTTGGCGCAGGGGGAGGCGCTGTCA
>CAVFWQ010000065.1:0-12486 GCA_963626285.1 bacterium | reverse complement strand
CGCTTAATCCGTCCTTCAGCTCCTCCGCTCCGTCGCACAGCTGCGCCGCGCCGTCCAGCAGTTCGTCCATCGCATCGTTCAGTTTGCTGCTCAAATCGGCGGTATTGAATTCAATCGTCACCGTGCCGTCCTCATCGGAGGCCGAAAGTCTCGGACAAAGCGCCAGCGTGTAAGTGCCGTCAAAGCTGAAATCCGTGACATCTGCGCTGATGGTCGCGCTGGTCGGGATATCCGCAGACACATCAATGTTGATATTCAGCGTGTCGTCCAGCTCGTCCGCATCCTCGTCCAGTTTATCCTTGTATTCGTCTAAATTCAGCGCCTCCTTCAGCCCCGGCAGGCCGAAGCAGACAGCCAAGGTGCGGCTGCCGATATTGACCACCCGCCCATTGGTGACCTCCAGCGCGGAGAAGGTATCATCATCCGCCAGCATCACGGTCGCCATGAGGAAGGGCAGCGGGATGGCGGTCTCCTTGCCGTTTACCGTATGCGTTTCCTCGTAGCAGGCGCTGTATTCGATGTCAATCACCAGATGCCCGCTCTTTCCCTTCAGCTCGTCCAAGGTCATTTCCTGCCCGTCCAGGGTATAGCGGACTGAAACGCCCACGGGCAGCGGCTCGGTGCTTGTGCCCTCATAGCGGATATCATCCCCGTCCGCCTTCCAAGCAAGCACGCCGTCCTTGTTTTCAAAGGACTCATCGCCGCCCATGTTTTCAATGTTCTGTAAGCGGCTGTAATCGTTCAGGGTATCCGCATCGTTTCGATTATAAAGATGCTCGCTGACCGTAATGCTGTACGGGCTGCCGTTTCCGTCCGCCAGCACATAGACCATTTCCTTTTTGTCCTCCGCAGCGAAGGCGCAGGGGACGCACACCGTCAAAATCAGCGCAATCGCCGTCATCATTGAAAGAAGCCGTTTCATGCTTTTTTATCCTCCTTGATTTTCATGTTCAGGGTCGTATGTCTGATGAGTCCGTCGCACAGCATCAGCAGCGCGGGCAAAATCAGGATGACGCACAGCATGCTGACGATCGCGCCGCGGGCCATCAGCATACACATGGAGCTGATGATGTCAATGTTGGAATACACGGCCACGCCGAAGGTGGCGGCGAACAGGCCGAAGCCGGATACCAGAACGGACGGAATGGAAGTGCTCAGCGCGGTCACGACCGCATCATGCTTCGTATGCCCCGCCACACGCTCGGCCTTGTAGCGCGTGGTCATCAGGATGGCGTAGTCAACGGTTGCGCCAAGCTGAATGGTGGAGATGCAGATCGGCGCGATGAACGGCAGCGACTGCCCGAAATAGTGCGGCAGGCCAAGGTTGATGAACACAGCCAGCTCAATGACCGCAATCAGGATGAAGGGCAGGCTCAGGCTCTTTTCCACCAGCATGATGATGATGAAGATGGCCGCAATGGAAACCGCGTTGACCACCTGGAAATCGCGGTCCGTGGTCTCAATCATATCCTTCATGCAGGGCGCTTCGCCGATGAGCATCCCGCTTTCATCGTACTTTTTCAGCACCGTGTTCAGCGCGTCTATCTGCGCATTCACCTCGTCGCTGGCGACCTTGTATTCGGAGTTTATCAGCATCAGCTCCCAGCGGTCGGATCGAAGGATGGATACGACGGAATCGGGCAGCATGCTTTCCGGTATGTCGGAGTCAATGAACGCCTCCAGCCCCAGCACATACTTTACGCCATCCACCTTTTCCATTTCCTCAATCATGCTCTTTTTATCCTTTGAGGAAAGGCTGGCATTTACCAAGACCATATGCGTGGAGGCAATATCGAAGGTATCGCGCAGCTTGCTGTTGGCAATGACATATTCGATGTCCTGCGGCAGGCATTCGCCCAAGTCATAGTATGCCTCGTCATTGGTCTTGCTGTAGCCGAAGTATGCGGGGTACACAAGCACGGCAAAGAGAATCAAAAATACGGGGAATATTTTCACAAGCCCCTTGGAGAGCCTAGTCATATCGGGGATGATGCAGCGGTGCTTCGTCTTTTGAAGCGGCTTGTCCAGCACCAAAATCATGGACGGCAGCACCGTTACGCAGGCGATGACGCCGAAGATCACGCCCTTGGCCATGACCAGGCCAAGGTCAAGACCCAGGGTGAAGGTCATGAAGCAGAGGGCGGCAAAGCCCGCAACGGTCGTGATGGAGCTGCCGATGACGCTGGTCAGCGTCTCATGAATGGCGACGGCCATCGCTTCCTTGGCGTCGGCGCATTTTTCGCGCTGCTCGTTGTAGCTGTGCCAGAGGAAAATGGAATAGTCCATCGTCACGGCCAGCTGCAGCACTGCCGCCAGCGCCTTCGTGATGTAGGAAATTTCACCGAAGAAGTAGTTGCTGCCAAGGTTGATCAGCACGGCAATGCCGATGCACGCAAGGAACACAAACGGGATGAGCCAGTTGTCCAGCAAAAGCAGCATCGCAAGGCAGGCCAGCGCCACGGCAATGGCTACATAAATCGGCTCTTCCTGCTCGCACAGATCCTTCAAATCCGTCACCAGCGCGGACATGCCGGATACGAACACCTGCTTGCCCGCCAGCGCACGAATTTCACGGATGGCGTCCATCGTCACGTCCGCTGAGGTCGCCGAGTCAAAGAACACCGCCATCAGCGTATCGTCGCCGTTGTTGAACGCATCGTAGAGCTTGGAGGGGAGTAGCTCCATCGGCATGGACAAATCCGCAAAGGAATCATACCAGACCACGGAGTCCACATGTTCGACCTGCTCGATTTTTTTCTTCAGCTCGGCGACATCCTTGGCGGGCATGTTCTCGATGACCAGCAGGGAAAACGCGCCCTTGCCGAAGTCCTCCATCAGCTCGTTTTGGCCGATGACCGTGTCCATCGTATCCGGCAGATAGTCCAGCATATCATAATTGATGCGGGTCGCCACCATGCCGAGCGTGGACGGAACCAGCAAAATGACGACCAGAATCAAAATCGGGATGCGCAGCCGCACCACAGCCCTTGAAAAGCGCATTCGTTAAGCCTCCTCAATCAATAAATTTCTTCGTGTTCTTCCTCGATGACATACGGGCGTTTGCTTCTGACAATCTTGACCGCGCACAGCGTCACGCAAAGGTTCAGGATGCCCTCCGCAAGGAGCGATATGCCCATCAGCACCATCAGCACCTGCGAGCCTTCAGCGGGGCGGAACGCCGTGATGATGCCGACGATGGCGGCCAGCAGACCCAGCACCACAATCAGCCACCAGCTTGTGAGGCCGAAGCGCCGCGCCTCCAAGCCCGTCTGCAGCTTCAAAAGCCCGTCCCCCGCAATGGAAATGCCCACGATCAGGCAGAGAAAATACATTGCGCCGTCCGGCCGAATCAAAAGCAATGTGCCCAGCACCATCATGAGCAGGCCGAATGCCAGATCATACTGAAACGCCAGTCGATACAAATCCTTGGAAAAATAGCCCATGACCTTGAACAGCCCCAGCGCAATCAACATGACGCCCGCGATGATTCCGATGAGCGAAACGGATACATCGGGCCAAAGGATAATCAGCAGTCCCAGCGCGATCAGCAGCGCCGAGGCCACCAAGCAGCCTGTTTTGGCGATTCGAAGAGTCTTCAACCGCATCATTCGTCCCTCCTTGTGCTCCGGCGGGTCTTTCCCGCCGTTCAGGTGTCAGTATACGCACGCGCCGCCTTTCCCGCCATGGACATTTTCCGCCGGCTGCCGCAAAATCAGGCATCCGAAGAAATTTGCCGAAAATTCAGGCAAATCGCGCCGAATGCACAAAAACGACAAAGGCATCACCGCACGGTTCGGCGGTGATGCCTTGCATTGTCTTGTATTAAATGCTTTACTTAAACGACTGCTCTGCCCTTTTGAACATTTCCTCTATCATCCCCTCGCGCAGCGCACACAGCCGCGCCAGTTTGGGCAGGATATCCTCCTGCAGCCCGCTGTTCAGCCAGTCCACGCTCAGCCCGTAGGCATAGCATTTATAGGAGTTGATGATAAGCTCATAGTCCGAAGAGCTGATTTTTCTGTCCGCAAAGGCCGTATGAAAGTAGGTCTCCGCCGCATATCGGCAGATGTCCATCAGGTATTGGTCGTATAAATCGCGGTTGGCGGAATTATACAGATGCAGCGTCGCCCTGCGGTTCTTCAAAATAAATTCCACAACGATGTTCAGGCACTGCTCATAGGACTCGACCCGCGCATACTTGCTGATGAGGAAGTCCGTTTCTTCCTTGGCAATGGCCTCGATCAGGCTCGGTATATCCTGAAAATGATAATAAAACGTGTTGCGGTTGATTCCGCACAGTTCCACGATATCCTTCACGGAAATCTTGCTCACCGGACGCTCGTTCAGAAGCTGCATAAACGCTTCCATGATGGCTTTCCGCGTAAAAGACGGCATTTCGTTCCCCCTCTCGGCTTGAAAGCTTCGCGCCATTTTCGCGCCTTCCGTCTCTGATTATAACAATTTATCCCGCCCCGCGCAAGGACGGAAAAAAGGCAAATCCGTATCGTGCCTTTTCAAAAATCAGTCCGTCAAGTTTCCGAACCCTTCGCCCAATGTTTCGTGGGTATCGGTGATGAACATGAAGGCGCGGGCATCCTCCTCGCGGATGATTTTTTTGAGCGTCATGACCTCGCGGCCGGCCACCACGCTCAAAATCACGCGGCGGTCCTGGCCGGAGTACGCGCCGGTCGCGTTCAGGAGCGTCACGCCGCGCTCCATATCGTCCATGATGCGCTTGGCGATCTTCTCCGATTCGCCCGACACGATGAAGCAAGCCTTGCCCGTGCCGATACCGGACAGCACCAAGTCCAGCACCTTATCCGAGACAAAGATGCAAATCAGCGCATATAGCGCGGCGCGGGCGCTCATGGTGAAGGCCGCGCAGAGGATCACGATACAGTCGATCAAAAACAGGAACATGCCCACGGAAATGATGGGGAAGCGGTGATGCACCATCCGCGCCACCATGTCCGAGCCGCCCGTCGTCGCGCCGCCGCGCAGAATCAGCCCAAGGCCGATGCCGAGCAGGATGCCGCCGTAGACAGAGCCTAACAGGATGTCGTCCGTCAGAGGCTGCAGGGGCAGCAGGTCGATGAAAACGGAAAACAGAATGGTGGCGATCAGCGAACGGAAGGCGAATGTCCGTCCAAGGGTCTTATAACCGACGACGAACAGCGGCAGGTTCAAAAGCATGCTGACCGCGCCGACAGGCCAGGAAAACAGGTAATTCAGGATGGTCGCCACGCCCGTCAAGCCGCCGGGCGCAATGGCGTTCGGCACCAGAAACAGCGGGTAAGCCGCCGCGCCGATCAAACAGCCCAGCACAATCATCAGCCATGCGCGCACCCGTTCATCCCTGAAAGCGCGAGAAAAAGCCTGCTGCAAATCGATCTCCTCCCTCTCACCGAAAAAAGCCCCTTCCGCAGATGGGAAAGAGCTGATGGACTGCTGAAAAACCCAAACGGAAATAAAGACACAAGCATGAGCCTTAACAATCGGTCAATCGGCCAAATCGCGCACGCTCCGCCGCAGACGGCTTTGACCGATGGGAGAAAACATCCCGCATCGGCGGTTGCCACGTGCAGAAAAATCCGCAAAGCCGATGAAGGACAACTCGGCCGCTTTTCATCGGATGAATTTACGCCAGCGTTTCGCCGTCATTCTCGACGGAAACCTCTTCGACATTGCGGATGGCCCAGCGAGCCACGACGATTTCGGTGCCGTTCTTGCCGCCGACAGAGAGGGTGATGGTATCATCCTTGATGTTGGTGATGGTGCCGTAAATACCGCCGATGGTGCAGATGCGGTCGCCCTGCTTCAGCGCGGCGAGCATATCCTTGACCTTCTTGTCCTTCTTCCGCTGCGGACGAATCAGGAAGAAGTAGAAAACGACGATGATCAGCACCATCGGGACGAACATCTGCACAAGCTGCGCGCCCATGGATAATTCGGTGGTGGCTGCGGCGGCCTCGGTCGTTGCAGCGGCCTCGGTGGTGGCTTCCGCAATGGCGGCGGAGATACCGATGAGTTTGTCGAGCATTTGTAAAAACCTGCCTTTCATTATTTCGCACAAAGACTGCGTTTCTTATTATATAAGATTTTGCTGCGCCTGTAAAGAAATATTTTTCGCCGAAAGCGTCGAAAAAAGGACGGCGCTCATTTTCTCTTTTTCAAAATCAGCTGGCTCAGCGCAACCAGCGCGAACACGGCGACGAGCATCACCGTGCAGAGCGCATTGACCTGCGCGGACACGCCGTAGCGCACGGAGGAATAGATTTTGAGCGGCAGGGTCGTCGTCTGTGCGCCGTTGACGAAAAAGCTGATGACAAAGTCGTCCAGCGACATCGCCAAAGCAAGCAAAGCGCCGGACAGGACGGCGGGAGAGATAAGCGGCAGCGTGACCGTCAGAAACGCCCGCGACGGGGTCGCGCCCAAGTCCCGCGCCGCCTCCAGCAAAGCATCGTCCATTGTCGTGAGTCGGCTCTTGACGATGATGAACACATACGGCACGCAGAATGTGATGTGCGCCAAAATCAGCGTCAATAAGCCGAAGGGCAGATTCAGCAGCGTAAAAAGGGAGAGGAACGCAAGCCCCAGGATGATCTCAGGCAGCATGACGGGCAGCGTCATGATATTTTCCATCAGCCCCACGGCAGCCGAACCCGCGGCACCGAAAAAGCCCTTCTTCGCCTTGCGCCGCGCCAAGCCGAGCGCGCCCAAAGTCCCCAATACGCAGGAGAAAAAGACGCTCACGAAGCCTACAAAAAGGCTCGTGCGGAAGGCCTCGCCAAAGCCGCGCTCATCGTCAAAAAGCTGCGCGTACCATTGCAGGGAAAACCCCGTGAACGTGTTGGACGAGCGGGCGGTATTGGCGTTGAAGGAATACAGCGCCACCGCCACGATGGGCAGGTACATCAAAACCAGCAGAAAGGCCAGATAGAACTTTTGAAAAAGGGTCGTTGAACGGCGCATGATGGGCCTCCGAGCGAGCGGGTAGGGGGGTAGGGGTTAGTGATTAGTGGGTAGTGGTTAGTGGATAGTGGGGAGAATAAAGAGTGGGGTGAAAAGCAGCTTTTCGTCGTTTCTCACGGAGGCTGTTTCTTCGCTGCAGTCATCAAAAGCAGGTATCGTGTTTCGGGCGGAGGAGGGGACTTTTTTCAAAAGGGTCTTCTCCCCGCCGATCCTCTTTCCGTTCTTATTCCCGCGGGAAAACTCGGTCGTAGTAGCGCAAGAGGTTTTGACCGGCAATGCCGGAAATTTCCGCATCCGTCAGGCCGCGCCACCGCAGCTGCTGAAGGAGCGCGGGCACGTCGGCAGGCGTTTCAAGGCCGGGGACTTTGCATTCAATACCGTCAAAATCCGAGCCGAAGCCCACCTTGCCCTCGCCGCCCAGCGACAGCATGTGCAGGATATGATCGACGACCGTATCGAGCGTCGCGTCCGCGTCCGCGGAGAGAAAGTAAGGGTAAAAATTGACCCCGACATAGCCGCCCGCACCGAAAAGGGCGCGGAGCTGCTCGTCGGTCAGATTGCGCGGATTGCCGCACAGCGCCTTGCAGCAGGAATGGGACGCGAGCGGGACGAGCCCCATCTCCAATAAATCCCAGAACCCGCGCTCGTTCAGGTGCGATACGTCCGGCGCAATACCGACCCGCGCCATCTCCCGCACCGCATCCCGTCCGAAGGGCTTCAGCCCCTCGCCCGTGTCGTGTCGGGCAGGCACACCCAACCGATTCTCGTAATTCCAGACCGGCGCCGCCATGCGCACGCCCCTTTGCCGCCACGCGGCGACTGTTTCAATGCCGTCCTCCATGATTTCGCAGCCCTCGACAGACAGCATGAAGCGCGTCTCGCCCTCGACCGCGTCCCGCGGGTCATCGATGAGGCGAAGGCCTTCAGCCTTCAGCCTTTCCAGCTCCGCCAGCATCTTTCGGTTGAACGCCATCGCCTGCTCATGCTCGCTTCTGTCGCCCACGAACAGCGCCAGGGTCTGCAGGGAAATGCCGCCCTTTGCAAGCGTTTCCTTCGTCACATCCATAGACGGCGCTCCCGACGCCAAGGCATAGAGGGTGTCCGCATGGGTATCGCAAATCAGCATACAGGGCTCGCCTCAATCGTGATTTTTATTGTACTTGGGGCCGAGGTTGGCATAGCGGCGGGTAATCCACTTGCAGATGCCGTCCAGCCCCGGATAAATCATGCGCTCCGAAATGTTGATGTAATCCAGCTTATCGCGAATCTCCAGCTTGACCTCCTTGGGAATGACGAGCTTTTTGAAGCCCGCGTCCAAATTGGGAAGCTGGTCAATGCACACGGTCGGGTCGGTCGTGACGGAAAAAAGGGCGTACTGGTTGGCGATGCGGTTGACCGCGCTGGCCGGCTCAAAGAAAAAGGCAAACGGCTCGTCCGAAAGCGCGTTCAGCTCCTCAAAGGTGTTGCCGACACGGTCCAGCATTTCCATCGTGAAAATGCGGCCGCGCTCGTTTTCCAGCATGACGTTCAGCTTTTCCGGAAGCTGCGCGTTGACCGTCTCGATGTCGGCGCACCAGATGGCGCCGTCCAAGTCGTAGGCATCGACATCCTCGGTCGCAAAATGCGCCGCAACGAGCGGTGAATATGTCCAGTCGAGCAGGCGGGTCGGCAGCCCGAACTGCTGCGCCATCGCCAAGGTCTGCCAAAAATTGGTGACATGCGCCAAGTCCGCATAGCCGTACTTCTTGAACGAACGAAGCATCTGCTTTTCGAGCTTTAAATCATGCGCACAGGCGCGGTTCAGAGACGGAACCAGACCCCAGGTCTTGTCTGCCACGCCGCGGTACACCCGATTGTCCCGATAGCGGCGGATGGCGGAGTCCCAGACATCGGAAAACACCTCGGCCTGCAATTCATTAAAGCTGTGGATGACGACCTCCTGCATACTCCTTCAACACCTCATCCCTCATTATAATGGAAAAGTTCTTGAAAGTAAAGCAACGATGTGGTATGCTTGATGTAAATTACGCGGGCTTTTTCGGCGCCTGCAAACCATCTGCAAGGAGGGCTTTTTTCATGGCGACACTGCATAATACGGCGGAAAAGGGCGATTTTGCCCGCACCGTGCTGATGCCCGGCGACCCGCTGCGGGCGAAATTCATTGCGGAGACCTATCTGGAAAACCGAAGGCTGGTCAATAATGTGCGCGGCATTCAGGGCTATACGGGCGAATATAAGGGCAAGCGCGTGTCCGTCATGGCCTCCGGCATGGGCATGCCCTCCATCGGCATTTATTCCTATGAGCTGTTTCATATGTATGATGTGGAGAACATCATCCGCGTCGGCTCGGCCGGACTGATTGACCCGAATCTCAAGATCCGCTCCGTGGTCGCGTCCATGAGCGCTTACTCCAATTCGGCCTACGGAGACCAGTACGGCTTCCGCGGAAACTTGGGTCCCTGCGCCTCCTATGACCTGCTCTCCCGCGCCGCGGAAGCTGCGAAGCGGCTGAACGTCACCATGGCCGTCGGCCCGACCTATTCGTCCGATACCTTCTATGATGAGCGCAGCCAGCTGGATGTGCTGCAAAAGCTGCACGTCCTTGCCATCGAAATGGAGGCGTACGCGCTGTATCTGAACGCCGCCCGCGCCGGCAAAAACGCCTTGGCGCTGCTCACCATCTCGGATAACCCCTACACCGGCGAAAGCTGCACCCCGCAGGAGGTGCGCGAGACCTTCACGCAGATGATGGAAATTGCGCTGGAGATAGCATGACGATTCTCGTTTCCGCGTGTCTGCTCGGCCTGCCCTGCCGCTATGACGGGAAGGTGAAAAGCTGCCCCGCCGTGCTGCGCCTTGCGCAAAAGCATATGCTGATCCCCGTCTGCCCCGAACAGATGGGCGGGCTGCCGACCCCGCGTGTGCCGAGCGAGCGGCAGGGCGGGTTTGTCATGAACAGGGACGGCGCGGACAATACCGCCGCGTTTCGGCGCGGCGCCCGGTGTGCGCTGGATATTGCGCGACTCACGGGCTGTCAGACGGCCGTTCTCCGCGCCCAAAGCCCCTCCTGCGGCTGCGGAAAAATCTATGACGGCACATTTTCGGGGACGCTGACGGACGGAAACGGCGTCACGGCGGAGCTTCTGCTGCAAAACGGGCTTCGGGTGATGAGCGATGACGACCCCGAAATCAAAAATCTGTAGCTGCGGGATAAAAACGCTTCCGCCTTCCGTTATCTATGGTGCAGGCGTCTCTACGCATCGGGCGCTTGCGCGGGAAACGGAAGCCTTCCCGCAGAAAGGAGTATATCGATATGAAAAAACTGTCGGCGCTTTTGCTGGTTCTCTGCCTGTGCTGCTCCTGTGCCTTGGCCGCCCCCGTGCGCGATGCGCGGGATATGGCCGTGGAAGAGGACGACAACCTGTCCGCGATGGTCTCCCTGATGGGCGGCGCGATGCTGATGCGGGATGTTTCTTCCCTGTCTGCCGGCGAAACGCCGTCTCAGCCGCTGGTCGAGGGCGCATTGCTGCTGGGGCTGTTCCGCTTTGTCCTGCCGCGGGTGGACGAGCAGCCGCTGGACGATGTGGAGACCGTCCCGGTGGATATTCTGAAAACCTATTACAGAGATTTGTTTGCATCCGGCGAATTTGAGGCTTGGGATGCGCCGCAGTGCCCCTGCATCACGCGCACGGACGGCAGCGCCTTTTCCTTTGATTTTTCCGATTTGGAGGACGACAGCTACGGCGGCGCGAAGATCTACGAGATCACGAAAAGCGGGAATGATTTGATCGTCAGAGCCGACCTTTATTCCAGCATCGGCAATGAGGGCGTGCCGGCGGGCGATGTGCCCCAGAGCGTGCTGTTCTGGGAATCGGGCATAACGCTTGAATTACAGCCGTCCTCTGCCTCGCGCTTTGGCTATCAGGTGGTTTCGCTGACGACGACGCCCGCCTATGAAAACGGTGCGTTCAGCGAATGGAACGTCACCGAGGGCGAAGGCTACAGCATGTCCCTGCCGCAGATGCTTGAGGACAAGGGCGGCGATGTTTATCAGAGCGCGGACGGCCTTGTCACGCTGCGCGTGGAGACCATCACGGACACCCGCTCCGACAGGCTGAGCTATTATTTGGAGCAGTATCAGAGCGGCCATATTGATGCGCGGGTGCTGGCGGAGGCCGATATGGGCTATTTCACCGGCGAAACGGACGGCGAATATACCATCTGCTTTGCCAATGAGTACAGCGACAGCGTGTACCTCCTGACCCTGACCTTCCCTGCGGAGCGTCAGGCCGAGTTTTCCTTCTACGGGGAAATCATCCGCAATTCCTTTTACGGCTACGGTCTGGCCATGGGCTGACGCCCCGCCTGCCGATATTGCATCTCCATTCAAGCTTTTTCTTCCGTTCTTCGTCTAATCTATCGGAACATATCAGAAAGGAACGATACCCGCCATGAACAAACCGCTGTGCCTGCTGACCGTGCTGGTGCTGCTCTGTGCCTGCCTGCCCGCCCTTGCCGAGGACTTTGTCTGGGGGCAAGACCCGCTGTGCTTTGACGGCACGCCGGATTTCGCCTATGACGACAGCTCCAGTCCAAACGGCCATCTGAAAATCAACATCAAAAAATTTGAGGACGGCACGAAGCTGGTCTACTATGTCTGCGATATTCAGGTGTCCTCGCCGGATGCGCTTTTGACCGCTTTTTACAACGACAAGAAGGTCTCCGCGACCGGCCTGATGGAGGATATTGCGCAGGCGAACGGCGCTGTTCTGGCGGTCAACTGCGACTTCTGCGGCGACCATACCTCCGGCGTCATCATCCGAAACGGCAAGCTCTACCGCGCCAACAAGACCAACAAGCTGGATATGCTCATCATCGACAAGAACGGCGATTTTTCCCTGCACTACGACCGCTCCAAGGACGACCCCCAGCAGCTTGCGCAGGAGCTTTTGGATAAGGGCGTGATGCAGACCATCGAATTCGGCCCCGCGCTGGTGGAAAACGGGCAGGCGCTGCCTTTGGACAACAAGACCCACGTCATCTCCACCCGCTCCACCCAGCTTGAGCCGCGCACGGCCATCGGCCAGATCGGGAAGCTGCATTACATCATCATCATGGTGGAAGGCCGCCGCGAAGGATATTCCGACGGCATCTCCCTGCAGGGGCTGCAGCAGCTTTTCCTGCAATACGGCGCACAGACCGCCATCAACTTGGACGGCGGCGGCTCGGCCAAACTGTACTTCTACAATCAGGTCATCAACCGTCCCTCCAGCCCGACCAGACAGGTGTCTGACGCGCTGATCTTCAAATAATGCTCCGTACAAAAAAGAAAGCTTCCGTTAAGCCTTCTCCTTCGTGTCAAAAAACTGCGTTTTGGACACGCAGGCGGGCGTGTATTCGGCAAAGAATACGCGCCCGCTTTATTGTTTCACGAAAACCCCACGCTAGGCGTGGGGTTGGGGGAAGCTTAGAGCTATGCCTATGATAAAAGAACTCCTTTTGCTAAAATAACAT
>CAVFWQ010000064.1:0-12568 GCA_963626285.1 bacterium | reverse complement strand
ATTTAAAAATCAGAAAAGAGTTATTATATCCTTATGAAAAATTCAATTGGAGGGATAGCTTAGCGAAAATATCAGATAGAGCCATTTATGAAGATGGGCGAATTAAGCTGTTGATTCCGGATAAAAATTTATATTTGGAAATCAAAAACGCAATCGAAGAAAGCGGAGGATTCATTGAAGCGCAATTAACGCCTAATCTTTTGCAAGTGCGTCTGCCGTATTTCCTCGATTTACTGGTTGCAATTACTGAAGGAAATAGGGATGAGTTGCGAAAAACAATAAAAGAAAAAATATCTGAAAAGAACAAGGATATTTCTTTTGTAGAAAAAGAATCCTTTGGTGCTATGCTGAAAAAACAAACTCCTGAAATAATCATAGGGATTATTGCAGATTGTATTCCGGCATTTGTCAGCAGCCCTTTAAAAGCAATAGCAAATAACATTTTCAGTAAAATGGATAAAACCAAAGAAGCAGATAAATAACTTTAAGCAAAAAGGCCGCCATCCGGCGGTCTTTTCATATCCCCATCATTATACAAAACATTGACGATTACTTGACAATCACCCCGACCCCATCCGGTATCACAGCGACCGTGGCATCATGCCCGACCAGCTTTTCGGCAATATCCATCGCCTGCTCCAAGCTGCCCGCCCATGTCATGTGCATATCCTCAATGAGCGCCCTGTTTTCTTCACCCGTCACGAACACGCAGTGTGCCTTGCGCATGACACGCGCCAAAATCTGCGCTTCCCACTGATCCATGTGCGTCTCGGTCGGGGGGATGTTCTCGATGTCCCGCGCCACCTCGTCGGCGCTCTGCCTGTCCGCAAACCAGTGATAGAACGAATCGCCGCCGTGACCGTCACCCAGCGCCGCGCACATGACCAGAACACCGCCCTCGCGGACACAAGCCTCGCCCGCCGTCATGCCCTTTACGGACTGATACACGTTCTGGTCCAGCGGATAACCGCCGTTGGAGGTCACGGCAATATCTGCCTTCACGCCGCTGACGTGCGTATGCCGCAGGCACTCCGCGCAGCCCGCCTTGTGCGCCTCAATGAGGTCGCCCGCATAGGCCGCGATAATGTGCTTGTCCGCGTCAATCAGCACGTTCAGGATAAAGCAAAGCCCCGCCTGCCGCGCCGCGTACACCATATCCTTATGGATGGGATTGTCTTCAAGACTGCCCTGCGCAGCGTTTTTGTCGGCGATAAAGACGGCATTGTGGTTGTATAGTACGGTTTTGGCCGAGGCGATGCCGGGCAGGATGCTCTTGCGGCCGCCCGAAAAGCCGGCAAAAAAGTGCGGTTCAATGAAGCCCTCGCTGACGACCAGCTCCGCCCAATCAATGAGGCCGTTCAGCCACAGCTCGCCGCCGCTGGGCAGGATGCCCTTGAAGACCATCGCCTTTTCATCCGCTGCCGAATGGACGATAAAATGCTCTTTTTCGTACACCGCGTCGCCGAATTTGGCGCGCATCTCCGCCTCGGTGGTGGGGCGATGCATTCCCGTAGCGATCAGGATACGGATGTCCGCGTCCGGTGCGCCGCGGCGGATTTCCGCCAGATACAGGGGCAGGGTGACGGCGCTCGGAACGGGGCGCGTATGGTCGCTGGTGATGACCAGAATGCGTTTTCTGCCCTTCGCCAGCTCACTCACACGCGGAGAGCCGATAGGATTTTCCAAGGCATGGAGCACCAGCTCCCGCTCACTCTGCGTTGTCTTTTCACCTTCGGCAGGACGCAGAACGCCCGCCAGCCGTTCATCCGCAACATTGAGGGTCAAATGGTTCTTCCCGTAGGGGATTTGAATCGCCGCCATCGTCAATATCTCCTTTTCAGTTAACTTCTGTTCTGTGCAGACGCATCCCGTTTTCACGCAAAGCGTTCTGCAAATTGTTTATATTTAATTCGTTGATTGATGAATTTTCTTTCAGGGTCAGCGCTGCCGCCGTGCCCGCCGCTTCACCCGTTGCGGCGCAGCAGGGAATCACGCGGGTCACGTCCCACGCCCAGCCGGAGGACGAAATCATGCGCCCGACCGCCAGCAGGTTTTCATAATCCGGATGATACAGGCACTCATACGGCACCTCATACCAGTCACCTGGCTTTTCAAAATCGCCAATCAGCGCAATCGAGCGTTCATTCGGCCTTTGGTTGTCCTCCTCCGTCAGCGTATAGCCGCCCGCCAAATGGCGGGTTTTGCGAAATTGCGCCTGTGTCGGCAGGGTGGTGATGTCACGCTTCATGCGGTCGTCCTTGCGGAGCGCGTCCGTCAGCAGCCTGTGACCGTCGCGCACAAAGCGCGTTTCCTCCGCGTTGTCCAGCCCCGTGAACATCGGGTAGCCTTTGGGATGCCCGTTTCCGTAAAGGTCGGCGCCGATTGTCATCCACTTGCGGCGGGACAGGATATTATCAACGGCTGCCGCATCCATTCGATGGGCGACCATCGATAAAAAGTTGTGTCCATCCACGCACGGAACGCCCGCCCCTGCCAGCACCGTCGCATCGCCCGTCGCATCAATGACCATCCGCGCCAAAAACGCCTCACGCCCCGAAATGCTCTCTGCGACCACGCCGAGACATTTGGCATCCTCCATCAAAGGCCGAACGCCACGAATATCCAGCCGAACGCGCACACCCTCACGCTCCAGCAGCTCATCCAGCGAAAGCTGAAACATGGTCGGCGAAAAGAATGTGGCATACCGCCCGCCGACAGGATTCTGCTTTTTATCGCTGACCAGCGCCTTGTCAATCGGCACGGACCGATTCTGCCAAATCTGCGGCAGGGTGTCCGAACCTATCTGAATGGACAGGCGCAAAAGCTCCTCAGCCAAGCCGTAAATGAGCTGCGTTCCGCGTCCGTCGCAGAGCGGCTCGTACCACGAAATCAAGCCGTTGGTCGCCAAGCCGCCCAGCAGAACGGATTTTTCTATCAGCAGCACATCCGCTCCGCGCCGCCGCGCCGCCACCGCCGCCGCAATGCCCGCAATGCCGCCGCCGACAACCAAAACATCCGCCCTATCCGCCACGCGGGTTTCTAGCGATTCATGAATCATGTCCATCAGCCTATGTCCTCCAAAGCCATGCCCCTTTGAGGCGTGTTGATTTCTATGCGCACATACAGTAGTATATAATAAATTGTCCGAAAAAGCCATAGAAAATTGCAAATTCGCTTTGACAGATGAATAAATATGTGATATGCTGAACGCATAGCAAGGCAATGATGACGCAGTGCATTCATCTGCTCATGGTTGTCAGACATCAGGTTTTTATTCCGTTTCAAAAATGAAAATGAAGGAGGAACACATATCCATGCCCGAATCATTAGAGCATCTCCTGCAATACTGGTACTGGCTGCCCATCGGCATCATCGTTCTCGTTCTGCTGATTAAGCTGCTGCCGCGGTATAAAATCGCGCCGCCGGACACGGCGCTGATTATTTCCGGCCTTCTGCGCCGCAATTACAAGGTACGCAATTCGGACGGAACGACCTCCGTTAAAAAATTCGGCTATCGTATCATTCGCGGCGGGGCGACCTTCTGGATTCCCGCCATCGAGCGCATCGACAAGCTGGATATGTGCCTGATGCAGGTGGACATCAAAACAGCCCAGCCCGTGCCGACAAAGGAATACATTTCCGTTTTGGTGGATGCTGTCGCCAACATCAAAATCGGCTCGGATGACCTGTCCATCGCCACCGCCGCCGAACAGCTCCTGCACTACGACGCCGCCCAGATTAAGGCCTTGGCCAAGGACGTGCTGGAGGGCAATATGCGCGAAATCATCGGTCAAATGACGATTGCCGACCTCGTGCAGAACCGAGACAAATTTGCGCAGGAGTCCATCAAGGCGGCAATGGCCGACATGGGCAACATGGGCTTGGAAATCATCAACCTGACCATCCAGAATTTTTCCGACAAGGACGGTCAGGTCATTGAGACGATGGCGCAGCAGAACATCGTCGACAAGGAGCGCGATGCCAAGATTGCCCGCGCCAGAGCCGCGCAGGAGGGGCATAAGGCCGAAATCGAAGCGCAGGCCGTAATCGCCAAACAAAATAAAGAGCTGGCGCTGCGCGAAGCCGCCTATAAAATCGAGGCGGATCAGGAAAAGGCAAAGGCGGACGAAACATACAGAATCGAGCAGGAGCGCATCCGCAAGACTTATGAAACAGAGCGCGCTGCCGCTGAAATGACCAAGCTGCAAAAGGAAACGGAACTGAAAAAACAGCAGGTCGAAATCGAGCGCGAGCGTTTGAACGTTGAAATCCGTGAAAAAGCGAATGCCGAAAAGGACGCCCGCATTGCACAGGCAGAAGCCGAACTGTTTGAGCGGCAGGCCAAGGCGGACGCCGAACTGTATGAATCCAAAAAGGCGGCTGAGGCCATCGAGCTGAAGGGGCGCGCCGAGGCGGAGGCCATCCAGCGCAAGGCCGAAGCCATGCAGCAATACGGCCAGGCCGCCATGCTGGAAATGGTGATAGATAAGTTGCCGGAGGTCGCCCGCGCCATCGGCGAGCCGCTGAGCAGGACAGATAAGATCATCCTTTTCGGCGAGGGCGCAGCCACGGGGCTGACGCGGGATTTGACCGGCTCTATGATGCAGTCCTTTGAGGCGATTAAGGCGGCCACCGACATGGACATTCCGAAAATGCTGCAAACGATTGCCGCCGGCGGTCTTGTCGGACGGCAGGTCGGGCAGGAAAAGCAGGAAGGCAGTGCAGCCGAAAAGTCCGACCGAACAGAACAGAAATAAGGCATAAACCAAAAACTCCGTCAGAATTGGCGGAGCTTTTCGATTAAGATGATTTTAACCGATAAACCCTTTCGGCATTTTCGCAGACAATAGCCGCCATTTTTTCGACAGGAAGCCCCTTCAGCGCGGCCAGCTTTTCCAGAACGAAGCGGACATTGGACGGGTCGTTGCGCCGCCCGCGCACAGGCTCAGGCGCTAAATACGGGCTGTCTGTCTCCACCAGCACCCTGTCCGGCGGAACAAGCTCCGCCGCAGCGCACAAGTTCGGCGCTTTTTTGAAGGTGAGCGGCCCCGCAAAGGAAATATAAAAGCCCAGCTTCAGATATTCCTTAGCCGTCTCCGCGCTGCCGGAAAAGCAGTGAATGATGCCGCTCGGCAGCGTCTTCCGTGCGCGGAATAGCTCCAGCATATCGCCGTGCGCATCCCGAATGTGGAAAATGACAGGCACATCCATATCGACCGCCAGATCAAGCTGCTCCTTCAGCACCCGCTTCTGCACGTCACGCGGCGACAAATCATAATAATAATCCAGCCCGATTTCGCCCAGCGCGACCGCTTTTTCCTCCCGCAGCAGGAGGGCAAGCTGCTCCAGATAGTCCGCCGGCGCGTCTTTCGCCTCATGCGGATGCACCCCGCAGGCGGCGTAAGCGCCCGAATGCGCCTGCGCGAAGGCGATTGAGAAACGGGAAGTGGCTAGGTCGCTGCCAACGCAGACGCACCGCGTGACCCCCGTCTCCTGCATTTTCTGCCAGACCGCTTCCCTGTCCGCGTTAAACTTCTCATCATCCAGATGGCAATGCGTATCAAACAGCTCCATAAAAACTTCCTCATAAAACAGGGTGTCAAAATGTTTTGACACCCTGCCGCCTTAACTTTTGATTGGGTAAATGTCTCCCCTTAATAACTCATTGCCACGATCACGCCGCCCATATTGTCAATGGACACCTGCGTTTCCGAAGCGCGGGCGACGACATCCACGGTCATGCGCGTGCCCGTATCCGTCACGCGGTTCAGCTCATAGCGGAGCGTACCGTTTTCATATACGGCAATGTGCGGATGCTCAATCATGTATTCGATGAATTCCTCTAGGCACATATCCTCCTGATGCATCACAGCCGCAGCAGCCTTCCCGACATAGCGAAAAATCATCAGTTTCTTGCTCTCGCCCGTTTTCCATGACTTATCCGCAGTGGCCGCCGTGGGATAGCCCTCCACCTCAAAGCGGAACACGAAGCCGTATTCCCAGCTGTGTTCAAACAGCCATGCAAAATGCTCGGTATCTTCAAAGGCAGGCTTGTTAAACTCCGTATCACCCTTCTTCCAGCGCTTGATCTTGAAAGAGAAGCTGGTCTGGTATTCGCTGGTGCCGGGGACATTGGTGTTCTCACGCGCCTTTTCAATCAATGCCTCGCCGGTATACTTGGACTCCCACTTGGCCTTTTCGTTGTTGAAATACTCCGTCTGCTTTTCGTTTGTACGGTATCCTTCCTGAATCAGATAGTTTTCATAGCCCGCATCCTTGGCGGCGGTCAGCATTTTGCTCAGCGCGTTATAGGCATTAATGTTCAACCGAACGGTAGAATCCGTCACGGGAATGGAATACTTGGATTCCTGGCCGACGCTGACAATGGAGTCCTCGGTAAAGTCCGATGGGATGGAGTGCCAGCGGTTGACCAGCATCAGCCCACCGTCCAGCAAATCCTGCCGAGACACGGTCTTTCCGGTGGTTCCGGTCAAGGCAAACGAGCTGACATCCACGATGTCCCAGCCTTCCTGCTTGGCCTCAGGCCACTGGATGTTTTCGCCCTGTTCTTCCTTTTGTGTCTGTTCCGCCAAGCGCTGCTGATACTGCTCGGTCAATTCCTCGTTTTGCGCGTCAATTTCTTCCTGACGGGTCTGTACAGCCTGATTGACATAATCGCGGGTCAGGATAAACCCTCCGCCGGCGATAACGGCCAGCACCAGCAAAACGATGGTCACATGACGCAGACGCACATATGCGTCCTTCTGCTCCTTCTTCGCCATATCATTCACCCTTTCCATGCCGATAAAGCATGACAGCGGGAATCCGCCTCTTTACCTTCTGTAATATATCAAAAAGATACGGCTTTGTCAAATACAAGGTTGTAAATCTTAGATGCGGCAGGCAGCGGGCAGCCGTTTTTCCACTTGTCTTTCCGCTTCCATGCAAAAAGCAGCATGCTGACCGCACGCTGCTTTTTCCTGATGATGCATTATGCTTTATATCCCTGCGGATTGTTTTTCTGCCAGTTCCACGCATCGCGGCACATATCGGACAGGGAGCGCTTGGCCGTCCAGTGAAGCTTTTCACGCGCCTTGGCTGGGTCTGCATAGCAGGTGGCGATATCACCGGGACGGCGCGGCGCAATGCGGTGGGGCAGCGTAAGACCGTTGACCTTTTCAAAGGTATGCACCACATCCAGCACGCTGTAGCCCGTGCCCGTGCCCAAGTTGAACGCTTCCGCGCCCGCGTTTTCCTTCGCATAATCCAGTGCGGCCAGATGTCCCTCAGCCAAGTCCATGACATGCAGATAGTCGCGCACGCCGGTGCCGTCATGCGTCGGATAATCGTTTCCGTACACGCTCAGCTCCTTGAGCCGTCCGGAAGCGACCTGACAGATATAGGGCATCAGGTTGTTCGGAATGCCAGAGGGGTCTTCGCCGATGCGTCCGCTCTCATGGGCGCCGACGGGGTTGAAGTAGCGCAGCAGAACGATGTGGAAACGGCTGTCCGCATGGGCGACGTCGCGCAAAATCTGCTCGCTCATGAACTTCGTCCAGCCGTAAGGGTTGGTGCAGCCGAGCGGGAAGGTCTCATTGAGGGGCATCTGCTGGTTCGTGCCGTACACCGTGGCCGAGGAGGAGAAGACCAAGTCAAAGCAGTTATGCTCGCGCATGACCTCGCACAGGGTCAGCGTCGCATCCAAATTATTGCGGTAGTATTCCAGCGGCTTGCTGACGGATTCTCCCACCGCCTTGAGCCCCGCAAAATGCACGACCTGCTGAACGGAATATTCACGGAAGACCTTTTCCAGATCCTCCCGCTTCGTGCAGTCGCCCACCACGAGGGGCGCTTTTTTCCCCGTCAATTCCTCCACGCGCTTGAGCGCTTCGGGGCTTGCATTGGAAAGGTTATCCAGCGCAACGATTTCATCGCCGCGTTTGAGCAGCGCAAGGGCGGTATGAGAGCCGATATATCCGGCGCCGCCGGTCAGAAGAATGGCCATGATTGCTTCCTCCCTGTACAGGAAATTCATTGGATAGAAGACCATCTGTTATTATATCTTTAAACGTCCTCAAAGTCAATTTATAAAAAATGATTATATCGGGGAAGAAAATACGCCGTACAGCCGTTTTATAAGCGAAGAAAAAATGATGCGCCGGCCGTTGGAAGTGCGTAGGCAGCTAGGCGGCAGGCGCTTCGCGAAGGAGGAAGGAGCGTTATGCAGGAGCAGAAGCCAAAGAAAAACCGTCTGTGGGTGCGTTGGGTCGCCGTGGCAGCGGCCATCGTGTTTGTCATTTTCGGCGCATCGTATGTCAATGACTTAAACTTGGGCGCTGAAAAGAAAAGCGTCCGCGTCGCCTCTGAAGCGGCGTCGGCCGAAACCCATACGGTCTACGCGGACGGGGACAGCGTTGCCGAAAGCGGGTATGCCGCGTCCGCCATACGCAGCGCCGGTACTGGCAGCGCCGCCGCCAATGACAGCTTGGACACGCAGGAAGCCAAAATCATCAAGACCGCGTCCCTGACCATCAAAACGCAGTCCTTTGATGAGGACTTGGCGCAGCTCAAGGAAGCTGCCGCCACTCTCGGCGGGCGGGTGGAATCCTCCGGCGTCAGCGGCGACCGGCAGCAGGGTGCGGTGCGCACGGCGTATCTGACCCTCCGCCTCCCCGCCGAGCAGTTAGATGCCTTTCTGAACGGCACAGGCTCATTGAAGGGCCGCGTCACGGCTTCCTCGGAGGATTCGCAGGACGTTTCGGACAGCTATTACGACCTTGAAGCCCGCCTGAACACCCAGAAAACCAAGCTGGCGCGGCTTCAGGAGCTGATGGCGCAGGCGACGGATGTGGCAGACCTTATCGAAATCGAAAGCGCCATTTCAGATGCGCAGTATTACATTGACTCCTACACCGGACGCTTGAAGCAATACGACAGTCAGGTCAGCTACAGCACCGTCAGCATCACCCTGCGCGAGGAAACCGTGCGGGAGGCCGCGCAGGAAGCGCCGTCCTTCGGGACGCGCCTTGTCAGCGGGCTGTCCGCCTCTTTGCAGGAGGCATGGATATTCCTGCAGAATGCCGCCATCTTCCTTGTCATGGCTGCGCCGTGGCTGGCGGTCATTGCGGCCGTCATTGTCGTCATTCGTATCGTGCATCGAAAGAAAAAGGAGAAATGATATTCTATGAAAAAGCTGTTTGCTCTGCTGATGATTTTTTCCCTGCTGTTGGCCATCCCCGCGTTGGCGGATGACAGTGACGACCGGTTTTTGGTCGTCCAAGGAAGCGCCTCCGTCGGCGTACAGGCGGACTACGCCGTTTTGTCTATCGGCGTGCAGACGAGCGGCATCAACGTGGACTCTGCGCAGCTTGCAAATGCGGCAATGATGAATGCGGTCATTGACGCCATCAAGGGCTGCGGCGTGCAGGATGCCGATGTGGTAACCAGCTCCTTCAACATCTACGACACCACCTCATGGAACGAAAACGAGAAGACCGCCTATCGGGTGGAAAACATTCTGTCCGTGACCATTCGGGCGCTGGACAAGGCCGGAAAAATCATCGATGTGGCGACGCAGGCAGGCGCGAACATCCTTAACGGCATTTCCTTTAATTCCACCGAACGGAACGAGGCCTACAAAAAGGCGCTGAAGCGGGCGGTCGATGACGCGCAGGAAAAGGCCGATGTGCTGGCCTCCGCCTGCGGGAAGAAGCTGGGCAGGCTGGTCAAAATCGAAACCGGCTCGAACTACTATTCCTACGCCGGTGCGAATAATTACTACGAGATGGATGCCGCTGCCGCCGCTGCCGATACCAGCATTATCTCCGGCGACATCAGCGTCAGCGCAAGTGTGACGCTGACCTATACCTTCGAATGATTTTGATGCATCAGAGGACTGCCGCACAGTCTGCGGCAGTTTTTTCTATTATTATTGACTGAAAATATTTTGAAAGTCGGGAAGAAAATTTGAAACCGAAGCGTTATATAGTCGTAACAAATGCCGAGGCATACGGTATTTTCGGCATTTGTGACAATATCATGTCAAATGACAGGCCGATGCAACAAACAAGCCCTTTGATTCGTCTATATAAGTGTGAGGTGAAAGCAATGAGTGATTTATTAGCCATTTATCCTTCCAAGGGCATTTCAGCCCAGCTCTACATCGATGAGGACGACCGAACTGTTTATTTGGACGGCGAGCCGTGCGCCATGACCCAGCAGGAGTTTTCCCTGCTGAATGAGCTGGCGCAGAACGCCGACCGGCCCGTATCCCGTCAGGAGCTTCTGCGCGTGGCTTGGGGCTATATCAGCCCAGGCGATACGCGCACGGTGGATGTTCATGTGCAGCGCCTGCGCAAAAAGCTGGGCTTCGCCGCCATCGAGACCGTCTACCGCTACGGCTATAAGCTGAGGGCAAGCAGAAGATAACGAAGCCTGTACGCTGGTTTTGCAATGCCCGCGCAGAGCCTTGACCGCATCTCACAGAATATATGCTCTGCATGGCCGAAGGCACTTTTTCCTGATTTTGTAGAAGCAATCAATCATCAAACTGAAAGCAATCGGTGCGAATGGCCAAAAATGCGGTTTGTTTTGAAGCTGTAAAAAATGCCATTCGCACCGATTTTTTCATTCAAAATCGCTGAAAAGCCTTTTTTCTGCCGTATTTTGTGCTTTACAATGCGCCGAATTTTGATATAATATACAAGGACGGCGCATGAAATTTGTTTCATTTTGCTGTCATAATTTATCCCCGCGAGGGGACGGAAACGCCTTGCAGTGACCGGCTCTTTTTTTATTCCGAGTCATAATTTATCCCCGCGAGGGGACGGAAACATACGGGCACACTTCGTTCTGTCACCCCTTCCTGTGTCATAATTTATCCCCGCGAGGGGACGGAAACCAAGGCTGTCGATTTCGTTCATCGTCAATGTTCCAAGTCATAATTTATCCCCGCGAGGGGACGGAAACCAAAGCCCGACGATAATTTTTTCCTCGTTCATCAGTCATAATTTATCCCCGCGAGGGGACGGAAACGCAATGCAACACGAATGTCAGCGGGTTTGAGTGTGTCATAATTTATCCCCGCGAGGGGACGGAAACACTACGGGAAGGATTACACGGGGCTTGCGGATTGTCATAATTTATCCCCGCGAGGGGACGGAAACCAATACAGGGCAGGGAATGAAAGCAACCCCCTCAAAGTCATAATTTATCCCCGCGAGGGGACGGAAACATTGCGTGACATATACGGTGAGCGCGTGTTCAGCGGTCATAATTTATCCCCGCGAGGGGACGGAAACGCGGCGGTCGAGAAAAATGTCAGCGTCAGCAAAGTCGTCATAATTTATCCCCGCGAGGGGACGGAAACGGTAGTTGAAGGTCTTGCGCTCCCCGTCCGTCATGTCATAATTTATCCCCGCGAGGGGACGGAAACTGGAACAGTCCGAGCACCTCACCGACCTCGCTCGACGTCATAATTTATCCCCGCGAGGGGACGGAAACTCATATTCTGTCACGTTTGTCAAGCCTTTTTTTGTCATAATTTATCCCCGCGAGGGGACGGAAACGCAAACACTGCGCATATAGTCGAGAACATTGCCGTCATAATTTATCCCCGCGAGGGGACGGAAACTTTGCCATGGCAAAGCCGTTCTTGTCGGCAAGCAGGTCATAATTTATCCCCGCGAGGGGACGGAAACAAAAGCGCCGTAAAATGCTATAATTTCAATATTGTCATAATTTATCCCCGCGAGGGGACGGAAACCCGATCCGATGTTGCGCGCGCTCTTCGTCGTCCTTGTCATAATTTATCCCCGCGAGGGGACGGAAACTCTGCGTGGCCATGCAGGACATCGAGACGCTGGAGGTCATAATTTATCCCCGCGAGGGGACGGAAACCCTTCATGGGGTCAAGCCGCACGGTGCAGCTATAGTCATAATTTATCCCCGCGAGGGGACGGAAACCGCATAAAGGACACGGAAATCAAGCCGTTGGGTGCAGTCATAATTTATCCCCGCGAGGGGACGGAAACGCTATAATAGTGTCGGTCACGTCGGCGCGGCGCTTGTGTCATAATTTATCCCCGCGAGGGGACGGAAACCAAGGGTCGGGGTTCCCTTGCCGGCGCGAGCGGCACGTCATAATTTATCCCCGCGAGGGGACGGAAACTCACTATGTAATTATATGACTGCTGGCCATGCCAGGTCATAATTTATCCCCGCGAGGGGACGGAAACGCGCAAGGGGAGGGTGCCCTTGCGCTGAGGACGCGTCATAATTTATCCCCGCGAGGGGACGGAAACATGGTTGTAGCTGAATAGCCGTCCCACAGACGCAGTCATAATTTATCCCCGCGAGGGGACGGAAACTGGATGCGCTCGTTGATCCGCGCCTCCGCGTCATGTCATAATTTATCCCCGCGAGGGGACGGAAACCCCTCCCCCTAAGCCCCTCGGGGAACGGACAAGCGTCATAATTTATCCCCGCGAGGGGACGGAAACCCTCAGCACCCTGTCGAACAGGGCCTGCACCGTCTCGTCATAATTTATCCCCGCGAGGGGACGGAAAC
>CAVFWQ010000063.1:0-13365 GCA_963626285.1 bacterium | reverse complement strand
TTCATCCTGCATGGCAAGGCTGCGGAAATGATTTTTCTGCGCTGACGCTCCGAAAAATCGCCCCGCACGACCGGCAAAGCCGGTCGATACGATTAAAAATGAAGGGGCTGCCGCCCCTTCATGCATCCCCCAAATGGCTGCGGACTTTTTCGACAGTCTGAGCGCCTGACTTCGGCTCAGCCGCTGCTTTTTATTTGTTTGATCTTTTGGCCGATCCGCGGAGAAAAATCATTCATTCCTTCTGCTCCAGTGAAAACCGTGCGGCGAACTTCGGGAAGCGGGGCGTAAATGCAAAGTATTTGTCCAGGAGCTTGGAGAAGAAGCCGATGATGCTGCCGTTGATGAGCGCCATGACGAGGGTCGCCCAGCCGACGCCGGCAAAGCGCCCGAAGAAGCAGAACGTCAGCACGACGCTGAGGACGAGGAAGCTCAGGTCAAAGCCCGTTT
Source organism: bacterium (assembly GCA_963626285.1). Taxonomy (GTDB): domain Bacteria; phylum Bacillota; class Clostridia; order Christensenellales; family Aristaeellaceae; genus CAVDRM01. The sequence continues at coordinate 12,918 of CAVFWQ010000063.1, read as the reverse complement.
TGAAGGCGGAGAGCCTGACGCCGTACTTCATGGAAACGGCCTTGACAAAGAAGTCGTAGACCTGCGGATACAGGTAGGTCTTGAAAAACAGGGCGATTGAAAACGAGGTCAGCAGGATGCCGCCGATGAGCATCAGAACCCGCAGCCACAGGGGGATGCTTTCCGGCATCGTCACGCTTGTGTCAAAGCAGGGGAGCGACCGCCAGAAATCAAGCACCCTCCCGTAGATCAGCCCCGTCACGAAGGAAACGAGGTAAACGGGCTTAAATCGGCGCAGGGTGCAGCACAGCACGGCAAAGAGAACGGCCTGCACGATGTATTCCGCCTGCCCGAAGGTGACGGTTCCCAGCTTTCGGCTCAGCAGGTACGCGGGCGCCACGACCATGGAGAGGCCGAAGTCCGCCGAGGTCAAAATCGCCACGGCGAGCGCCAGCAGCAGGATGGACAGAAGATAGGCAAGCTCCGCGGAAACCGTTCGTTTTTTCATGGTCTTTCCTCCTCGCAAAAAAAGCCATATGCCCGTTTGGGGCGTATGGCGAAAAATGAGCGTCGGTGTCTCCGAAAAATCCATACCGATTTTACGTCGGTATTATGCCACGAACAGCGGCGTTCGTCAAGCGCTGGAGCGGGGGAAAAATTCGGCAAAAAGACTTTTTTAACGCCGCACTCTCACTATCTGTAATACCGCTCCGTGGGTTCGACCGTACGGATACGCGGCTTTTTCTTTTTGCGCTCCTTATTCAGGAGCCTGCGGAGCAGGTAAATGAGGACACAAAGCACGAGCAGGGGGCAGACGATGTACAGCAGGGCAAATTCAAAGGTGAAGCGGGGGAAGGGGTTGGGGTCCGCGTCGGTATAGGCGGCGATGTCCTCTAAGGTGGGGGCGATTTTATCGCGCCGCGCGATGCTGCGGGAGGCGACCAATTCATAGACGGTGGCCTCGCGGTTGTCGTTGTAATAGGTGAGCGTCCCCATGACCTCGCCCTGCTCGACGGGCGCGGTAAAGGAGCGGGTGTACTCCGTCACCGTGATGTCGGACAGGTGCCTTGACAGATAGTCGATGGTCTCCGCCGAGGCGGTGAAGGTGTCCGAGCCCTCGCTGCTGATCTCCTTCAGGGACAGCGTCAGCTTGCCCAGATTTTTATCGTCCTGCGCGTAATAGGCAATGTCCACCACGCGGGGATTCATGGCGTACAGGGTGGCGATGTTGATGCGCGTGTACTGCGAAAAGCCGTATTCCAGCAGCTTAACGGTGTCCGTATAGCGGGCGGAATCGGAGGTCGCGTGGAAGACGACGGAGATCAGCGTCACGCCGTCCTTCTCCGCCGCGCCGACAAAGCAGCGTCCGGCGGCGTTGTGCGTGCCCGTTTTAATGCCGATGCCGTAGGGATAGTACAGGTCGGGGTTCTGGCTCTGGCGCAGGAAGGGGTTGTCTATCGTCAGCTTGCGCTCCTTGTAGATGTTGTCGGCGGGCATGGTGTAGGAAGTGGTGGAAACGATGTCGCGGAACAGGTCGTTTTGCATGGCTGCGCGGGCGATGATGGCCATGTCCCGCGCCGTGGTGTAGTGGTTCTCGTCGTGATAGCCGTGCGCATTGTTAAAGTGCGTGTTCGTGCAGCCGAGGAGCTGGGCGTAGCTGTTCATCAGCTCCACAAACGAAGGGATGCTCCCGCTGACGATCTCGGCAATGGCGTTCGCGCCTTCGTTGCCGGATTTGACGATGGTGGCGTATAAAAGGTCGCGCAGCGTCACCTCTTCGCCGATGGCCAGGGGAATGGTCGTCGAATCGGCCGGAACGTCCAGCGCGGTGGCGGTGACGGTGTAGTGCGTGTCCAGATCATCCATGAGCGTCCCCAGATAGACCGTCATGATTTTCGTGGTGGACGCGGGATACATCATTGCGTCCGCGTTCTTTTCAAAGACGACGTCGCCGCTGTCCGCCTCGATGACGATGGCCGCCGAGCAGGTCAGGTCGTCCGCGGACAAATACTGCGGCATGGAGGCGTCATAGCTGCTCTGCGTGGCATGGGCGGGCGCAAGAAAAAACAGAAGGCAAAGAACAGCCGTCCAAAGACAGACGACCGTCCGAAAAGAAAACGATAAATGCGCAAAATGGTTATCCATTAATCCTTTTTGGAGGGACAGCACTCCAACCTTTCAAAGCAGGATAAGGGCAGAGGGCATCTGCCCGCAGACTGTCGAAAAAGTTCACAGACATTCTTGGGGATGCATGAAGGGGCCACAGCCCCTTCATTTTTAATCGTATCGACCGGCTTTGCCGGTCGGGCGGGGCGATTTTTCGGAGCGTCAGCGCAGAAAAATCATTTCCGCAGCCTTGCCATGCAGGATGAAATGTTTCATCCTGCATGGAGCGTGTCAAAAACGCAGTTTTTTGACACGCAGAGAGCAGAGGGCATCTGCCCGCATCCCATTATAGCACAGGGCGGAGGCTTTGTACAGAATGCGGCCGGAGGGCGAAAAAGCATCGTGTCCATTTAATGCGCGTACAGGCTGCTGCCGAGGCTGTCGATCAGAACGAGCGCCGGAAAGTTCTTCACCTCAAAGCGGTGGATGGCCTCCGTGCCCAAGTCCTCATAGGCGACGATTTCGCTGCGCACGATGCTTCTGGCGATCAGCGCAGCCGCGCCGCCGACAGCGCCGAAATAGACAGCGCCGTTTTTCTTCATGGACGCGATGACCGCCTCGGAGCGCAGCCCCTTGCCTATCATCCCGCGCAGCCCCAAGTCCAGCAGGCGCGGCGTATAGGCGTCCATGCGGTAGCTGCTCGTGGGTCCCGCCGCGCCGACGGCATGGCCGGGGGAGGCGGGCGCGGGACCTACATAATAGATGGTCTGGTCGCGGATGTCAAAGGGCAGGGGCTTGCCTTCGTCAAGAAGGGCGATGAGCCGCTTGTGCGCCGCGTCCCGCCCCGTATACAAAGTGCCGGACAAAAGGACGACATCGCCCGCCCGCAGGGAGCGCGCCGTTTCCTCGTCCAAGGGGAGATGAACGGAGATTTTATTCATGCGATACGTCCCCTCCTTCACAGCGTCGTTTCGGCGTGGCGCGCCGCATGACAGCAGATGTTGACGGCGACGGGCATGCCCGCGATGTGGGTCGGCGCAAAGTCGATGCTGACCTTCAGCGCAGTCGTCTTCCCGCCGATGCCCGCCGCACCGATGCTGAGGGCATTGATGCGCTCCAAAGCCTTTGCTTCCAAGGCGGCATAGCGGCTGTCCGGGTTGCTTTGGTCGATCGGCCGCGCCGTTGCTTTTTTCGCCATTTCCGCCGCCTGCTCCATTGTCCCGCCGATGCCGACGCCGACCACCACGGGCGGGCAGGGGTTCGGGCCGGCCTGCCGAACGGTGTCCGTGATAAAGCGGAGGATGCCCTCCTCGCCGTCGGCGGGCACGAGCATTTTGACGGCGCTCATGTTCTCGCTCCCAAAACCCTTGGCGGTCGCCAAAAGGCGCACCCCGCTGCCGGGAACAAGGGAGATATGCAGGACGGCGGGGGTGTTGTCGCCCGTGTTTCTGCGCTCAAAGAGGGGGTCTGCGACCACGGAGCTGCGCAGATAGCCTTCTTTGTACGCCCGGCGCACGCCCTCGTTGACGGCCTCCTCAAAGCTTCCCCCGACGAAATGCACCTCCTGCCCGATCTCAATGAACAGAACCGCCATGCCCGTGTCCTGACAGATGGCGATGCGCTCTTCCCTGGCGATGGCATAGTTTTCCAAGATCTGCTCCAGCACGGAGGCGGCCACGGGGAAGGTCTCTTTCTCCTTCGCCGCCCGCACTGCGCTTTCAATGTCCGCGCCGATGACGTAATTCGCCTCTAAAAAAAGGCGCCTGACGGCCTCTGTCAGCCGGGAAACGTGAATCTCTCGCATCAATACAGGTAAACTCCTTATATGATAATGGGGCTTTCCCGATAGAAGCGGCAGGGCGTCCGTGCGCCCAGCGCCCAAACGCGCTCCGCATAGGCGTCCGCCCGAAGCACTTCACGGGAATCCGCAGGCTTGGCGATGAGGGGGATGCCGCTTTTTTTCGCGCACTCGTGCAAAAAGGGCAGCGCCGTTTTGCGAAAGCCCAGTATGCGGGCATAGGGGGCGTATGGCGGCAGCTGCGCCTTTTCCAAGTGCAGCAGTGCATGGGCAAGGACGCGGGACAGCCGCGCATAGGGGTAGCGCTTCGTCTTGACGGCGGCCAGCAGCGCCTCGCGGCTCACGGCGTCATTCAGGCAGCGCAAAAAGCGGTTTTCCAGCCCCTCCGAGACGGAAGGCAGGGCGCACAGCCCGTCTGCATCCATTTCGCTCAATCGGTACAGCATCGCCGCATCCAGCGCATCCGGCGGGCAAAAAACGGCGCTTTTCAGAATGTCCAAGGTTTTTTCGGGGACATCTCCCCGAACGGCGTTGACCCCGCCCTTTAAGAAGCGCTCCCGCAGGACGGAGGCGGAGGGAAAGCCCGCGTGCGTCCTGCCGTGGTAGTCGCCCAGACGCCTGACGGGAACGGGCGTTATGCCGCTGCCGAGCGCCCTCAGCGCCCGCAGATAGCAGACGGCCAGCACGTTGTTGGGGGACTTGAGCAGCCCCTCGGGAAGCCCTGTACAGGCTGCCAGCGCCCGCCCCTGCGCATCGGCATGGGAAAGCCCCTCCGCAAGCCCTTTTTTCAGCAATGCCTTATATTCCGGCGGCTCGCTTTGCAGGCAGTCCGCGGCGGCATTCAGCAGCGCCGCATCGTCCGTCTCGCAGCCGAAGGACAGGTGCGTGACCGTGTGCAGCGCATGAAGAACAGACACCCCGCCCAAGGCAAAGCGCTCCGCCTCCATCGGCGAAAAGGAGACGGGCAGGGCGAACACCGCGTCCGCGCCATTTTCAAGCGCCATCCGCGCCCTGTCCTGCGTGGAAAACAGGGCGGGCACGCCGCGCTGCAAAAAGGCCGTGCCGAGGACGCAGACGATATGATCCGCCCCCGACAGGCGTCGGGCGGCCTCCAGCTGGTACAGATGCCCCCGATGAAAGGGGTCGTATTCCGCGATGATGCCGCAAGCCTTCATGTGTCCGCCTCCCCGCACAGGATGTCCGCACCGGTAGTATACCATGATCGGCGCAAAGAGTGAAGAGCAATGGGACGCTTTTCATTTTGAACGCCCCGACTGCGTATCGGACGAAGGCGGCGCCCGACGCGCTTTTTCTCCGATTTTTTCCGAATTTTCTGCCCCAAACGGTTGACATAACGCTCTTTTCGGCGGTATACTAACCAAGGTCTTAAAATCCATAACGGAAAGGAAGGTGGCATTCGATGGACGACGGCGAGAGATGTCAGGCGGGCGAAGGCGTTCCGCGATCATGGACGCGCCGTCTGTCGGCGCTGCCGTAAAGCGGGCAATCACGCTTTCACTTTCTCCTCACATCGCAATACCGCTCCCTCCCTTCGTTTCGTAAAGGACGGCTTTTTCGCCCTGTCCTTCGGAGCGCACGGCGGCGCAGCCGGTATCACTTGTCGTCGGCACTTCAGTGTACGGTCATAGGTACATCTGTATGTGCTGATTTTTGCGTGTGAAAAAATAAAAAGCAGGGGAAGTGATTTCATTGGATTGGGAAAAGACCAAGGAGAGGCTGGAAAGGCTTCTGGCTTCGGGCAGGCACAGCGAGCTGCGCGGCGCGCTGATGATGCTCAACGAGGTGGACATCGCAAAATTCATGGAAGGGCTGGACAGGGAAAAGCTGCTGCTCGTCTTCCGCGTCCTGCCCAAGGACCTTTCGGCGGACGTGTTCGCCTATATGTCCAACGAGCAGAAGCAGACGCTCATCGAATCCATCGGCGACAGCGAGATCCGTTCGCTGATCGAGGACATGTTTTTAGACGACGCCGTGGACTTTCTGGAGGAGCTTCCGGCAAATGTCGTCAAGCGCATCCTGCAAAACACCGACGAGAAGACCCGCAACCTGATCAACCAGTTCCTGCGCTATCCGGAAAACTCCGCCGGCTCTCTGATGACCATCGAGTACATGGAGCTGCACAAGGGGACGACCGTGAAGCAGGCGATGGACATCATCCGCAGGACGGGTCTGGATAAGGAAACCATTTACACATTATACATTCTGGACGAGGCGCGGCATCTGGTCGGCACGCTGGCGCTGCGCACCCTGATACTGGCCAAGGACGATGCGCTGGTCGAAGACCTCATGGACGACCACCCCGTGTTTGTCCACACGCTGGACGACCAGGAGAAGGTCGCCGAGACCGTGCGCGAGTACGATTTGATGACCATCCCCGTGGTGGACACGGAGGAGAGGATGGTCGGCATCATCACGGTCGACGACATCATGGACGTCATCGAGGATGAGAACACCGAGGACTTTGAAAAGATGGCCGCTCTGACCCCGTCGGACGACCAGTATTTGAAGACCTCCCCGTGGAAGCTGGCACTCAACCGCATCCCGTGGCTGCTCATTCTGGCGACCCTGGGCATCTTTACCGGCATGATCATCACCAGCTACGAGGACCTGCTGGCGCAGGCCAGCGTGGTGCTGACGGCGTGCATCCCCATGCTGATGGACACGGGCGGCAACTGCGGCGCACAGACATCGACGCTGATCATCCGCGGCATCACGCTGGGGGAAATCAAATTTACGGACCTGTTTAAGGCGCTGTGGAAGGAATTCCGCGTGTCGCTCATCGTCGGCGGGGTGCTGTTTGCCTTCACCTTTGCCCGCGTCGTCATCGTCAACGGCGCGGAGGCGTCCGTGGCGCTGACGGTGTCCATCGCGCTGTTCTGCACGGTGGTCCTCTCCAAGGTGCTGGGCTGCATCCTGCCGCTGTGCGCCAAAAAGCTCGGCTTTGACCCTGCGGTCATGGCCAGCCCCCTCATTACGACCATCGTGGATCTGACCTCCCTGACCATCTATTTCGGCATCGCATCGGCTATCCTGCTCTAAGGCGGGGGCGGCGCTTGACGGGCGGGCGCAAATGCTATATACTCTCCCTGACAAGTGCATATGCCATGCGTCGGGTGCATCCGAAGGGATGCCCAACAGGGAAGCGGGTGCAAATCCCGCACAGGACCGCTACTGTAAGCGCTGCTCTCTGATGTATCAGGGGGTCAGCCCTCTCATCAGCCACTGGGAAGGATTCTTTTCGGGAAGGCGGGAGGGCGGTATGCGCAAAGTCAGGAGACCTGCCCGGCGCCGCCGGAGCTGTTCCTCTCGGGATCAGAGGGTCATGCCGAAAACATATCAGGCCTTGACGAAAACCATCGGTCAGGCCGGGTGGGTTCGCCCGTTTGTGTTCTGCATACCCCTATGCCCGCTTCGGCAGGGGGTATGCTTATTTTATCGGCGCAAGCCGAAATACGATTGGGAGGCTCCTGTCCTGTGAAACGGTTTCTTTCATGGCTGCTCGTCCTGACAGTCTGCCTGACGCTCGGCGTCGGCGCTCTGGCGCAGACCTATCCCCTCACGGTCGTCGATACCGCCGGCAACACGGTGGAGATCGCCGCCGAACCCAAGACGGTCGTATCCCTGGCCGCCAGCAACACGGAGATCCTCTATGCCTTGGGCGTGGGCGATAAGGTGGTCGGCGTGGATGCGTTCTCCGATCATCCCGCCGAGGCGCTGGAAAACGCGGCTGTCGTGGGCGACTACAACGGCCCGAACGTGGAGAGCATTTTGGCGCTCGACCCCGACGTGGTCTTTGCGTCCAACTACCTCCAGCAGGAGGCCATTGACGCGCTGAAGGCGGTCGGCGTGGCGGTCGTTTCCGTGGAAGCGACGGCGTATGACGATATCATCCCCTCCATTCGGCTCGTGGCGGACGTCATGGGCGTTTCCGCCGATGCGGTCATCGAAAAGATGAATGCAGAGCAGGCAGAAGCGCTGACCCTCAGGGACAGGTGCGAGGGAAAGACCGTGTATTTCGCCCTCTCCTTCGGCGAATGGGGCGACTGGACGGCGGGCGACGGCACGTTCATTGACGGCATGCTCACCATGCTGGGCGCGAAGAACATCGCTGCGGGTCTTGGCGTTGCCTGGCCGCAGTACAGCGTAGAGCAGCTCCTTGAAAAGGACCCGGACGTCATTCTGGTGTCCGGCGGCGAAGCGAGCGCGGAGGCGTTCTGCGCCTTTGAGACCTATCAGGCGCTGACCGCCGTGAAGGAAGGCCGCGTGTACGGCGTGGATGCCAACACCTCCTCCCGTCCGTCTCAGCGCATCACCCTCGCGCTGAAGGAATTCGCGGAGTGCATTGCAAATAAAGTTTTTGTTCACCTGCCCGAATGAAAGTCCGCGTCTGCCGGGCTTTCATTTGGTTTTACGGCTTTGATTGACCGATTGGACAGCGAAGTGAGGTTTTGCCTTTGAAACGTCTCGGCGGTTTTCGCTTCGATCTTCTTATGCTGCTGTTGAGCGTCCTGCTGCTGCTGTTTTTGTGCACCTTCGGCAGCGCAGAGCTCACGCTCTCTCAGGTCATCGCGGCGGTCGGCTACCGCTTTTTCGGCGTGGGGGAAAGGGTGGGCAACCACGGGGCCATCGTCTATCTGCGCCTCATGCGGACGCTGCTGGCCTATGTGACGGGCGCGGCGCTCTCCGTGTCCGGCGCGTCCATGCAGGCGGTCTTTTCCAATCCCTTGGCCGATCCGCACATTCTGGGCGTGTCCTCCGGCGCGGCGCTGGGCGCGGCCATCGCCACCATCTTCTGCGCCCAGACCACCGTTTGGGGGCTGAGCACGGTGAGCCTGTTTGCGTTTGTCGGCGGGCTGCTGGCGGCGCTCTGCGTCCTCTTCGTGGCGCGTGTCGGCGGGCAGAGCGGCACGACGGGGCTGCTTTTGTCGGGCGTGGCGATGGGCGCTTTCCTCTCCGCCATGCTCTCCGGCCTGCTGGCCATCCACCGCGACAGCGCGGAATCGGTCTATATGTGGACGATGGGCAGCTTTTCGGCGGCGACGGGCGGCAAGGTCTGCCTGACTGCGGCGGTGACGCTGGCGTGCGTGCTCCTGCTGCTCTCCATGAGCCGGGAAATGGACCTCCTCCTCCTTGGGGATGCGCAGGCGCAGTCTTTGGGGGTGCGGGTCACGCTCCTTCGTGGGGTGCTGCTGACGATCGCGACCCTCATGACCGCCTGCGTGGTCTCCGTGTCGGGGGTCATCGGCTTTGTCGGGCTGATGGTGCCGCACGCCGTGCGCCGCGTGACGGGCGCGAACCATAAGCGCCTTATCCCGGCCTGTGCGCTGGCGGGCGGTATGTTCCTCATGACGGCGGACACCGCGGCGCGCTCGCTCCTGTCGTATGAGATCCCCGTGGGCGTGCTGACGAGCCTGCTGGGGGGACCTTTCTTCCTGTTCCTGCTCAGGAAGCACCGCAGCGGAGAGGGGGACAAGCGCCGTGCTTGAGGGACGCGCTCTCTCTTTTTCCTACGGAAACCGCGCCGCCGTGCGGGATGTCAGCATCACCGTCGAGGCGGGGAAGCTGACCTGCCTCATCGGGCCGAACGGCTCCGGCAAAAGCACCCTCCTTTCCCTGCTGGGCGGCCTGCTGAAGCCGGGCGAGGGGGAGGTCAGCTTAGGCGGAAACCCCCTCTCTCTTCTGTCGTCACGGGCGCTGGCGCGGCGCATCTCCTTTGTGCCCCAGAGCGCCGCCACCGCCTTTGACTTTACCGTGCGGGAGCTGGTGCTGATGGGGCGAAGCCCCTACCTCAGGCGCTTTGAGCGTCCCGGGCGGGCGGATGAAGAGGAGGCGCGGCGGGCGATCGGGCGCATGGGGCTGACGGCGCTGGCCGACCGTCCCGCGACGGCTCTGAGCGGCGGCGAGTGGCAGCGGGTGCTGATAGCGCGGGCGCTGTGCCAGAATACGCCCGTGATGCTCCTGGATGAGCCGACGGCGAGCCTGGACATCGCCTATCAGCTGGCCGTGCTGAAGCTCTTAAAAGAGCTGGCGCTGGAGGGACGCGCCGTGGCGGTGGTGCTGCACACCCTGCCGCTGGCGCTGCATTACGCGGACACCCTGTATCTTTTGCACGGCGGGTGCATGGCGGACTTTGGCAGCCCCGAAGAGGTGCTGACTGAGGAGAACCTGCTTTCCGTATACGGTATTCACGGAAAAATCATCAGCCTTTCGGACGGCACGCGGGAATTTGTGCCGGAATATCCATGAAAAAACGCCTGATAAGCGCGGCTCCGCAAAAGCGGGGCTCTTTTTTGTACAGGATGCACAAGGAATAAAAGAGAATATTTTTTCATAAAAATGAATAAATATACTTGAATATTCATGATTTATGAATTATAATCCATCCTGTCATCATTCAGGAAGGAGATCACGATCATGAAATTCAAGTCCTTTGTTTCTTTCATCTGCGCGCTGGCGCTCATCCTCACCTCCGTTTGCTCCGCCTCGGCCTGCACCGCGCTGTATGTCGGCAGCGATCACACCGAGGACGGCACGACGATGTTCGGCCGCATCGAGGACTTCGGCAACAACGACTACAACAAGCTCTTCTCCGTCATCCCCGCCGGCGTCCACAAGGCGGGCGATATGTATCAGGGCTGCTACGGCTTCACCTACACCTTCACTCATGACAGCTACGGCTACACCGCCCGCATGGACGATGTGTACGAGGGCGTCTGCCCCGACTGCGGCGGTACGCACGAGCACACCCCCTATCAGGAGGCGGGCACGAATGAAAAGGGCGTGATGGTCTCCGCCACCGAGACCCTGTACGCGAATGAAAAGATCGCCGCCGTTGACCCCTACGAGGACGCGGGCATTGAAGAAGCCGAGATCACCACCGTGCTGCTGAGCGAGGCGGCCACCGCCAGGGAGGGCGTTGACCTGCTGCTCTCCATCTACGACACCGCCGGCCTTTGCGACGGCGCGGGCGTGTTCATCGCCGACCCGGGCGAAACGTGGTTTGTCGAGGCCATTTCCGGCCACACCTATATCGCCGTGAAGCTGACGGACGGAGTCGTCTTCATGCAGCCCAACGTGGCGGCCATCGGCAAGATCAGCATCCATGACAGCGAGAACGTCATCGCCTCCGCAAACCTCATTTCCGTGGCGCAGGAGGCGGGCACGTTCGTAGGCGACGCCGATGCGGGCGTCATCGACTTTAACGCCTCCTACAACGGCAACAGCCAGTCCGAGCGCATGGCCGCAGGGCTCAATTACCTCTACCATGTCGATACCTTCACGGCCGAAAATTACGCCGAGGAAGACTTTGCCGTGAGCAATGTCGCCGCGGACGGGAGCATCGTCCCCCTGTACTCCAACATCAAGCCCGCCGACAAGCTGTCCGTTGACGACGTCCTGAGCTTCTTCAAGACCGAGCCCATCGGCAAGAACGGCAACTGCGAGACCCATGTCTTCCAGGTGGCGAAGGATGAGCCTTTGGACACCGCCGTCGTCGAATGGACGACCTTTGACAGCAACGTGTACAATGCCTTCGTGCCGTACTACCCGCTGCTCATCACCGGTACCAACGCCCTCTATCAGCAGTCTGTCGCCCCCGTGACCCGCTCCGAGGAGCAGCCCGCATCCGGCGACTGGTACAAGGGCAGCAAGTACTATGTCACCTACTCCGAGAACTGGACGAGCTCCTACTACGGCATGCTGGACGCGCTGGCCAACAAGCTGACCTACGGCGAGGACACCACCGAGGAAGACAAGGCCGCTGCCGTGGCCGCCTTCGAGAGCGCGCAGAAGACCATCTACGCCGCCTTTGAGGACATGAAGGTGAACATCGCTTCCGCCGCCACCGTAGAGGAAAAGAAGACCATCGCCACGAAGACCGGCAGCGACATGGCGCAGCTGGTGTATGACACGGCAGGCGATCTGTACGAAGCACTGAAGGCGAAGTAATACAGGGCTGATCGCACCTTCCGAGTCCTTCCGCCGCTCCCGTCACGGGGGCGGCGTTTTTGCGCGGGCATCGGCGTTTTTCGGGAAGCGGAGAGAGAAAAAGTTAAACAGCAATGTTTTTTATGTCTTTCTGTCCGCTCCGCCCTTTACTTTCGCCTGCTGCATCTGCCGGACGACAGCCTCTATCCTTGCTGCGGAGGCCGCAAGCTCCCCGGCAGTCTGGTACGGCCTTGCGCCTTCGGGCGGTTTGAGCGGGGGCTTTACAGGCGATCCCGGCCGTGCAGCAGGCGATGCATAGAGCGCAGCCCATGCGATGTCGTGCGCGGTCTGGTCAGGCTGCGAAGCGGCTGATGAAGAAAATATGTCCCCTGAAGAAGAGAGAGGGAAAAGCCCCGTCTCTCTCTCTTTTTTATCCTCTTCTCCGCTTCTCTCTCCTGTACTCTCCTTCTCTGTACTTACCTTCCCTGTACTAACCTTACCTGTACTATGCGGACATTTGACCGCCGTCTGACCGTCATCTGCCTGACATCCGCCGGACATCTGACCGTCATCGGGCGGACGATCGACGGACAGGGGGTGTTGATCTTCCTTGGGTCGCGGGCTGTTTTTTGGATCCTCCCGCTCGATTTCCGCCGCGGGCCGTGCGCACTCTTCTTTCAGCACATAGACCCTGCTTTCGTTCAGCGTCACCAGGCGCTGCTCGTCCTTGAACGTTGTGTCGCGCTTTCTGTCCGGGCGGATGCAGTTGTGGATGTGCCAGTGACGGATCAGCGCCGCGCCGCTGTCAAAGCAGAGGATGAGTCCTGCCGCCTTCAGCGCCTCCAGGTCCTTCGGCCTTGCGTTCTGCAAGCGCATGAGCTGCTTGACGCACTTGAGGAAGCCGTAGTCGTCCGCCTCCATGTTCATGAAAAAGTAAAGCACCTTCGCCGCCTGCGACAGCTCCGAAAATTCGTCCGTGTTCAGCACATTGCCGGAAAACATACGCCGCTGTTCTGCCATACATAACTCCTTTCAGAGGGCTTGCGCATCGGGCACTCCGTGAAGCAAAACGGAGGATCGCCGCTGCC
>CAVFWQ010000062.1:0-13401 GCA_963626285.1 bacterium | reverse complement strand
GTGAAGAACAAGGAATTCTATTACATCGTCACCATGGCGGATGAGGACGCTGCCTCCGCCGACACGGCGCTCGCCTGTCTGCGCGGCTATGCCGCATGTGTAAACGGCGCGCAGGAAAAGGGCGTCATCATCGGCAGCGGCGTATACGAGCCGGGCGAGGTAAAAAATACCCCTGTCATGGAGCAGGCGTATCGGATTGGCAAAAACGTGTAAAAGAGCAAGCGGCATGCGCATTCTGTTTGCCGACGGCAGCCCCGCCGGGTGCGGCCATACCGCTTTTCCGGCGACGCTTACGGCAGCAGCTTCCGGGCGGCGACTGGACACGGTCATCGCCGAACTGGGCGAAAAACACGGCAAAGCTGTCCGTGCATTCACTTGAACGCTCTCACCGCATTTTCCGAGACTCTCCGAATTTTATGCTTGCATTTCCGTTTTGTTCATGGTATAATTCTCCATGCGGCTCATAGAGCGCCAGTTTATGAATCCGCGACCGTTACCAACAAAAGAGGTGAAATGGCATGAAGGAAAAGATCCATCCCAAGTATGGTAAGTGCATCGTTCGCTGCGTGTGTGGTGAAACGTTCGAAACCGGTTCTACCAAGCCGGAGCTGCGCGTTGAAATCTGCTCAAAGTGTCACCCCTTCTTCACCGGCAAGCAGAAGCTGGTGGACAGCGGCGGCCGCGTCGACCGCTTCAAGAAGCGTTTCGGCCTGTAAGTACGCATAAAAAGAAGCCGGCTTATGTTGCTGCGCTTCTTTTTGTTTTTTAGCGGGTTCGGGCGCAGATGCGGGCGCAAGAGCGCCCGGTCCCGGCCGTAAAGGGGAATATTCTTTTTCCCTTTTCAAAAAACCGTACGCCAAATGAACGACAAATCCATCGGCTTTTATTGGATAAAAAGGAGACAATTTTGAGCAACACAAACAATCAAGCACAGAAAAAGCCTGTCGATATCGGTGGGCAGGCCGTCTTAGAGGGCGTGATGATGAAAGGGCCGGAGGCCATCGCCATCGCCGTCCGCCGCGAAAACGGCGATATCGTCGTCAAGCGCGATGAATACGAGCCGATTTCAAAAAAGCATCCGTGGATGGGCAAGCCCTTTATCCGCGGCGCGGTGAATTTTGTCAATATGCTCGTGATGGGCATGAACACCTTGGAGGCATCAGCGAACATGGCGGGCGCAGCCGAGGAAGAACCGTCCAAGTTTGAAAAATGGCTGGCCGAAAAGCTGGGCAAGGGCGTGGACAAAATCGTGATGGGCATGGCCGTCGTGCTGGCCGTCGTGATGTCCGTCGGCCTGTTCGTTCTGCTGCCCAACATCCCGACGCGGTGGCTGACGGAGGCGGGCTGGTCGCCGCTGGCCGTGAACCTCCTGGCGGGCGTTATCCGCATCGCCATCCTGATTGCCTACATTGCCCTGTGCGGGCGTATCCCCGATATGCGAAGGACGTTCCAGTATCACGGCTCGGAGCATAAGACCGTGTACTGCCATGAGCATAACCTGCCGCTGACTCCGAAGAACGCGCAGCAGTTTTCCACGCTCCATCCGCGCTGCGGCACGAGTTTCCTGCTGCTGACATTTGTTTTGTCCATCCTGCTGGCCTCTGTGGTCGATTACATCATCTTGGGGCTGACGGGCTTCAACATCGCGGGAAATTATATGGCCAAGGTGCTGCGCAGTCTTCTGATGCTGCCTGTTATCACGGGCGTCAGCTATGAGGCGCTCAAGGGTCTGGCGCACAATGATTCGCCCGTGTGCCGGGCGCTGCGCTGGCCTGGGCTCATGATGCAGAAGCTGACCACAAAACAGCCCACGGACGAGATGTGCGAGGTCGCCATCGCATCCATGAACGCCGCGCTACACGGCCTGCCGGAGGGCGAGAAAACGCCGGAGGGCTGGGTCATCATCAAAAAGCAGACGGAAGCGGAGACGGCACAATGACCGTTCGGGAGGCGCTTCGCACGGCGGAAACCCTGCTTCGTGAGGCTGCCGTGCCGGATGCCCGCTTGGATGCCGAATATCTGCTGGCCGAGGTGCTTGATGCGCCTCGGCTGCTTGTGTGTCTGTCGGGTGACACCGTGCTGACAAAGGCGCGGGAAGAGGCGTTTTTTGCCCTCACGGAACGGCGGAGGGCACGCGAGCCGCTCCAGTATATTCTGGGAACGCAGCCGTTCATGGGCTTTGATCTTCTCGTCACGCCCGCCGTATTGATTCCCCGTGCGGATACGGAAACGCTTTGCGAGCAGGCGCTTTTGTTCGCTGCGGACGGCGCTTGTGTGCTGGACTTATGCACGGGCTCCGGCGCACTGGCGGTGGCAGTTAAGAAGCTGAGCCCTCTCTGCCGCATGACGGCGGCGGACATCAGCAGGGAAGCATTGGACATCGCCCGAAAAAACGCGGCGCTGAACGGCGCGGACGTGCGCTTTGTGCAGGGCGATTTATGGGATGCCGTGCGGGGAGAGCGTTTTTCCGTCATCGTTTCCAATCCGCCCTACATTCCGTCCGGCGACCTGCCTTATCTGCAGGAGGAGGTACGGCGTGAGCCTGTCTTGGCGCTGGATGGTGGAAAAGACGGATTAAACTTTTATCGGAAAATCATCAATGGAGCGCCCGCGCATTTGGAAGCGGGCGGGGCGCTGCTCCTGGAAGCGGGCGATGGCGAGAGCGAGGCCATTGCCCGCATGATGGAGACGCATTTTAAGGGTATCCGCACGGTGAACGATTTATCCGGCCTGCCGCGTGTGGTGCTGGGAACGCTTCGGGAGAATAAAAGGACGCATGATGGAAGATAAATTTGAGGCGCTCTGTGCGCGCTATGAGGAACTGACCGAGGCGGCCGCGCAGAATGAGGTTATTTTGGACGTCCCGCGCTACCAAAGCATTCTGCGGGAGCAGAAGCAGCTGGAACCGGCAGTGAACACATGGCGGGATTATCAGGTGCTGCTGTCGCGCATCGAACAGGCGCGGGAGATGGAAAATGAGCCGGATTTTAAGGACATGGCCGCCGAGGAGCTGAAGACGCTGCTGCCCGAAAAGGAGCAGGCGGAAAAGGAACTGCGGCTGCACCTTTTGCCCAAAGACAAGAATGATGAACGCAGCGCCATTTTGGAGATTCGCCCCGGCGCGGGAGGAGAAGAGGCAGCGCTGTTTGCGGGGCTGCTGCTCAGGATGTATACGCGCTATGCCGAGCGGCACGGGCTGAAGGCAGAACCCATCGATATGACCGAGACCGAGCTGGGCGGCATCAAGGAGGCCGTGTTTTCGCTGACGGGGGCTGGTGTGTTTGCGCGGATGAAGTACGAAAGCGGTGTGCATCGCATCCAGCGCGTGCCGGTGACGGAGACGGCGGGGCGCATCCACACCAGCACGGCGACCGTGGCCGTTCTGCCGGAGGCGGAGGACGTGGAGGTCACGGTGAAGCCGGAGGATATCCGCATCGACACCTACCGCGCATCGGGGCACGGCGGGCAGTACATCAACAGAACAGACTCTGCCGTGCGCATGACGCATCTGTCGACCGGCTTGGTCGTGACCTGTCAGGACGAAAAGAGCCAGCTGAAGAACAAGGAAAAGGCCATGAAGGTGCTGAAGGCGCGGCTGTATGACCTGTACAGGACGCAGCAGGATGCGGAATACGCCATGAAGCGGCGCAGTCAGGTGGGCAGCGGAGAGCGCAATGAGCGCATCCGCACCTACAATTTCCGCGAAGGGCGCGTGACGGACCACCGCGTGGGGCTGACGCTGTACCGTTTGGACGACATCATGGACGGCGACTTGGATGAAATCATTGATGCGCTGGCCATGCGGGAGCAGACGGAAAAATTGGCAAGCATTAAGGTGTAAAGAGCTTATGGAATACGAGACGTTATGTCTGCCCGCTGATGAGCAGTCGCTTCGGATGGCGGCGGATTTGTTCAGACAGGGGGAACTGGTGGCGTTCCCGACAGAGACCGTGTACGGCCTGGGCGCGAATGCCCTGAATGAAGCGGCCGTGCGGCGCATTTTCGATGCCAAAAACCGTCCGGCGGACAATCCGCTGATCGTCCATGTGGCCTGTGCGGAGCAATTGGACGAATTGTGCGAGGTCAGCGGGAACGCGAAAAAGCTGATGGCGGCATACTGGCCGGGGCCGCTGACCCTGCTGCTGCCGAGAAAAAGCGCTGTCCCCGATGTGGTGACGGCGGGGCTTGCGTCCGTCGGCGTGCGGATGCCCAGCCATCCCGTGGCGCACGAGGTGCTGAAAATCTGCGGGCTGCCCATTGCCGCGCCCAGCGCCAACCGATCCACCCGTCCCAGCCCGACCACGGCGCAGCACGTCATGGAGGACATGAAGGGCAGGATTCCGCTTATTTTGGACGGCGGAGCGTGTGATGTGGGCGTGGAATCCACGGTGCTGGATTTGACGCACGAAACGCCCGTTGTCCTTCGCCCCGGCGCGGTCACGCCCGCGATGATTGCCAAGGTGTGCGGCAGCGTGTCCGTGGCGGACAGCGTCATGCGCCCGCTGAAGGAGGGAGAGGCCGCGCCGTCGCCCGGTATGCGCCACAAGCACTACGCGCCGAGGGGAAAAATGACCATTCTGCGCGGGGATGAGCACCGCGTCATTGAGGCCGTGAAAAAGGCGTATGACGCCAGCGAAAACGCCTGTATTTTGGCCATGACCCAGCATATGGCCGATTACGGCGACCGCCGCGTGATGGACATGGGCGCGAACGATGCGGAAATCGCCCACAATATTTTCGCCTTGCTCCGGCAGGCGGATGCGCTGCATATCGACCGTCTTTTTGCCGAGGGCGTGGACAGCACGGATGTCGGGCTTGCGGTGATGAACCGCATGGCACGCGCCGCAGCGTTTGATATTATCGAAGAGTGACAGAACGCAAAAAACCGACCCTGCCAATCGGCAAGGCCGGTCATTTTTATGCGATTTTAAGCGTTTGCTTTTTCTTCCGTCTCTTCCTTGCCCCAGAGCTTGCCGTCGCGGTGGCGAAGGAGGTAAACAACAGCCATGATGAGGGAGGCGAGGTTGCCGAGCGCCTTGACGTAATTTTGAAGGGAATAATCGTACAGTCCCCAGATGACGCAGGAAAACAGCATGATGCATTTGAGCGTTTTTTCGTTCGCCTGCTCCGCAACGACAGCGGCGGCATAAACGGTGGCGCCGATGACCACCAAATACCCGATGAGCCCCGAATTATTAAAGGCCATGCCCAATGTAAAGGCGATGACGACAAAGAAGACCTTCACGGGCTTTTTGTCCCACCCCTTCAGAACAAACACGTTGCGCACGGCCGCCACGCCGTCCTGAATCGCGCCGGCATAGCCGTGCACGCAGAGCTGACCTGCCGTGACGCACAGGTTCTGGAAGGTCTGCACGACTACCATTTTCCTTTTCGTCTTCATGGCGACGCTGATTAAATTCAGCAGCATTCCGATGCCGGATAAAATATTGGCCAGAAGTATCAGAAATTTTTCGTCCATACGGGTCCATCCTTTCATTACAGCGACGCTTTCAGCGCCTGCTGCGCCGCGTCCCCGATTTCCTCCACGCCGAATTGACGGTCAAACGGCAGCTCCGCTGCGCCCTTTGCGTCCGTCTCCTCATCGGCGGGGAGATAGGTGAATGTCGAGGCGGATAAAATTTCCGGCAGGCATAAAAGCGCCATCTGTTCCAGTAAAGCATGAATAAAAGTCCTGCTTTCACACAGCCGCCCCTTCAGCAGCACCGTGGCAGGGTTGACCACCATGATGGCCGCCGAGAGCATATAGGCGACCGCCCGTCCTGCCCGCTCCATGAGCCGGATGCAGCCCGCGCAGCCCGCGTCCGCCGCCTTGCAGATGGCGGAGAGGCTGACGGGCTTATCCGCATCCGCCGATGCGCGCAAAAAGGCGAATTCAGGCTCGCACAGGCTGGTTTGCGCGGCATGTTTCAGCGCACCGCCGGCGACGACCGTTTCCAAGCACCCGCGCCGTCCGCAGTCGCAGGGCAGGTCATTGCCCTCGATGTGCATATGGCCGACCTCGCCGGACAGATAGCTCGCACCGTTCCAAATCTGCCCGTTCACCGCCATGCACATGCTGATGCCGCGCCCCATCTGCACGAACAGGCAGGAGGCGTCCTGCCCCTTCAGGAAGCATCGGGCGGCGCTTTTAACGCCGTGCTCCACATAGACCGGCACATGAAACCGCGCCTGCATGATGTCGCGCAGGGGGACGTTTTCCCAATCGGGGATATGCACATAGCGGGTCACGATGCCCTTTTCCAAATCAATGATGCCCGGCGCCCCGATGCCGATGCCCCGAAGCCGGCTGCTTCTTTCGCCCATCTTTTCAATCAGGCTTTGAATGCACGCTTCGATTCGGCCGATGACCTCTTTCGCCGTCGGGATGCCGTTCAGCTCATGCCTTTCGGACAGCACCACCCGATGCTCAAAATCCATGCACACGCCGGAAATGCCGCCTGCGCTGAAGCGGATGCCGATAAAATAGCAGCCGTCCGGATTGATGCGCAGCACCGTTGCCCGCCGCCCCGCGCTTTCCCGCGTTTCTTTCCCGCCCGCGCTGATGAGCCCCTCGTTCAGAAGCTCCTCCACCAGCGACAGGGCGCTTTCCATGCTCAGCCCCGTTTCACGCTTGACAGAGGCCTTGCTCGGATTGGGAGACCGGCGGATAATCTCCAGAATCTGCCGCTTCCAGAGCGTGTGCCGCAGGGCTGTTTTTTCGCTGACGGCCATAAGGCGGCCTCCCTCTTTGCACGTTTGACGGCGGAGGTCAAAGCCTCCGCCGCCTCATTGAGATTCATTATACACGATTTACAGCCCGCTGCCAATACTCTCCGGCGCACAAAACAGCACGTTCGGATGATTTTGCAGGAGCGTCGCGGGAATCTGCGCCTGAACGTGGTCGTTGAAGACGTGCTTGGCAATGCCGTGCTGCCAATCGCGGTTCAGGGCGATATACACGGAACGGGACGATAGGATCTCCTTCATGCCGACCGTGATGCAGTATTCCGGCATCCCGCGGATGTCGCCGCGCTGATAGCCGTAAGCATTGATGGTGCGGGTCTCGCGGCTGATGGGCAGAACCCGTGTGCCGAGATTGCCGAAGGCCTCCGCCGTCATGGGCGCGTCCGCTTCTGGCGGTTCATTGAAGGCGATGTGCCCGTTAATGCCGAGGCCGCCGAAGCAGGCTTCCGCATGCCCCAAATCGGCAAGCATCCGGTCGTACGCCTGCTCATGCCCCGGCTCCGGGAAATGGCGTTGGCTTTCCGGCATCACCAAATCAGGCCGCACACGGCTGTAAAATTCGCTGTTCATGCGCTTGTGAAAGCTCATGAAGTGCTCCGGCTCGATGGCCTTTTTCAGCGACCAGAGATATTCGTCCATGTTGAAAAAATGCACATGGTGCAGCGAAATGTTCAGCCGATTGACAAGCTCCGCAAAAATGGGGTATTGCCCTGTCGGACCGACGGGAACAATCAGCACGCAGGAACGGTTTTCTTTTTGACAGGCGATGATTTTTTCCAGCATGGCAAGCGCCATGTCCAGGTAAAGACTGCTCTCACTGTCCACCAATTTGAGCTTTATCCCGCAGGAAAGCGTCATTTCCATCTTTATTCCTCCTTTTGCAGGCGGCATTTTCCCTTGATATAGACCTGCCGCACCTGAAAGTCGCTGTCCATCAGCACGATATCCGCGTCTTTTCCGACGGCAAGGCTGCCTTTTTGCCCATCCACTCCGCACAGGCGGGCGGGGGTCAGGGACAGCATTTTGCTGACATCGGGAAGCGGCAGCCCGTACCGCACATGCGCCGTGCGCAGGGCACGGTCCATCGTGCAGACACTGCCCGCGTAGAAGGAAAAGTCCTCCAGCTGCGCGACATCGTCTTTGACAACGACAGGCACACCGCCCGCACGCGGCCCCAAGATGCTGTGAACATCATTCGTTCCGGCGGCGCGCATGGCATCGGTGATGAGCGCAATCCTGTCCGCTCCCTTGATGCGGTACGCAAGCTGCATGCTTTCCTTCGGAATGTGGCGGCCGTCGCCAATCAGCTCAATGGTCACGTCGTCGCGCAGGTAGACTGCCTCTATCACGCCCGCATGAACGATGCCGTTTTCCTTGTGGAAGGTCGTCATGGCGTTGTAAAAATGCGTGGCGTGCGAAAAGCCCGAGTCAAAGGCATGCATGGCTGTTTCCGCGTTCGCGGCTGTGTGCGCCACGGCAGGCAAAATGCCGTTTTCCTTCATGACCTGAGCAAACAGCTCCATGCCGGGCAGCTCCGGCGCCATGTCCCAGCGGAGGATGTTGCCATCGGCCAAGCGAATCATATGCTCCAGCATGTCCCGCGTGGGCGTTCTCTGCTCGCCGACGGGCTGTGCGCCCTTGGAGGCGGAGGAAAAGAACGGCCCTTCCAGATGCAGCCCCAGCAGCTGCGCCCCGTCCTGCTGATGCTTTTTGGCATCCAAGAAGCAGGAGATCGTCTGCTCCAAAAGCGCATCGGGGCAGGTCATGGTCGTGGCGACCAGGGCGGTCGTTCCGTGCAGCATATGGGTGCGGGCGGCCTTTGCAAAGGAGTCCTCGGCGGCATCCATAAAGTCTCCTCCTCCGCCGCCGTGAACATGCAAATCGACAAAACCGGGCAGGATGTATCCGTTTTTCGCGTCCGCCTGCGGCACATTTTCTGGAGCGGCCTGACAGAGGGCGGCGATGACGCCGTCCTCGATCAGCAAAGAGCCGTCCTCTATGACGCCGTCTGGCAGCACCAGACGGCCGTGTCCTATCCAAAGCGCATTTTTCATGGTGCCGCTCCTGCCTTACTTGTTGTAAATGCGGATTTCGGGGATGACGGGCGTGGTCGCTGCCAGCCGGATGGCGTAAATCTTCGCATCGGGATGGCTCTGGAACAGCGAGACCGGCACATGGCAGGTGACAGGGCCGTGCAGCGCCTTGCGCAGCATGGCGGCGTTCCAGTCGCGGGGCATGCACATGCGCACCTTGCGGGCAAAATAAATCTCCTTCATGCCCACGGTGATGCAGGTATCGGGGATGGCGTCCAAGTCTGCGCCGGCGTTCATGTAGGCGTTGATGGTCTTGGTCTCGCGGGCAATGTGCAGGATGCGGGTCGGGCGGGCAAGAAACTCCTCGTTCGTGCAGGCTTCGCCGGGTTCGGGCGGCTCATTGAAGGCGATGTGGCCGGTGATGCCGACACCGCCCCAGCACATATCCAGCTTGCCGAACTTCTGAATGATTTCCCAGACCCTGCCCTCGTTGCCGGGTTCGGGGAAGAAGCGCTGCTCTTCAGGCACGTTCAGCTCCGCATCGACAAGGCTGTAGAAGGTGCGTTCCATGCCGCCGCGGAAGGACAGCGGGTCGTCCTTGGGAAGGTACTGGTTGTTCTTATCCAGATATTCGTCCATATTGATGAACCAGCAGTTCTTCAGGCTGATGCGGCGCTTGTTCACCATGTCCACCAGACGGGCGTAGGGTCCCAGCGGGCCGTAGGGGATAATCATCACGGTCGGCTCGCCCTTTTGGTTGTTTTCCTCAATCAGCTCGGCTACTTCCATGGCCATCTTCCAGTACAGGTCGACCTCTGTTTCGCACAGCTCCACCTTGATGTTGCTGCCCTTTCCCAGCTCGTTTGCGGGAATCGTCCGATAATCCGGCATAAACGTTCCTCTTTTCTCAGGCATGGCCGCTCATTTCGTCGGTGATGCCTGTATTTTTAATTAAATCGTTTTCGATTTAATTTACTTATATCATACGCGCAATCGGGAAAAAAGTCAATATTCGCGGCAAGAAAATTTGAAGGCAGCACCTTATTTGCGCGGCGCTGCCTTCAACCCCCGAAAGAGGAACGTCCTTCACGGTTTCATTATGATAATGTTATCCAATATCGTTCCAAGTCCTTATTTTCCTGCGGATGACGAACAGTGTTTTCATAGACGCCGCCGTTTTTGAGGATGACCCGGCGGCTGGCCTCATTTTCCGTGAAACAGGTGATGAGGACGCGGTCAAGGCCGAGGCTTTTGCAGAAGGGGAGGGCGGCCTTGAGCATCTCGGAGGCATAGCCCCTGCGCCGCTCGGACGGGCGAACGGAATAGCCGATGTGACCGCCGAAGAGCCGAAGATAGTCGTTTAAAAAATGCCGCACCTGAAGCATCCCGACAAGGCGGCGGTCGGCCTCACGGACATAGATGAGCTGGGTCGCAGGCACGAGCGGCTTCGGCACGGTTTGAGGGTTTTCGTAAATCGGAAGGAGCCGCAGCCATTCGGCGGCATCCGTCTGGCGCAGTATTCCCGTGCCGTCCATCGAACTGCCGGCGGCCAAAAATTCGGTGCGGTAGGCGCTTGCTTCCTCTAAATATGATGCGTCGGGGCGCATCAGCAGCATTTTTTCCATGACAGAGACCCTCTTTTCTGTGCTGATAAAAAGCGGCGGGACAAAATCATCCCGCCGCCTGAGTATCAGAAAGTTTGACGAACCGATTTACTGCTTTTGTCCGCATTCGGGGCAGAACTTCGCGCCCGCCGTGAGCTTCGCGCCGCAGCTTCCGCAAACGGGATTCTGGCTTGCGCCGCATTCGGGGCAGAACTTTGCGCCTGCGCTCAATGGTTTCCCGCAGGCGATGCACACGGCGCCCTGCATCTGAGCGGCGGGCTGCTGAACGGGCTGCTGCGGGGCGGAGGCTTGCTGCTGACCGAATGCGCCGCTCATCATCTGGCTCATCATGGCGGCCGCGCCCATGCCGACGCCCATGCC
This sequence comes from bacterium, assembly GCA_963626285.1. Lineage (GTDB taxonomy): Bacteria > Bacillota > Clostridia > Christensenellales > Aristaeellaceae > CAVDRM01. Next base: position 2,639 of record CAVFWQ010000062.1, on the reverse strand, counting down.
GGTCATGCTGTTGGGTGTACTTGCGCCCTCGCGCAGCGCCTCGGCTGCTTGGAACTGAGTGTACTTGTTCAAATCGCCCACAACGCCCATGGAGGTGCGGCGGTCCATCGCCTTTTCGACCTCTTCCGGCAGAGAGATGTTTTCGATGACGAAGGATGTGAGCTTGAGGCCGATGTTGGACAGGCGGGGCGAGAGCGTTTGCAAAGCGTAATCGCCCAGCTCGTCATAGTTGGCGGCCAAATCCAGCGCGGGAATCTTGCTTTGGGCGATGGCATCGGACAGGCCGGACACAATGGTGCGCTTGATTTGCCCGGTCACATATGAGGTCGTGAATTCGCCGTTCGTGCCGAACACCTCGCGCAGGAAAACCTTGGGGTCGCTGACGGCAAAGGAATAAATGCCGAAGGCGCGGAGGCGAATCATGCCGAATTCGCTGTCGCGCATCATCACGGGATTGCTCGTGCCCCACTTCTGGTCAAGGAACTGCTTGGTGTTCACAAAGTACACCTCGGCCTTGAATGGGGAATTAAAGCCGAATTTCCACGATTTGAGCGCGGTCATGATGGGCATGTTCTGGGTTTGCAGCTCATAGCGGCCGGGGGTGAACACATCCGCCAGCTGCCCCTCATTGACCATCACGGCGACCTGACTTTCGCGCACGGTGAGCTGTGCGCCCATCATGATTTCCTTGCCGCCGCAGTCGTAGCGATAGACCATCGTATCCGCCGTCGAATCCTTCCATTCGATGACATCGACAAGCTGGCCGCGGATGATGTTGGAAAAAATGCCCATAGGATAAGCCTCCTTTATATCATAAGCGTAACGTCTGCTTCATTATTTGTCCGTCTGCGGCGCGACCAGCGCCGTCATGGACGGCAAAACCTTGGTGTCTACAATCCTCAGGTCAAGGTCAAGATATTCCTTGATGAGCAGCAGGGAATTGTCCACATGCGCGGCCGCGCTTTGACAGAAGGCGCTGTCATCGGCCTTGAGCGTCAGGGCGGGAATGGCGGCCAGACGGATGTGGCGGTTGGTCAGCACGGCCACGGCGTAATAAATGTTATCGGCATAGCGGCCGAAGAAATTGGAGCGGAGCGCGTTTTCCAGCCGCTCCTGCCCGTGATGCCAGCGGTCGGACAGATAGACCTCGCCCTGCGGCATATCGATTTCAAACAGCATACAGGTGCGCTCGGGATCCATGTGCGCACGGAGCATATGCAGCCAGTTGACCATCACGGATTTTTTCGTGATCTCTCCCGCCAGCAGAGAGTGCGTCATTTCGTCCTGCACCAGGCCCATCAGCGCCTCGTCGTCATAGACCTCGTCGGCAAAATCGGCATGGAGACGGTTTAGAAGATGCCTCAAATCCTTTAAAATAACAAGCTGCCTGTCCGCAGCGGAGCGGATGTTAAAGATGGGAAGCGTCGGCCTCTTTTCTTCCAGATATTTTTCTAACCTGGCCGTGTCCTCGTGTGCAAAGCGAAATCCGACTGCGTCAAAGTCGGACACACTGAGCAGGGACACGGCTTCATCAACGGTGGAAGCGAGCACGGGCGGCTTAAAACCCCGCTGCATCCAGTCAATGTCCTTTTGCACCAGCTCGTTGATTTCAGACACATCGGTCGCCAGCAGCAGCTTGTACATCCTCAGACCTCCAACAGTGTTTCTATACCAGTCATCATTATACAGGATGCGTGAAGGTTTTGCAACGAAAACAGCAATTTAAGTTTTGGATGAAACATAATAGGAACGGATGATTCGGGCGAAAAGCCGGGCAGGGAGCAGCTTATGCAGAAGCACGGCCAGATGCTGCGAAGGGCTGGCAATGATAAGCTTGCAGGGCAGACGCTTTTTTTGAAGCGCATGGGCGATGCGCAGTCCCAGCTTATCGGGGTCGCTGCCGTGTTGCTCGTCATGGGCGATTTTGGCTGCGGCGCTGCGGTAAGCGGCGGCATAGGGCGAATGCCCGTCCGTATGCTCCGCATGCCGCCGATAGATATCGGAGCCGCCCCGATGGTCGCCCGGTTCGACCACGCAGACGGAGATGCCGAAAGGCTTGACCTCCATGCGGAGCGACTCCGCAAAGCCCTCCACGGCGTACTTGGCGGCGGTATACGCGCCCTGAAACGGGATGCCGAGCACACCGTTTACGGAGGAGAACAGGATGATTTTTCCTTGCCCTTTTTCGCGCATCAGCGGAAGCGCCCGCCGAATCACGCGCACCATGCCTAAAAAGTTGGTGTTCAGGACATCGAAAAGCTCCGCGTCCGTATAGTCCTCGCAAGCGCCCAAGGTCAGTACGCCCGCGCAGCAGCAAAGCGCATCCGGCGCACCGTACAGCGCAAACGCCTTTCGGCAAAACGCGGCGCAGGAGGCGTCATCGGTCACGTCAAGCTGCAGCCGATGACCGCAGTCACTTTTGCCCTCATGATTTTTGAAGGAACGGGCACCGGAAACAACGGTCATGCCCGCCTTCTGAAGCGTGGCCGACGTGTGCAGCCCCAAGCCGCTTGATGCGCCGGTTATCCAAACCACCATCATCATCACTCCGTCAATGCAAAAAAGTGGATGAACAGCTACATTATATAGGATTTTATGCTATAATGCAAATGCAAGTTTGATTTCGGAGGCGGCTTATG
>CAVFWQ010000061.1:0-13502 GCA_963626285.1 bacterium | reverse complement strand
ACACAGACTTTGATTTCGGCGGGGACGCCTTAAAGAAAACTTTTTGAAACCCTTGCATTTTCTCATGCCGTGTGCTATAATACTCAAGCATTTGTAAGAGGCTGTCTTACGAATGACGCATGGGGCATTAGCACAGTTGGTAGCGCGCTACATTCGCATTGTAGAGGTCAGCGGTTCGAATCCGCTATGCTCCACCACATTCGTCCGGAAACGTCATGCTTTCGGACGTTTTTTGTATTATCAGCCGTTCAAAAGCGGCTTTTCAACAAAAAAGAGGGGTATCCCCCTCGGATTTCCGCCATTTTCGGTCATGTGGGCAGAGTGACCCGAAAACAAATCCGAACGCCTTCTGCTTCGTGAAGCGGGCATTCGGATTTTTGACTGCGTTTCGGGAGCTTGCCCGATTTTATCCTGACGCAGCTCAGGCGCGTCACCGCCGGCCTTTTGGCCGAGGGAAATCCGGCCATGACGGCGGCAATGCCTTCGTCCGCCGTGCGCTTTCGGGCGATGCCTTGGTCACAGCTCCAATTTGCTCATGTAGGCGTCATAGGTCTTTCTGTCGCTCGTGTCGACCGTCTTGGCCTCGCGGGTGCCGTCCTTGTAATAAATCATGAAGGTCGCCTCGATGCGCTCGGAGTACCTGCCGAACGAGCTTTCGCTCCGTATATTGGTCGTGAGGAGCCTGGTCTTTTCGATGCTGTTCAGCTGCTTTTGCAAGTCACGACTGGCGAGAGCCACAGCCACAGCCACGCCAATGGCAGAAATAACAGTAACCACAAGGAAAAATCCTATGCTCATGACGGGCTTGATAACCTCCCTGCATCCGCTGCGCCGTATGAAAAAACCCGCCATTACAGCGGGAAGAGGGTGAATGAAAATGCCAATTACTTGGCGACCTTGGCGAGCGCCTTGGCCATACGAGCCTTCTTGCGGTTCGCGGCATTCTTGTGGATGACGCCCTTGGACACAGCCTTGTCCAGCGCGGAAGAGGCGCTGCTGAGCTGCACATTGGCGGTGGCAGGCTCGGCGGCTAAAGCGGCTTCATACTTCTTAACGGCGGTTTTGACGCCGGATTTGACCATACGATTCTGAAGGTTCTTTTTCTTGGAAACCTTCACGCGCTTGATAGCAGACTTAATGTTCGGCATTTTCTTTTTCACCTCCCGAAATGGATTCATCAGCGCGATTCGGGCGCAGGATACGGCTGCGCACAAATCAGCATTCGCTATTGTATCACAGCCCCGTCAAAAGCGCAAGGGTTTTTCCAAAAAAGTGAAGGGTTTCCCGTTCGTCATGCAGGCCGTTCCCTTACGTTTCCTCGTCCTCCGGAATGAGGCGGCTCGTGATGCCGAGGAGGTCGGAGACGGTGACGTATTCGTAATTCCTGTCCTTGAGCGCCTCCATGAGCTTGCGGAAGAATTTCAGGTCGTTGTTGTTGCCGTGCATGAGGACGATGCTGCCGTTTTGGATGCTCTTGAGCGCTTTGTTTAAGTCCTTGGTGTTGTCCACGTCCCAGAAAATGACATGGTCAAAGCCGGCCTGATGCAGGGAGCGTCTGAGCGAATTGCTGTTGGCGCCCGCCCGCCCCTTGCCGTAGGGGACGCGCACGGTCAGGAACTCGTAATGATACCCCAGCGTTTCGTCGATCGCGGTCTGGTATTTTTCCAAGTCGCGCTGGATGATGAGGCTGCCGCGCACGGAAAAATCCGTGTGCGTAAAGCCGTGGCTGCCGATTTCGTGCCCCTCGTCCAGGGCGCGCTGCCACAGCTCCCTGTCCTCGGCATGGAGGTTGCAGCCGCAGGGATAGAGCGTCAGATGCACGCCGTATTCCTTCGCCACATCCAGGAAATCCGGCAGCATTTCGGGATGCCACCAGTCGTCGATGGTGATGGCGATCCGCGCCTCGTCGCGGCTGCCGTGGTTGTAAAACTTCGACCACTTGCGCTCGGCCTGCGCTGCCGCAGGCACCAGCAGTATGAGCGCCAGCAGGAGGCTTAAAAAGCGTTTCATATCAATCATTCCCTTCCGAAGCTGTGCGAAGCTCCTGTGCTTTTTCCATGAAAACACGGGCAATAGAGACGATGCCGTCAATGGCGAAGGCGGTGTAGCCGTTTGCAATGACGGCTACGGACAGCCCCGTTTCCTTCTGATAGTAAAGATTGGAGGACAGGCCGTCCATCCGCCCCTGATGGCCGTACCATGTGCCGCCCGTCATGCCCTCCGTGCGCGTGAGCCCCAGGCCGTAGGGCGTTTTGCAGGTGACGGACGAGCCTTCGGTGTTCTGCTCCCGCTCCATGAGAGACAGGGTATCGGCGCTTAACAGGGAAACGCCGTGAAGCGTTCCGCCGCAGGCCAGCGCCTGCGCCAGGGCAGCCAAGCCGTTTGCGCTGATGTACAGGCCGCCGACGGTGCGCTCGGTGTGCGCACGCGGGTCGCAGGTGTCGTCATAGTCCGCGTATTTTTCCGCTTCCTGCTCTGCCGTGCGGCGCAGCGCGCCGGATTTTTTGAGCCTGTCCGCAATGTCGGTTTTGTCGTTCAGGAGGGTGACGGAATAGGCGGCGTTGATGTGAAGCGGCGAAAAAACGTGTTCCGTCATGTAGGCGTTCACGCTCTGACCGCTCAGGGCTTCTATCATCGCGCCGAGCAGCCCGCCGTTCATGTTGGAATAGATGTACTGCGTGCCCGGCGCTGCCTTCGGCTGAAAAAATGCGTTGGTCTTGGATTCCGCCAGCTTTTCCCAGTTCGGGAAATAGGTCTGCACCGAACGAAAGCCCGATGTGTGGCTCAGCACCTGCCGCGCCGTGACGGGAATGTCGGGGAACTGGGGATGGACAACGGGAAAGGGCAGGATGTCCGAAACCGGCGCGTCCAAGGAAAACAAGCCCTGCTCGTACAGCTGCATCACGCCGATCGCGGTGACGAGCTTGGTCACGGACGCAATGCGGAAGCAGGTGTCCAAGGTGACGGGCTGCGTCTTCTTCGCGTCCCGATAGCCGTAGACGTAGGAGTACAGCACCCTGTCGCCCTCGGAAATGATGACGGCGCCGCCCTGCACCTTCCGCGCCTTGAAAGCGTGGTCGGCAAAGGCGTCCATTTCCTCCGTGCTGACCTCGGCCAAACACAGCGGAGAAAGCAGACACAGCACCAGAAGAACAGAAAGCAAGCGTTTCATCAAGAGACTCCTTTTTCGCACGGATATTGCGCCCGATATGCCGTTTCCTCAGAAATTCCTGCTCATGTCGTACTTTTCGTAAAATTCGCGGCGAAGGTCAAGGAAGCGGTCGCGGGCGATGGCGTCCCGAATGTCCTCCATGAGCCGGAGCAGGTAGCGCAGATTATGAATGGACGCAAGCCTCGCGCCGGTGATCTCGCCCGCCTTGAAGAGGTGGCGGATGTAGGCGCGGGAGAAGTTCCGGCAGGCGTAGCAGTCGCAGCCCTCCTCCAGGGGCGAAAAGTCCTCGGCATAGGTCGCGTTGCGGATGACCAGACGGCCGTTCTTGGTCAGCACCGTGCCGTTGCGGGCAATGCGCGTGGCCAACACGCAGTCGAACATGTCAACGCCGCGCAGAACGCCTTCAAACAGGCAGTCCGGCGTGCCCACGCCCATCAGATAGCGCGGCTTTTCGGCGGGCATATAAGGCATGAATTTGTCCATCAGGTCGTACATCATCGGCTTTGGCTCGCCGACGGAGAGCCCGCCGATGCCGTAGCCGATAAAATCCATGTCGGCCAGGGCCTTTGCGGACTCAATGCGCAGGTCATCACAGAACGCGCCCTGCACGATGCCGAACAGCGCCTGATCCTCCTGCGTGTGGTACTTTTTGCACCGCGCCGCCCAGCGGTGCGTGCGCTCCATGTTCACCTTCGCGGTCGCGTGGTCGCAGGGATAGGGTGAGCAGACGTCAAACGCCATCGCAATGTCCGCGCCGAGCGCTTCCTGAATCTCCATGGATCTTTCGGGGGAGATGAAGCGTTTGCCGCCGTCCAGATGGCTGCGGAATTCCACGCCCTCCTCGGTGATCTTGCGAAGCCCCGCCAGAGAAAACACCTGAAAGCCACCGCTGTCCGTCAGAACGGGCTTGTCCCAGTGCATGAAGGCATGCAGGCCGCCGGCCTTTTTGACTAAGGCTTCACCGGGACGCAGGTGCAGGTGATAGGTGTTGGAGAGGATGATTTTCGCGCCGACCTCGTCCAATTCACGCGGGGTCATGGCCTTGACCGTCGCCTGCGTGCCGACGGGCATGTAAATGGGCGTGGGAATGTCGCCGTGCGGCGTGTGCAGAACGCCGAGACGCGCACCGGACTGGGCGCAGATGTGGAGAAGTTCGAAGCGGAACGGCTGGGACATGAAAACCTCCGGTTTGAGTGATGGCAGAATGGTGAAACGGCGCGGCGCTGTGCCCAGTCGCTTATTAGATGGACAGGCAGACGTTTTTCTTTGATCCGCGCATAAAAAAGAACATCTTCGATGCGGGCAACGGTACTGTGAGCGGCTTTTCGGGCGGGGGATTTTAAAAAAGCCTTATCCCGCAAAAAGCGCGTTTTCCGTTACTTTTTCGTATCCCCGTGCGCCTGCATCTGCTCGTTGAGCAGGTTGATGTTGCCGCAGCCCATGGTCAGGACAAGGTCGCCGGCCTGCCAGTGGGCGCGGAGATAGCGCTCTGTATCGTCAAAGGTCGGGGTGTGAACGGCTTTGATGCCGTGGGCGCGCATCCCCTCGATGAGCATGGGCGTATTGATGTCGCCGGGGTCCTTTTCGCGGGCGGCGTAAATGTCCGTGACAAGGGTAAAGTCCGCGTCCCCGGTGCAGGTCAGATAGTCGTCAAAGAGCTTTTTGACGCGGGAATAGGTGTGCGGCTGCATCACCGCGAACACCCGGCCGGCCTTTTGCAGCTTCGCTACGGAGAGCGCGGCGCGCATCTCGGCGGGGTTATGCCCGTAATCGTGATACATCCGAACGCCGTCAATGACGCCCGTCAATTCAAAGCGCCGATGCGCTCCCCTGAACTCGGAGAGGCTCCTGGCGATGCCCGCGGGGGACGCGCCCGCCTCAGCGGATGTGGCGAACGCGGCCAGGGCATTCAGCACGGAGAAGGTTCCCGCCACGCGCAGCTCGATATGCGCCGCCTTTTGCCCCCCGTGCATCACATCAAAGCGCGGGCAGCCAAAGTCCGAGTAGGAGAGGTTTTCGGGGTAGTAGTCGTTGTTGTACGACCAGCCGAAGGTCACGGCGCGGCGGCCGCACCGCGCCAGCAGCCGCATGGCGCGGGCGTCCTCGCCCCAGCCGATGGCCGTGCCGAACGCGGGCAGGAGCGAAAGAAAGCGCCCGAAGGCATGCTCGATGTCGTCAATGTCTTGGTAATAATCCAGATGGTCCGCGTCAATGTTCAATACGACGGCGACGGTCGGGTGCATTTCAAGGAAGCTGCCGTGAAATTCGCACGCCTCCGCGACAAACAGATCCTTGCCGCCGATGCGCGTGCCGCCGCCGATGGCGTCCAGCCGCCCGCCGATATGAACGGTCGGGTCAAGCCCGGCGTCCATGCAGATTTGCGCAATCATGGACGAGACGGTCGTCTTGCCGTGCGCGCCGCAGACGCAGACGGCGTGCCGGTGTCCCCGCATGAGCTGCCCCAGCAGCACCGAGCGTTCCATCTGCGGGATGCCGAGCCGCTCCGCCTCCACGCGCTCCGGATTGTCGGGGAGGATGGCGGCGGAAAAGACGACGAGCGCCGCGCCGCGCACGTTTTCGGCCTTGTGCCCGATGCATATTTGAATGCCCATGGCGCGCAGCCGCTCCACCGCATGGGAGCAGGCATTGTCCGAGCCGGTCACGATGCAGCCCTCCCGATGGAGCAGCTCCGCCAGCCCCGACATGCTTGAGCCGCCGATGCCGAGCATATGCACGCGCTTGCCGAAATAATCCCTGATGTCTGTCATACGCCACCTCGTTAAAGCGTTTTCCGTCCCCTATTATACGCCGAAAACGGGGGAAAAATCAACGTTGCGCGGACTGTTTCTTCGCTTTCGTCGATACAGCCCTCATTGCCCGCCCTCCGTCACCGCGAAATCCGCCGAATCAAAGACAGGGTGCAGTGAGCCGTCCAGCACCCATTCGGAGGCCATGGTCATGATGCTGCGGGCGGGCGTGACCAGGCCGTCCTCCTGGACCGCGGCGTAGCCGTTCAACAGGACGGTCACGCACAGACCGGTGTCCGGCTGATAAAAGGCATTGGCGGAGAAGCCGAAGATCATGCCCTGATGCCCGTACCAAATGCCGCCCGGCATGCCCTCGCTGCGCTTGAGGGACAGCCCGTAGGGGCTTTCGGCCGTGACGGACGAATGCTCCGCCAAATGCTGCTCTGCCTCCATGAGCGCCACCGTTTCCGATCCTAAGATGCGCGCGCCGTCCAGATAGCCGTCCTGAAGCAGCATGACAAGCAGCCTGTTCAGCCCCTCGGCGCTGATAAAGAGCTTGCCCACCGTGAGCGCCAGATGATTTTCGGGGTCTGCGCCCGCCGTGTACTGCTTCGCGTCCCGCCGGTAGTCCTTTAAGCTCCGCGCCACCGTGCGGTCCTTGCCGTAGGTCGGGGAGATCTGAGCGTCCTCCGGCAGGGAAAGAATGTCGTAGGCGGCGGTGATTTGCAGCGGGTCAAAGACGGTGCGGGTCATGTAGTCGTTCACGCCTTCGCCCGTCAGCGCCTCGATGAGGCAGCCGAACAGCCCGCCGTTCGTGTTGGAATACTCGTATTGGGTGCCCGGCGCGGCGGACGAAAAATAGCGCGTGCTGCGGGGCAGGTTCGCCCAGTCAATGGCGTAATAGCTGTTGGAGGCAAGGCCCGAGGTGTGGCTCAAGATCTGGCGCGGCGTGATTTTTTCGTCCTCGAAGCGCGGGTTTCGGACGGGAAAGGGCAAAAGGCCGTTCAAATCCTCGTCCAGGAGAAAATATCCCTCGTCATACAGGCGCATGAGGCCGACGGCGCTCACCATCTTGGTGACGGATGCGACCCGAAACAGCGTCTCTGTCGTGACGGGCGTTTTGCCGCCGTCCGTGCCGTAGCCGAGCTGCATGCAGGTGTTCCCGTTCACGGAGATGACCACCGCCCCGCCGATGATATGGCGGGCACTCAGCTCGTTCAAAACGGCCTGCTCCATCTCCTCCTGCGTCGCCGCCTGCGCGGGCAGGGCAAAGAAAAGGACAAACAGGAATATCAGCACTCGTTTGGTCTTCATCATCGGTTAGCCCTTCTGCGGCGCTTTTGCTGCGGCTTGTCGGCGGGCTTATCGCCGCGCACGGCAAAGAGCTGGTCGCGCAGCTTGGCGGCCTTTTCAAAGTCCAGCGCGGAGGCGGCGGTCAGCATCTGGTCCTCCAAACGGTGGATCAGCTCGTCCTTTTCATCGGACGAAAGGTCGTAAGGAAGCTCTTCGGTCGCCTTGTCGGTGATCTCCAGAAGGGCGCGGACGGCGCTGCGGACGCTTTCGGGCGTGATGCCGTGCTCCCTGTTGTATGCTTCCTGAATGGCGCGGCGGCGGTTGGTCTCGTTGACGGCGTTCATGAGGCTGTCCGTGAGCCGATCGGCATAGAGGATGACGCGGCCGTCCGCGTTTCGGGCGGCGCGGCCGATGGTCTGGATGAGGCTGGTCTCGGAGCGCAGGAAGCCTTCCTTGTCCGCGTCCAGAATGGCGACCAGCCCGACCTCCGGCAGGTCCAGCCCCTCGCGCAGGAGGTTGATGCCCACCAGTACGTCATACGCGCCCGTGCGCAAATCGCGGATGAGTCTGGTGCGCTCCAAAGTCTGGATGTCGCTGTGCAGATAGCGCACCCGCATGTTCAGGTCGCGCAGATAATCCGTGAGGCTCTCGGCGTTCTTCTTCGTCAGCGTCGTGACAAGCACCCGATACCCGCGCCCGACCGTCTCGTTGATCTCGCCCACCAAGTCGTCCACCTGCCCCGTCGCCCTGCGCAGGACGAGTTTGGGATCCAAAAGCCCCGTCGGGCGGATGATCTGCTCCACGATTTGCGTGGCCAGGCCGCACTCATACGGCGCGGGCGTGGCGGAGACATAGATGACCTGAGAAACGCGGGCGTTGAACTCGTCAAACTTGAGCGGGCGGTTGTCAAAGGCGGAGGGCAGGCGGAAGCCGTAATGAACCAGCGCCTCCTTGCGGGCGCGGTCGCCCGCGTACATGGCGCGTATCTGCGGCACGGTGACGTGGCTTTCGTCGATCATGACCAGAAAGCCCCTGGGGAAATAGTCCAGCAGCGTGTAGGGCGCATCGCCGGGCTTGCGGCCGTCAAAATAGCGGCTGTAATTTTCAATGCCGCTGCACATCCCGATTTCACGCAGCATTTCAATGTCGTAATGCGTGCGCTGGGCGATGCGCTGCGCCTCCAGAAGCTGCCCCTCGCCCTCAAAAAAGGCGACGCGCTCGCTCACATCGCGCTCGATTTGCCGGATGGCCTCCTCGCGCCCCAAAACGCCCGTGGCGTAGTGCGTGGCGGGGAAGACGGCCTTGTGCTGCACCGTGTGGAGGACATGGCCGGTGGTCACGGCAAATTCGCTGATGCGGTCGATCTCATCACCGAAAAATTCCACGCGCACGCCGTTTTCCTTTTCGCCCGCGGGAATGATCTCCACCACATCGCCGCGCACGCGGAAATCCCCGCGGGTGAAGCCTAAGTCGTTGCGCTCGTACTGAATGTCCACCAGACGGCGCAAAAGCTCCTCGCGGCTCATCTTCATGCCCGGCCGCAGGGAAATCATCTGCCCCTCGTATTCGGAGGGGTCGCCCATCGAATAAATGCAGCTCACGGAAGCGACGATGATGACGTCCCTGCGCTCCTTCAGCGCGGCGGTCGCGCTGTGGCGGAGGCGGTCTATCTCATCGTTGACGGAGGCGTCCTTTTCGATGTAGGTATCGCTGGAGGCGATGTAGGCTTCCGGCTGGTAATAATCATAATAGGAAACGAAATATTCGACCGCGCTGTCGGGGAAAAACGCCTTGAACTCGCTGCAAAGCTGAGCGGCCAGCGTCTTGTTGTGCGCGATGACCAGCGTCGGGCGCTGCACCTTTTCAATGACGGAGGCCATCGTAAAGGTCTTGCCGGAGCCGGTCACGCCCAGCAGCACCTGCGCGCTGTCCCCGCGCAGAACGCCCTCGGAGAGCGCGTTAATCGCCTGCGGCTGGTCGCCGCTGGCGCTGTAAGGGGCTTTCAAAACGAACTTGTCCATCGTATCTCCTGCCTGAACAAAAGAAAAAAGGGAGCGAGTCAAGAAGGGTCAAATATCGGATATGAAATCTTGATGCACGACGCGGTACGCCGGATGATAGAGCCTGCGGTAGGGCTCGGAGTGGTGCAGGCTCGGATAGCCCGCCGTCTTCCATAATGGCAGGGCTTCGTTCAGCATTTCGGACGAAAGCGGGATTTCACCGCTTTGCGCGAGCGTTCGCAGGACAAACAGACGCTCTTCAAGGTCCTTGACCGTGCCGCACGGCATGGCGGAGGACAGGAAAAAGCGCTCAAACAGGGCTCCCGCGCTGAGCCCGTGATACCCGACCGGAACGCGCACAAAGTCGCCGTCCAGAAAGACGAGCCCGTGTCCGTCCGGTCGGGCGGTCTTCATCTCCTCCTCGATCTGCGCGACGCCCCGCGCCCTGTCATGCACGAAATGCCCGCAGCCGAACACGCTCTGATGCAGGTATTTGAACACATCCTGCGCCTCCATGCGCGGGTACATCGCAAAAAGCGCCGTCAGACGCGCCCTTGTGTCCGTCATTTGTGATACCTTTCGCCCGCGTTGATTTTGTGCGCCCGATAGAGCTGCTCCAAGAGCATCACCCGCGCCAGCTGATGCGGGAATGTCATTTTCGACATGGAAATCCTGATGTCCGCCCGCCTTTGCACGGCGTCCGACAGCCCCAGCGAGCCGCCGATGACAAAGACCGTGCGCTTTCCAAGCCCCTCCTGCCTGCGGATAAAGGCAGCCAGGGACGGGCTGTCCATCTGTTCGGCATCAATGCAGAGTGCGGCCACATGATCGGAAGGCTTTAAGCGGGACAAAATCATTTCGCCTTCCCGCTCCGTCACCTGCTTTTGCAGGGCGGGGGAGGCATTCTGCGGCTCCGACCGGTCGGGCAGCTCGATGACTTCCAATTTGGTCAGCCGAGACAGGCGCTTTTGATATTCCGCCGCCGCCTCCTGATAAAATTTTTCGCGCAGGCGGCCTACGCATATAATGGCCACCGCCATATCACAGCAGGGCGCGGACGGCCAGAAGGCTGTCCAGCACATGGTCGCAGTAGGGCTTCAGCGCGTCTGAATACGGCATCTGGTCGGGGATCATGCACACCTGCATTCGGGCGGCGCGCCCCGCCTTCACGCCGCTGGGCGAGTCCTCCAGAACGAGGCAGTCCTTGGGGTCAACGCCCAATTCCTCCGCCGCCTTCAGAAAAATGTCCGGCGCGGGCTTGGAGTGGGCGCACATATCGCCCGAAACCACCTTCGTGAAGCGCTCGTAAATGCCGCAGCCCTCCAGATACAGGCGGATGCCGCGCACGCAGGTGGACGATGCGATGGCGCGGGGAATGCCCTTTTCATCCAGCGCGTCCAAAAGCTCTGGGACGCCCTTCATCAGCGGGATGCTGTGCGACAGGGCGAGCGAATCCATGTAGCCCCTGTAATACGCCACCATTTCCTTTTCGTCTAAGGTGGGGTACAGTGCGTGATACAGGCCCTCCGAGGATCGGAAGGTCATGCCCATCGTGGTCTTGAGAAAGGCCCTGTCGAATTCGATTCCCTGAAAGCGCCCCGCCTCGACCAGCGCGTCCAGCCCCAAGCGCTCGGTGTCCGTCACCACGCCGTCCATGTCGAATATGACCGCACGAATCATTTAAAATCGCCTCCGCGTCATAGTATGCACGATTTCGGGAGAGATGTCAAATGCATTGTGTAATCATTAGGCGGGAGGGATCTCCTTTTGAAAAAGGAAACCCCTCCCGCACCCACCCAGGGAAAACTTTGATACACAAAGCATATAGACGGAACGAAGGGGCGATATGTGTGCGGGGAGGGGAAGGCGAGGAATGGAGCGGAAAATGGGGGAAATGATACATTTTTTTCCGATCGCCCGTCATCCGCCGCAGGATGCGTACCGAAGTCTTTTTTGACGATCTGCAGGTTTTCCACATGGTTATCCACATCCTTTGTGGATGAATTGTGACGCTGTTCGCACGGTTTATGCTGCATATACGGCGGCGTATGCACGGAAAACCGTCAGCCGTGCCGTTCGACAGGCGGAATAAAATGTATAAAGGATAGGCGTTGACCGAAAATATGCGAACATCCGAAGTTGTCCACATTATCCGCAGAGTTATCCACAGTTTTTCCGCTCAAAACCCTTGATTTGACGGATATTTTGCTTTTCGGCAGGGGAAAGTTTATCCGCAGCGGCAAGTTATCCACAGTTTTTTATCCCCTGCTTATCCCGCATTATCCCCAATGCGCCTATGGAAAACCCGAAAAAAAGCATACATCGGTACGTTTTATGCATTTTCCCGCTTGACAGGAGCGCCTTTTCAAAGGAAAATAGGATCGAACGCCGATTTTTCAAGGAGCTGGAACGTATGATCTGCACTTTATGCCCGCGGGCCTGCCGCGCCGAGCGCACGGCGGAGAGCGGCAGCGGGTTTTGCCGAATGGGGACGCTTCCCCGCGTTGCCCGCGCCGCCCTGCATAGGTGGGAGGAGCCGTGCATTTCCGGCACACGCGGCAGCGGCACGGTCTTTTTTTCGGGCTGCACCCTGCGCTGTGCGTACTGCCAGAACATCGCGATCAGTCACGGCGGCTTCGGTCGCACGGTCTCGGTGCGGCGCTTGGCGGATATTTTCAGGTCCCTCGTTGAGCAGGGCGCGCACAACATCAATCTGGTCACCGCCACGCCCTATGTTCCGGCGATTTTGGACGCGCTCGCCCTCTACCGCCCGCCCGTCCCCGTCGTGTTCAATTCCGGCGGCTATGAGACCGTCGAGACCCTCCGCCTGCTGCGCGGCGCGGTGGACATCTATCTGCCCGACATCAAGCACGTCTCCCCGCGCCTGTCCGCCCTGTGCGCCGAAGCGCCGGACTATTTTGAAGCGGCGTCCGCCGCCGTCATCGAGATGTGCGCCCAGACCGGCGCTCCCGTGTATGACGCGGACGGCATCATGCTCAGGGGCACAGTCGTCCGCCACCTCATCCTCCCCGGCTGCACGGGCGACAGCCTGCGCGTGCTGGATTTCATCCATGACCGTCTCCCCGAGGGCACGCCCGTCAGCCTCATGCGCCAGTACAGCCCCATTCCCGAATGCCGGATAAAGGGGCTTGACCGCCGCATCACCGACGCGGAATACGGGCGCGTCCTGGACCGCCTCATCGCCCTCGGCCTGGACGGCTATATGCAGGAGAAAACCTCGGCCAGGCGCGAATATACGCCGCCGTTTGATTTGACGGGCGTGTGAATCGGCGAAATATAGCAGTGTTTCGGACACGCAAAAAGCCTCCCGCAGTGCAGGAGGCTTTTTCGAGATGATTTTATCAGCCGAGTTCCGCGAAGTACTTAATGGTGCGAACCATCTGGCTGGTGTAGCTGTTCTCGTTGTCGTACCAGGACACGACCTGCACCTGATAGGTGTCGTCGTCCAGCTTGGCGACCATGGTCTGGGTGGCGTCGAACAGAGAGCCGTACTTCATGCCGATAACGTCGGAAGAAACGATCGCTTCCTCGTTGTAGCCGAAGGACGCGGAGGCCTGCGCCTTCATCGCTTCGTTCACGGAATCCACGGTGACGTCCTTGCCCTTGACAACGGCGACCAGAATGGTGGTGGAGCCGGTGCAGACGGGGACGCGCTGGGCGGAGCCGATGAGCTTGCCGTTCAGCTCGGGGATGACCAGGCCGATGGCCTTGGCAGCGCCGGTGGAGTTCGGCACGATGTTCTGAGCGCCGGCGCGGGCACGGCGCAGGTCGCCCTTGCGGTGCGGACCGTCCAGGATCATCTGGTCGCCGGTGTAGGCATGCACGGTGGTCATGATGCCGCTCACGATGGGGTACTTATCGTTCAGCGCCTTGGTCATGGGAGCCAGGCAGTTGGTGGTGCAGGAAGCGGCGGAGATGATCTTGTCTTCCTTGGTCAGGGTCTTTTCATTGACGGAGAAGACGACGGTGGGCAGATCCTTGCCGGCGGGCGCGGAAATAACGACCTTCTTCGCGCCGGCGTTCAGGTGAGCCTGGCTCTTTTCCTTGGAGCAATAGAAGCCGGTGCACTCCAGCACGACGTCCACATCCAGCTTGCCCCAGGGGCAGTTCGCGGCATCCTTTTCGGCGTAGATCTTGATCTCCTTGCCGTCGACGATGATGGAATCCTCAGTGGCCTCGACGGTGTGCAGGTTTTCGCCGATATGTCCGCAGTAGGAGCCCTGCGCGGTGTCATACTTGAGCAGATGCGCCAGCATCTTGGGGCTGGTC